>CAZJCX010000078.1:0-3893 GCA_964544425.1 uncultured Verrucomicrobiota bacterium
CACATTTCAACCATTTCCGGAATCAAAAAGTGACTTTCCAAACACGCTCTTAGAAGTTGAAGCTCAGGCGGAGCGCGCCGCCTGCCTCGAAGACTTCGTAGTCGCGCGTGCGAATGTTGGAATCGTTTTCGAGGTAGTTGAGGAAGGCTTCGACGCGGGCGTTGCGGCAGATGGCGTAGAAGAGGGTGACGTTGCCGGTGTGACCGACGTCGAATCGGCTCCGGTAATTGGTGTAGCTCTGGAGCGCGAGCCGGTAGAGCAGTTGCGCGGTGAGCCGGTCGAGGAGGGCGATGGTCAGGCCGCCGGTGAAGGTGTTGTTGACGCGATCCAAAATGGCCGGGGAGGACGGTTGCCAGTCGAGTTGGTAACCGGTGAAGAGGGTGACGCGGGGGTGCAGTGGGAAGTCGCGACCGAGACCGAGATGCGGGTTGAACATCTTGTAAAACTCGCCTTCGCGGTTGCGGGTGAATTCCTGCCGTTGGCCGCCGAAGCCGACGTGCCATTGAAACAAGTCCGGCAGATCACCGCGGAGACGCACGGTGGCGGCTTGGGAGTCGTAATTGAAATGATCGGCATCGGCATACCGGAAGAGCTGGTACTGGAGGGATAGTTCCGCCAGCAGCGAGCCGGTCACGCGGCGCTGGAGTCGGGCCGCAAAAGTTTGCGCGACGACGGTGTCCGAATCGGCCGGAAAGAAGAACGTGTCCGGCAAAGCCTGGATGTTGGAGGAATGATAGAGGCGCGTGTCGCTGCTGATATCGCCCCACGGCTCGCGGGTGAGCGAGGAGTCGAGCAGCGCGTCGAACTCCGCCACATCTTCGATATTGGCCTCGGGGTTGGCGAGGCCGACGGTGACCGTCAGGAGAATCCCGAGGGGCAGCAAGAGAAGTCGTTTCATGGCAGGAGCGGGAATTGGGATTGGTCGCGGGTGTTCCCCGGCAGGCTCAACCCATCCTGGGGCACCGCCGCTTCACGAGACGTGCCGGCTCGTTCCTGGGCGCGCACAACCGCCTGAATCTGGGGCCACGTGGGGAGTTGCCGGGGGCGTTCGCGAATGAAACGCGAGCGCAAGATCGGCTGCAGGTCAACGGGACGAATGATGAGTTTGCCATTTTCGAGGAACGCCATTTCGCCGCCGCGGATGGCTTTTTGTTGTTGGCCGTCGTTGGTGAGTACTTTGCCGGTGCCTTCCAGAAAGACGATCTTGCCGGTGCCGAGCGCGAGCACGGTGGTGCCTTCGATCGCCGCGGTGATGGCGGCGGTCACGATGCGACCGCCCCCGCTGCCCTTCGGCAGACAAAACAGGCCGAGACCTTCCTGGAGCTGGAATTCGCGCTCCGGTGGCTTGAACGAAAAAATGCTCTGCGGACCGAGCCGCGTCAGCGTGCGATCGGAAAACTCCATTTCGGCGAGTGACTTTTCACCCGTCCGCACGATGTCCGCGCCGCGCACGACGTCGCCGATTTCCGCTGCCCGCTCGGAACCGGCTTCGGGCCGGTAGCCCACTTCGTGGCGTTTCTCCGTGACTTTGGCCTCGCTGAGCGGGGCGGCCTGCGCCACCGCCAGCAGCGCGGGAAAAACGAGGAGTGACCACCAGAATGTTTTCACCATGCGTGACCTTTCGAGGTTGCGTTCCCGCTGCCTTCTGGCAAAGATTCGCGGCATTGTCAATCGCGCATGCACCCGCTTCGGCCCAACACCACCGGCTCGACTCGCGAAGCACTCCGGGATTTGTGTCACGCGCACTTCCCCGGCAGCTCTCCGGAGTGGGTGGAGCGCCTGTTGGCCGAGGTCGCCGCGCTGTTTGGAGGACGCCGGCCTGGCTACCAAGCGTGCGCGATGCTGTATCACAATTTCGCGCATACGTGCGACGTGACAGTGGCGTTGACTCGGTTGCTGGGCGCTTATGTGAATCGGCGCCTCGAGCCGGGTTTGACGTGGCGGGATGGCGAGTTGGCGGTGGCCGCGGCGCTGCTGCACGACACCGGCTTCCTCCGTCGGGACGGGGAGCAGGGAGGAACCGGCGCGCAGTTTGCCGGCGTTCACGTGGAACGCGGGGTGACCGTCGCCGCCGAACTGTTGCCGGAGTTCGCCGTGACTCCGGCAGAGGTGGCGGTCGTGGAGCTGGCGATTCGCGGCACGGCTTTGGATGCAAATCCGACGCTGCTCGACTCAGTCAGTCTGCGCGAACGATGTCTCGCTCAACTGGTCGGCACAGCGGACTTGCTCGGGCAACTGGCGGCCCCGGATTATCCCGATCGGCTCGGCGATTTGTACCGGGAGTTCGCAGAATCCGGGATGACGGGAGGTTTGGATGAGGCAGGTTTCCTGAGGCGGACCCGGTCGTTCTGGAGCGACGTGGCCCTGCCGCGGCTGGATGGAGTGCTCGGCGGCATGTATCGCATTTTGCCACAAGATGTTACCGATACTGGAAACAACTATCTGCGGGCGATCTACGCCAATCTAGAGACGATAGATCAGCGGTTGGAGGCGCGTTAGTCGCAGTCAATTCCGGACATCTTCCTGCTAATGGCGAGCATTGCCGGGTGAAAGCGCATTTCGTAGGGTGCGCCCATGGAAACCACCGCGACGCCTAAATTTCAGAAAGACCGGAAGATCAACTGGTATCGCTGCAAAGTTGATCCGAAGGTGATGAATGAGTTGATGCAGTGCAGCGACTGGCAGGGATTCAAACAGGCCGGTGGCCATTTTGGTTTGTGGATTTTGACCGGCATCGTCGCCTACCTCGCCTTCCGCAACATCACGGGCGCGAATTGGTATTGGTCGGTACCGGCGCTGCTGGCGGCGATGTTCGTGCATGGCACGATCGGATCATTTCTCGGCGGGACGGCGTGCCATGAGTTGAGCCACAAGACGCCGTTCAAGACGAAGTCGGTCAACGAATTTTTCCTCAAGCTCTATGCGTTCTTTGGTTGGTGGGATCAAGTCTGGTTCCGTCCGAGCCATATCCGGCATCATCAGGTGACGGTGCACAAAGATTACGACGGCGAAGTGGTGCTCCCCTACGGGTTGTCGTTCAAGGACTGGAAATTCTGGCTCAGCTTGTTCGCTTGGAATCCGCAGAACACGTGGAACGCACTCAAAGTTTATTACAAGCGCGCGACCGGCAAGCTCGACAACGACTGGTTTGAGTACGTCCTCCCCGAGAGCAACGCGCCACTGCGGCGGCAACATCGCAACTGGGCGCGGTTCACGCTGATCGGCCATCTGGCGCTGGCGGCCGTCTTCATTGCGACCGGCCACTGGTTTCTGATCTTCCTCTTCAACATCGGCTCACAGTACTGCGGCTGGCTGCAATTTTTGACGGGGGTGCCACAGCATTACGGGCTGACACCCAACGTGCCGGACCACCGGCTCTGCTGCCGGACGTACACGGCGTCGTTCATCCCCGCCTTCCTCTATTGGAACATGCAGTACCACATTGAACATCACATGTTCCCCGCCGTCCCCTTCTTCAATCTGCCCAAACTCCACAACCTCATCAAACACGACATGCCACCGGCCCCGCACGGCCTGCGCGCGACCTGGAAGGGAATGTTGGAAATCCACCAACGGATGAAGAGCGATTCCAACTACTGCTACTTGCCGGCGCTCCCGCAAGAGACCGGCGGTTTGCGCGCCGAGGATGAGGTTCTCGAGCGCGAGGCAGCCCTCGCGGTTTAGCGACGCCGGTAGATCACAAACTCGTGGTCCGGCAAGCACTCGCGCGAGACGACCAGCCAATCGTTCCGATCGAAGTCCGGGAATTTCGTGTCCCCGGTCACGTCCAACGGGACGTGCGTGAGATACAACTCGTCGGCCCGCGGCAAGGCGAGCCGGTAAATCTCCGCGCCGCCGATAATGAACACCGTCTCCTCCCGGCACGCGGCGAG
>CAZJCX010000078.1:3903-14701 GCA_964544425.1 uncultured Verrucomicrobiota bacterium
CCGGTCAGCGCCGCCGACCGGGTCAGCACGATGTTGCGCCGACCGGGCAGTGGCCGGCCGAGCGATTCCCATGTTTTGCGGCCCATGATGACCGGATGACCGAGCGTGAGGCGCTTGAAACGCTGGAGGTCTTCTCGGATGTGCCAGGGAATCTTGCCGGCATCCCCGATGGTGCCATCGCGCGCGAGGGCGGCGATGAGGACGACTTTCATACCGCGACCTTGAACTTGATCTTGGGCTGCGGGTCGTAGCCCTCGACCCGGAAGTCTTCGAAACGCAGTTCGTGAAATGGTTTGCGGGCGATGACGAGGCGCGGCAACGGACGCGGTTCCCGCTGGAGTTGCTCGCGCAGCCCGGGCACGTGGTCGTACTCGGACATGCTACCATCGGCGCGCGCGGTGTAGATGTGCGCGTCCACGATCATGTGGCTGAAATAGCCGACTGTCATTCCGACTTCTTGGGCGATCATCTGCGTGAGCGTGGCATAGCACGCGAGGTTGAAGGGGATGCCAAGCGCCACATCGCCGCTGCGTTGCGTCAGGTGGCAGTTGAGCCGGTCGCCTTGCGCGTTGAACACGAAACTGTAATGGCAGGGCGGGAGTTTGCTGGGCTGCGCGTTACCGGGTTCCCATGCGGTCACGACGAGGCGGCGACTGGTCGGTTCCTTCTTGAGCGTATCAATGACGAATTGGATTTGATCCACTTCCCGCACGTGCCACCGGCCGGCGGCGTCTTGATAGGGACTGGGGAAGCGTCGCCAGTACCGGCCGTAGGCGGTTTCAAGGTTGCCGTTCTCATCGGCCCATGCATCCCAGATTTTGGTGTGCTGCCGGAGATTGCGGATGTGATCCTCGCCGGAGAGATACCAGAGCAACTCGCGCAACATGGCGGTCCAGTTCACCTCCTTCGTGGTGAGCAGCGGATACCCTTTGGCCAAGTCCACTTTGTAGTGGGCGCCGAAGTACGAAATGGTGTCCACACCTGTGCGGCTGGATTTACGGACACCCTGTTCGAGGACCAGCTGGACGAGGTCGAGATACTCTTTCATCGCAGCTATTTCTAGCGGCGAGAGGGGAAAAAGCCAGTCCGAATCCGACTAACCGGTCGCCTTCTTGGCATCAGGTTTGGCGGCCTCCTCTGTGCCGGGCGGACGGAAGAACAGCATCTCGGTGCGGATCTCTTCCGGTGGAGTGGCCGACGGTGGCACCTGCGGCTTGGCGCGCTCGCGGCCAAAAAGGATGGTCTTGGCCGTTTTCATCATGATGAACAGGTCGAGCAGAAACGACATGTGCTTGATGTAAAACAGGTCGAATTGCAGCTTGCGGCGGGATTCCTCAATGCTGGCCGCGTAGGGATGCATCACTTGCGCCCAGCCGGTCACACCCGGGGCCACCAAGAGACGTTCGGAATAAAACGGAATTTTTTCCGATAGTTTCTTCACAAAAACGCCGCGCTCGGGTCGCGGACCCACCAAGCTCATGTCGCCGCGCAGCACGTTCCAAAGCTGCGGGATTTCATCAATGCGAAACTTGCGGAGATACTTACCGACCCACGTGATGCGCGGATCGTCCTCTGTCGCCCAGACGGGCCCGGATTGACTCTCGGCATCGGCCCGCATCGTGCGGAACTTGAACACGAAGAAAGGTTCACTATCGCGGCCCAGCCGTTCCTGCCGGTAGAAGACGGGGCCGGCGGAGGTGAGCTTGACGAGGATGGCCGTCAGTGCGATGACGGGCGCTGTCAGCACCAAGCCAACAACGGAAGCGAGCAAGTCCACCAATCGCTTCAACCGCCGGATGTGGAACCGGGAGTTGTTCATGGACGCCATGAACAGCCACTCGTCATTGATGTAATCAATGGGGATTTCTTGCGCCAATTCCTCGTAGAGGGTCACGAAGTCCACCAACGCCAGACCGCGGTAGCGAAACTGCCGCAACCGCTGGAGCAGTACGGGTTCAAAATCAAGCGTGGCCGCCAGAATCAGACGGTCAATGCCGTACAAATCCACAAACTTCTCCAGAGATTCAAGCGTTCCCAGCACGGGATAATCCTCAACAAACTTACCGACATGGTCGCGTTCACCACCCACAAGAATGATCCCCAGAACTTTCATGCCGGCATGCGGGTGCTGATGGATCAACTCAATCACACGCCGCGCTTCCTGACTGGTACCGATGATCAGACACCGTTGGGCCATCAAACCCCGGCGGGTGGCGCCGATGTAGATCAGCCGGTTAATCACCACACAGACGAAGCTGAAAACGATGGCCCCCAAAAAAATTCCGCGGCCGATGTTCAGATCTTTGAAGGAAGCCGCGTAGAAGGAGGCCGCCACCAGCAGGCCGCCCAAGCCCACCCCGACCAACGCCCCGGCCAACGTCTTGCCAATGCTCAGCAACCGTTCGGACTCGTATAGGCCGCTAATATAGAACGCGACGAGAAAGATGGCCCACGAAACACAAATCGCCACACCGTGAGCCGTAAAATAGTTCATGCCCCCGTCCCAACCGAGCCGCAGGATGGCCGCCAGCCAGATGGAGAGAGCCACCAACAAGGAATCTGCAAAACCGAGGAGGAGTTTCTTGCGCGGGATACGACTGCTCTTGGCGACAAGCATCTTGGCTTTTACCTTTCTGAATTAAGGGCTTTTCAAGCCCCTCTCCCGTGCTGAGAGTCTATCCACCGACCCTCAAAAAGCAAGATTCTTTTCCGACTACTCGAACCGCCTCACCACCAGCGTGGCGTTGTGGCCGCCAAAACCGAGGGAGTTGTTGACGCAAACTCCCACTTTTATCTGCTGAGCCTGATTCGGCACATAATTCAAATCGCAGTCCGGATCGGGCGTCTGGTAGTTGATCGTGGGGGGAACCACCCCGTCGCGGATGGCCAAGGCGCACACAGCCGTCTCGACGCCACCAGCAGCTCCCAACAAGTGGCCGGTCATGGACTTGGTGGAACTAATCGTCAGTTTCCGGGCGTGTTCTCCAAAAACTGACTTGATCGCCTGCGTTTCACACTTGTCCCCAACGGGGGTGGAGGTGCCGTGGGCATTGATGTAATCCACTTGCTCGACCGGCACCCGGGCGTGGCGCAACGCCATGGCCATCGAACGCGCCGCGCCCTCGCCCTCGGGGGCCGGTGCGCTCATGTGGAAGGCGTCGCCGGTGATTCCGTAGCCGGCCACTTCCGCGTAGATCCGGGCGTGCCGGCGGCGCGCGTGTTCAAGTGACTCCAAAATGCAGACCCCCGCGCCTTCGCCCATCACGAACCCGTCCCGGTCTTTGTCGAACGGCCGACTGGCCTGCGCGGGCGCGTCGTTGCGGGTGCTCATCGCCCGCATGGAACAGAAACCGGCAAACCCGATTGGTGTGATCGCCGCTTCACTGCCACCGGCAACCATCACATCCGCATCATCATGCACGATCGCCCGCGCGGCCTCACCCAACGCATGAGTGGCTGTGGCACAGGCCGACACAACCGCCAAATTCGGCCCTTTGGCGCCGAGCAACATCGAGACGTAGCCGCTGCCCATGTTCACAATCAGCATGGGGATCATGAACGGCGACACGCGACCGGGTCCTTTCTCGAGCAGAACTCCCACCTGGTCTTCGATCGTCTCCATCCCTCCAATCCCGGAACCGATGAGGACTCCGACCCGGTTGGGGTCTTCCTTCGCCATTTGCAGTCCGGCATCCGCGACCGCTTTCTTGGCGGCCACAACAGCGAATTGGGCAAACCGATCCGTCCGGCGCAAATCCTTGACCGGCATGAACGCCTCGGGAGTGAAATCCTTGGCCTCCCCCCCGATTTTGCAGTCAAACTTGGTGGTGTCGAATCGCGTGATGGGGCCGATGCCACTTCTACCGGCCAGCAGGGACTGCCAAAACGTTTCCAAGTCACTGCCCAGCGGCGTGACCACTCCCAATCCGGTGATGACGACCCGACGTTCGCTCATAGTGCCCGAAAAAAATGAGGCATAAAGTTGTTTGAAGCAACCACTTTATGCCCCACTCTGAATTCCATTCCTTGCCGGCAGGCAAGGCGTCGCGGTCACTTCTCGCCGCGCTCTTCGATGTACTTCACGGTATCCCCGACGGTCTGCAGCTTTTCGGCATCTTCGTCGGGTATCTCCGCGCCGAACTCTTCCTCGAACGCCATGACCAATTCCACGGTGTCCAACGAGTCCGCGCCTAAATCTTCAATGAACTTCGCCTCGGGCGTGACCTGGTCGGGGTTGACCCCCAACTGTTCCACAATGATCTCTTTGACCCGATCCTGCACAGATTTTTCAGCCATCTTCGTCTCCTCGTTAACCATCATTTGCTCGTTGAACGCCCCACCCTACATCGCCAATCCACCATCCACCGTCAGCACCTGCCCCGTGATGTAACTGGCCCACTCACTCCCCAAGAACACCACCGCATTCGCGATGTCCGTCCCCGTCCCCAACCGCCCCAGCGCAATCCGCTGCTTCAACGTCTCCGCCATCTCCGCGCCCAACGCCGCCGTCATGTCCGTCTCGATAAATCCCGGCGCCACCGCGTTGGCGGTGATTCCGCGCGAGGCCAATTCTTTCGCGATCGATTTCGTGAAACCAATCAGCCCGGCTTTCGAGGCCGCATAGTTAGATTGGCCGGCATTGCCGGTCAAGCCTATAATTGACGTGATATTGATGATCCGGCCGCTGCGCTGCTTCAACATCCCACGCGTCACGGCCTTCGTGCACAGGAACGCCCCCTTCAAGTTCGTCCCCAGCACCGCGTCCCACTCCGCTTCGCTCATCCGCAACAACAAATTGTCCTGCGTCACCCCGGCGTTGTTCACCAAAATATCAATCCGTCCGAAATCTTTCACCACGGCCTCGACCGTGGCCGACACCTGCGCGCCGTTCGCGACATCCACCGCATACGCCTTCCCGCCGATCGCCTGCGCCACCGCCTCCACGGTCGCCAATGTCCGCCCGCAACACGCCACCCGCGCGCCCTCTTCGGCCAACCGGGTCGCCACCGCTTTCCCGATGCCCCGCCCCGCGCCGGTAACCAACGCTACTTTATTTTCCAACAATTGCGCCACGAGTCGCCTCCAAAGTCTTAACATCGCTCACCACCAACATCTCCACGTCCTTGTTAATCCGCTTCATCAAGCCCGCCAATACGCCACCGGGACCGAACTCAATGAACCGATTAAAACCCTGCGCCACCAACCACTGCATGGACTCCGTCCACCGCACCGACGACGTGACCTGCCGGACCAGCAAGTCTTTGATCTCCGCCACGCTGCCCCCCGGCCGTGCCGTCACATTGGAAACCACCGGCACGCGCGGCACCTGCAACGGCAACGTCGCCAACTCCGCCGCCACCTTCTGCTGCCCCGTCACCATCAACCGCGAATGATACGCCCCCGCCACCTGCAACGGAATCGCCCGCTTCGCCCCGCGCGTCTTTGCCAACTCGACCGCTTTCCCGATCTTTTCTTTCTCACCAGAAATCACAATCTGACCGGGACAATTCAAATTCGCCACGTCCACGTCCGCCTCCCGGCACACCTCCGCCACCACCGTCTCCTCTAAACCGATGATCGAAGCCATGCCGCCATTAGTCGCGTCGCACGCCTCCTGCATGAACCGGCCACGCGCCTGCACCATCCGCAGCCCATCCTCAAATGTCACCGCTCCTGCTGCCGTCAACGCCGTAAATTCGCCCAGCGACAATCCGGCTGTCGCCTGAAACTCCACTGCGCCGAGCGCCTTCTGGCACGCGAGACTGTGCAGGAAGATCGCCGGTTGCGCGTTGTCCGTCTGCGTCAACACCGCCTCCGGACCCTCAAAACAAATCTTTGTCAAATCGCGTCCAAGAACTTTGTTCGCCTGCGCAAACAAATCGCGACAAGCCGGAAACTGCTCGCACAAATCACGCCCCATCCCCACCGCCTGACTCCCTTGCCCGGCAAACAACAGCGCGGTCTTCTTCATTTGGCAACTTCCGCGCGAGCCGCATCCGCGAGCGGCGTGCTCAAATAACGCTCCCCGGTCGAAGGTGCCACGGTGACAATCAGTTTGCCCTTGTTCTCCGGCCGCTGCGCGTACTGGATGGCGGCCCAAACATTGGCGCCCGATGAAATGCCACAGAGAATGCCCTCTTCTTTCGCCAACCGGCGCGCCATCGCAAATGCATCGTCATTGGCTACTTTGATAACATCATCGATCAAATTTCGCTCCAGCACTTGCGGAATAAAACCAGCCCCAATCCCCTGAATCTTGTGGGGGCCGGGCTTGCCACCGCTGATCACGGGTGAATCCGACGGTTCAACTGCAATGCACTGAAAGCTCGCTTTGCGCTCCTTGATCACCTGCCCCACTCCGGTAATCGTTCCGCCGGTACCCACTCCCGCCACCAAAGCATCCACTCGCCCTTCCGTGTCGCTCCAAATTTCCTCGGCGGTGGTGCAGCGATGAATGGCCGGATTTGCGGGATTCATAAACTGCTGCGGCATAAACGTGTTCGGATTCTCCCGTACCATCTGCTCCGCTTTCCGAATCGCGCCCGGCATTCCTTCAGAACCCGGCGTCAAGACCAACTCCGCGCCCAACATCCGTAACAACGTCCGGCGCTCCATGCTCATCGTCTCCGGCATCGTCAACACCAACCGGTACCCCTTTGCCGCGCACACGAACGCCAAGGCAATCCCGGTATTGCCCGAAGTCGGCTCCACGATCAGTGTGTCTGGTTTGAGCTTCCCCTCGCGTTCCGCTGTTTCGATCATCGCGACGCCAATCCGATCCTTGACGGAACTGAGCGGATTGAAAAATTCACACTTCACCACGATCTCAGCGGACAAGCCCTTCGTGACTTTGTTCAACCGCACCAACGGGGTCCGCCCGATGGTCTTCGTGATATCGGCATAGATTTGACCCATATTTTTTCCTCGCAGTGAAAACGCCGCGCACTTATTAGGTAATCACCATGCCAAACGCAAGCTTGAATCCCCTCCTCGCACTCCTCCTGCTCACCGGTTGCACGGCCACTCCCCAATTTCACGCCGACCGCTCCCTCCCGTTGACCGGTTTCACCGACCCCTCCAACATCCACCTCACTACCCTCGCGACCAACACCACCCACAGCGTCCACCTCGTCCAAATCCGCGACGCCGAGCCGTGGCACGTCCACACCCGCCACGACCTCACGGTTTTCATCCGCCAAGGCCACGGTGTCATGCGGTTAGCCGACAGGACGTTCGCGATCCACAGCGGTGATGTCCTCACGATTCCAGCCGGTGTGCCGCATGCATTTCAAAACCAATCTCCCAAACCGGCACTCGCCGTGGTCATTTTCAGCCCGCCATTTGACGGCAAGGACACCGTTCCGGTTGAGGAAGCGAAATGAAAAAAAAGATTCAGGAGTTGCACGCCAAGGAGGTGGGGGTGGGGAACCCCTCTGAAGAACGTGCAAGCTCCTGAATCACATTCAAAAAACTTACTGCACCAGATAGTAGTCTCAGCTCTGGAGGTTTGCAAATAGTTTTTTCAGACCCCACCCATCCATGACACACACCCCTGAACAACTTGCCGAACGCGTGAACAATTCGCTCATGTCATATTCCGACAAAGACTGGAATTACAGTCGCATCAGCCTTGTAACACAAATGTTACATGATTCAGAATCACCCTATGTTCTGTGGTGTGAATACGTCAACATCGCCGACAAGGCAAGCCATGACACACTAAAGTCACTCAATGATGAATTGAAATGGGGCGAACGGCACAGCAACGAGCTCGGCTTTCTGGAACTTGTCAGCCTCCGTCTCAATAAAGCGCTAGCTGAGTCAACCAGTGATGATCACTGGAAGAATGAACGCCCAGTGATTCGTGTCGTGAAGAGACATGATCTTATTTCACAAGGAATTACGGAGGCGTTTTGGTATCAGATACAAGAGGTAGAAGGGGACATGTTTGACAACCGATAGTTAACCCCCTGCAACCGGTACAACAATCTCAAGACGGTCATTATCTTGCAGAATTTGGCTGTTTAAGTCACTTCTTAGTAGTACGTTGCCGTTTTTCTCCACAACCACTTGAGTTGGCTTCCAGCCACATTCTCGCAGAAAGCCAGCTACGCTTAGTCCATCCGTAACCTGTCTCGTCTCACCGTTTGCGATGATCTTCATTTAATGATCCATCCCAATCTTTCCAAACAGCGTCGTAACCCATGGCCGACAACTTGGCTACAACAGCTTCGGGTGACCGGACATCCGCTATCGCAAACTGGGAGTCAGCATGTTCGCCCTCCGAGTCAATCCGACGGCCACCCTTTGTGACGTGCAAATCGTCCTTCCCCTGCCCCGTGTAACCACCGGGCTCCGTATGACTACCGGCGCTCATTAAAGTGATCCCCAACCGTGCCAAACCATCCCGGAGTCTCGGCGATTCTCGCGTGCTCAACACCAACCCTACCTCTGGAAACATCAACCGCAGCGCACAGACATACTGCGCCATCTCCCGATCCGTTAAATTCACCAACGGCACAAATTCACCAGCCGCCGGCCGCAAGCGTGGCAAACTGATTGTGACCTGCGCCTGCCAACATTTCTTCAGCAAAAAGGCGGCATGCATCGCCACCGCCACCGCTTCCCACCGCCACTCCGCCAATCCGAGAAGCGCCCCGATTCCCAACCGCTTAAAGCCGGCCGCGTAGCCCCGCTCAGCCGTGGCCAACCGCCAATCATAATCTCGTTTCGGCCCACTGGTATGCATCGCCGCATACACATCGCGGTCATAAGTCTCCTGATACACAACCAACCCCTCCGCGCCCGCTTCCACAATCGGCTGGTACTCCGCGGTCTCCATCGGCCCGACCTCCAGCGAGACGCTCGGCCAATCCGATCGCAGCCGCCCCACACAATCCCGCAAATAATTCCCGGCCACAAAATGAGGATGCTCGCCAGCCACCAACAAAATATGACGAAAGCCCTGCTCCCGTAGATACCGGGCTTCTGCCGCCACCTGCTCCACCGTCAACGTCACCCGCAGAATCGGGTTGTCCCTCGAAAAACCGCAATACTTGCAGATGTTGATGCATTCGTTCGACACATACAACGGCGCGAAGAACCGCATCACCCGGCCAAAATGCTTCACCGTCAACGCATGCGCCGCCTCCGCCAATGCCTCCAAATACTCCGGCCGCCCCGCCACCGGCGACAGCAGCGCTGCAAAATCCGCCAACGAAAGCCGATCCCGCGCCAACGCCCGTTCCACATCCGCCGCCGTCGCGTGCGTCGCGCACCCGGTCAGCTCCGCAATCTCAAAGTCATCGAGCCTCATCGAGAAACCCCGTCAACGGACTCGTCGCGCTGGCCTGCCGGCTCGGCGCAGCCAACCCGATCTCGAACGCAGTCCGACCGGCCGCCACCGCCGCCCGGAAAGCCTCCGCCATCCGTACCGGATCCCGCGCCACCGCTATCGCCGTGTTCACCAACACCGCATCCGCCCCCATTTCCATCGCCTCCGCCGCATGCGACGGCGCACCCAATCCGGCATCCACCACCACCGGCACCGTCGCCTGCTCAATGATGATCGCAATGCTGGCGCGCGTCTCAATCCCGCGCGCGCTCCCAATCGGCGACCCCAACGGCATCACCGTCGCGCACCCGACATCCTCCAACCGCTTCGCCAGAACCGGATCGGCATTGACGTACGGCAACACCGTGAACCCCTCCCGGACCAACTGCTCCGCCGCCGCCAGCGTTTCGATCGGATCCGGCAACAGATACCGGGGATCGGGATGAATCTCCAATTTCAACCACCCCGACCCGGTCACCTCTCGCCCCAACCGCGCCAACCGGACCGCCTCTGCGGCATTGCGCGCCCCACTCGTATTTGGCAACAGCACATACTTCTTGGGATCCACAAATTCCAAAATGTTCGCAAACCGGTCCTTCTGCCCCGTCAGATCCGCCCGCCGCAACGCCACGGTGACCAACTCCGCGCCGCTGGCCTCCAACGCCGCCGCCATCAACCCGCCCGACGAGAACTTGCCGGTGCCCATGATCAGTCGCGACGAAAAATCGCGCCCCCCCAGCCGCAATGTTGGAGGCCGGTCGGTCATGATGCCGGCTTGCGGTAAATGAACCCCTGATTACCGGGCCGCGAATCCGCCGCGCGCCACTCCGCCACCCGCTGCTCCCACTGTTCCTGACGCAGCCGCCGCACTTGCATCCGCAACTCGTCCAAACTGTTCAAGCGCGCCTCCAACGACGATTTCGCATCCTGCAGCGCGGCCAGCTCATTTTGCAACCCCACCAACTGCTCCACCGTCGCCGCGTTGGATTTTTCCAATTCCGCCAGTTGCCGGGCGACCGCCGTCCACTGATTCGACACGACGCCGAGTTGCACCAACAAATGCTCCTTTTCCGTCGCCACTTGCGTCAACCGCTGCTTCTCCACCTCCAACTGCTGTTGCGTCGTCGTCAACGTCTCGCGCAACTCACCGGCCTCGTCGGCCCACCGCGTCCGCTCCGCGTCCACCACCGCCACCTGATGTTGCAGCGCTTTCACCTGCGCCTGCTGTTCTTTCAGGTCCGTCTTGGTGGTCGTCAACTCTCCCTGCACCGCCACCACCTCGTTGCTGACCGCCGCCAACGCCGCACGCGACTGCTGGCGCTGATTCGAACTCCATAAAATCACGCCGACCAGCGCCACCACCAACACGCCGATAAAAATCTTCAGCTTCATTTCGCTCCATTTCCTTTCGACAAAATTTCTTGGGCGCCTCCGCGCCGGTACCCCTGCAAATCCAGCGTCACA
>CAZJCX010000079.1:0-548 GCA_964544425.1 uncultured Verrucomicrobiota bacterium
CGTTTCCGCGGCCTGAAGCGCTGGCGCGGGATTGGGTTTCCCTTCACCGCGCTCCTGTTCCAATTCATCATCTGGCGCGCGACGATTCTTACCCTGCGGCGTGATGGGATTGATTGGCGCGGCACGCACTACCCGCTGGCGGAATTGAAAGCGAACCGGGTGTAGGCGAATCAGTCGCGCGCGACGTTGAGATACGAGCACGCATAAACCGCGTTCAACCCCAACCGCTCCGCCTCCGCGATCAGTTCCGCGCTCTCCGCGCCGGGATTGACCCAAAGCTCCTTGCAACCTTTCGCCGCGATGTCCGGCAGCAGCTTCACCCCGACCGGAGGCGGCACGTACAAGCTGATCCGCTCCAACGTGACCGGGATATCACGGACTGATTTGTAACAGGTCAGACCTTCGATCTGCGCCTTCTTCGGGTTGACCGGGTACACGTCGTAACCGGCCCGCACATGGGCGCGGAGGGATTTGTTGCTGTATTTCGACTGGTCGTTGGATGCGCCGATGATGGCGACGGTGGGTTTCATTGAGCGGTGAGGAGCGCG
>CAZJCX010000079.1:558-7588 GCA_964544425.1 uncultured Verrucomicrobiota bacterium
ACTTCCGATGTTTTACGCGCGAGCCGGTAGCTCCATTGTTCGTGTTTCTGGTCGGCGTTAACGGCGGCCACCCAACGCTCGGCGGCAGCTTGCTTCACCTCCAACAGCGGGTCGTAGCCTTTGGTTTCCAAAATGACGAAGCGCGGGGTGGGGGATTTCAGGCGAATGAGGAAATCGGGCACGTAGTCGTGCATCTGGCCGTTGTAGAGATAGGGGATAGCGAAGCCGAGACCGGCGTTTTTGACGAACGATTCGACGGCGGGGTGAGTATCAATGAAGTACGCGGCACTTTGTTCCCATCTCCGGGTGTCGGCGACGATGTAGTTGACGTGCGACTTGGTGACTTCGCGGACTTCCCGGCTCGTCCAGAAATCCACGTCCGCCGTCGAGCCTGGGCCGCGGCTGGATTCGTACCGGGGAACTTCGGGCGTTTCACCTTGTGCCGTATCGGGCCGAATGGCTTCCAACAATGTTTCCACCAGCCAGCCGTAATACGGCGCGAGAAACAGGTCTTTGCGGTCGGCCGGTGGTTGGACGGCGACTTCGTCGCGGATGTAGCGCTCGACGATGACGGCGAGTTGCGGAAACAACACGTGCGGCGGGACGGTGCAATGTTGTTGCGCCAGATAATGCTTGGTGATGGCGCGAGCCAGGTCGAACACCAACTCCTGCATCCGATGTTGGGCGCGGAACTCGTTCAAGCTCACGTCGCTGAGTTTGCCGGGACCGCTGAGCGACAGCTTGCCGGTATTGCTGACGTGCAAGCCTTTCATCTGCACTTCGGGCGGAATCCGGTCGGGCTGGAGCACGATGGATGGCACGCTCTTCCAGTCCACCGCGATCCGGTTTCGGATCGCCTGCGTGTAGCCTTCGACACGCGGGAATTGGATTTCCAGATGCCGGCGATTTGGGAGGGCGTGGACGTGGTAGCGTTTCACTTTCGGCGGCGGCGGACCGCCTTTGTTCGCCTTGAACGGGATGACCTCGAACGGCACGCCGAACACCTGCGCGACTTCTTCCGTGAACTTGCCGGACGTCTCGTCCAATTCATAGCTCGCCCGGCGCAAACCGCGCCCCACAACCTGCTCGCAGAGTAGTTGCGACATGAACGGACGCAGACCGATGATGTGCGTGACCGTATTGCAGTCCCAGCCTTCCGTCAGCATCCCGACGCTGACGATGCAGCGCACGTCGCGTCCCGGTGGGTGCAACGGACGCCCCAGCTTGCCGGCTAGTTCCTCGAAACCTTCCGGGTAAAGTGCTCGGCCTTGCACATCCACCGGCCAGCTTGTCTTACCGACCGTATCGAGCGTCAATCGCATCCACCGCGCCTCGTCACCTTTCGCCTCGCCGGTATCCGTCTCGTGGACGACTTTCGAGTCCACGCGGATTGTGTTGAACTGGCTGTCCCGGTTGCGGAAACCTTCCAGCTTGGAACTGGGGATGCCGGTCGGGCATTTGTCGTCGGCCAGCCACTCGTAAATCACCCTCGCCAGTTGGGTGTTCTTGCAGACGAGAATGAACACCGGCGGGCGTGGATCACCCCTATCCTTCGCCCAATCCGTCCGCGCTGTCTCCCAAAGACCGCCGAGCATCGCGATGGGATGATGGGCGTATTTCAGGATGGCTTCCGGTTTCGGATTCGCCTTCTTGCCGCCGCGCTCGGCGGGGGTCAACTGCGGGAGAATCCAATGCCAGATGTTGAAGTAACCGGGAATCTCCGCGCCGGTCGTATCGCGCACGGCCAGTTGCGGAATCTTCACCAGCCCGGACTCGATGGCGTCAATCAACCCGAAATCGCTGACCACCCACGAAAACGGCCGGTTCGTTTCCTGTCCGACACGGCCCAGAAAATAGGGCGTCGCCGACAAGTCCACGCAGAAGTTGATGCCGCGTAGCTTCTGGATGCGGTCGAGGCCGTCAATCCAGACGGTCGCTTCTTTGAAAAACTCCTCGGCCTCCTCTTCCTCGCCGAAATCCGCTTCTTCCTCCTCGATGTCCGGCTCCTCGCGTTTGATCCGGTACGCGTGATGTGCCTCGTCATTCATCACCAGAATGTTCTGCTTGCCGCCGACTTCGCGACCCAAGACCCGGTTGATGAGCGAGGTGTCACTTTCCACATATCGAACCGATTCGACGGCGACCGTCACCAGATTGCCTTCCTTGTCGCGGTTCTCTGCCAACACCGTAAGCAAGCCCGCCGCGACCTGCCGCTCGAACTCGTCCGGCGTGAGATAGCGTTTCCCGCGTGCCGTCGTCGTTTTGGGGCCGATGCGGATCAACTCCTTCGTCCGCACCGCCACGCCGGCCTTCGTCACCTTCGCGCTGACGCCACCGGCCTGCACGCCTTGCGGCTCGAACACGTGCCAGTTGGTCGTCAGCACCTTGCCTTGCGTCAGCAGCGGCATCAGATGCGGTGGCACAAGGTCGCGGGTCCGGTACAGGCTGGCCTCGCCGAGTTCGGGATCGAGTTCGGTCAGCCGATTACGGATCGTCACGTTCGGGCAGACCACCAGCACCACATCGGAAAATCGCGAATCGCTCCTGTCGTTGACCTTGTTGAGAATGCTCCAGGCGGCGAGCATACCCATGACGGTGGTTTTGCCGCTGCCGGTGGCCATCTTGCAGGCATACCGGGTGAACCCGGCGAAGCCCTGCGCCTTTTTCTCGCCGCCGAGTTCTTCGCGGGGAATCTCGATGCCCTGACGGAAATCCGCGCGGGCTTCGCGGAGAAAGATGACCGTCTCCGCTGCTTCCAACTGCGCGAAGAACAGGCGCTTCTCGCGTCCGTCGCGCCGCCACCATTGCAGTAGCTCAATCGTCGTCCGCGACACGCCGGGATATCCCTGCTCGCGCCACGCCTTCACTTGGGCGCGAATCCGGTTCACCAACTTCAACTCGATGGCGATCCCCGCTTGGCGGCCAGTCGCCGACGGCTTCGACTTGGGGTCCCGGTAGTAATACATCGCCGGGCGGCGTCCCGTTGTTCCGGCGCTTCGCCTTCGAGGATGTGCCAATGCTCCTGCGGCTCGTCGAACGGCGAGTTCAGAATTGGTTGCGGGACTTCGTATCCCATTCAGGACTTTTTCCCGTACCGCGGCGACGTTTCGCGCACGAGGCCCACGGGCTTGGCGCGCCGAACAATCGGCAGCAGCGCCAACCGGTCGCCATATTTTGCCTCTTGCTTGCGGAGCATCGCCGCCAGACGCTCGACATCGTGGCCGCACTCCGCCGAGATCGTGTCGCGAACCCGCCAGATTTCTTCGAGGATTTCGTGTTTCATACGGGCGGCTGGCTGGATACACCGGATGCTACGACACGGTGGAAAGCTTGCGATTCGCCTTGCGGGGCGCAGGCATGAGCCGCTTGCCGTGCTTCGCCTGCGCCTTTTGCAGGTGTTGCACCATGCGGTGAATGTCGTAGCCGTGCCGGGCGGCCAGCTTCTCCTTCACCTTCCAGATTTCTTCCAAGTATTCGATCTTCATAATTGTCACCTCACTATAAGCTCACGGGGCGTGCAAATCACGGGCATTCTGTAACCCGCCGCCTCACACGCCGCAGCCAATCCGCTGCCGATGGCGGCGTTCGCCAAATGCCGGCAATTCCACGTCAGCAGGAAATGCATTCCGTGGACGGCTGCGATTGCCAAATGCAGCGCGTCGTCGCCTGCCTTGGCGGGAATCAGCTTCGTTCGCAATACCGACGTGGCCACAGTTTCCACGTCCGCCGTGATCTCCAAGATAGGCAACGGGCGAAGAATTTCCAACCGCGCGGCTGCCGCGGCTGGATCGCCTTCGGCAACCTCGTCCAACACCACCTGCGATACGAACAACTGAAAATCCCTCCGGCGCGTCTCCCACCACTCGCGCGTCACCTGTTGATCGGCGGCCATGACCAAATCGCGTTTCGGCCAAGCCGTCAGCAGACTCGGAATCGTCGTCTCCAGATAGACCTTGGGCTTCATTTCGCGTCACCGAGCTTCTTCACCACCAACAACTCATTCCCGCGATCATCAATCACCTTCACGGCGATTTGTCCGTGCGTACCGGCTTCGAATGGCGCGCTCGTAGTGCCAGCCAAATGATCCCAGACGGTTTCTTCGTAGCTGCCCTTTAACGCTTTCTTCAGATTCTCCCATGCGCTTGTGCGCGGGAAGAAGACTTGCGTGGCGCGGAAACAGAGGCCGTTGTAATCGCTGTCGAGCAACCAGCAAGGCACGTCGTTGCCGGCGCGGTGCTCGGCCTCCATGCTCACCGGGTCGAAGACATCCATGCCCAGCAGTTCCACCCGGTACTGCTTTTCGCCCTTCTTGCCTTCCTCGTGAATCTCCACCTCCGGCAAGCCGCACACGCTGAAAATCTGACTGCTCCGCATGTTCTTGAGAAGATCGCCCATCATCAAGTCGGGCGTCGCTTGCACGTACGTGGCCGGGACGCCGATGACCTCCGCCGACTTCTCCACCAACTCCCGCGCGTTCGGCTGTATGGCGAAACCGATCACGTACAAGTGCGTGTAACTCTTCGCGTGCGCTTCCCGCGCGGCTTCGTACACCAGTTTCTCGCTCACCGCGCCGTTCTCCGGGCCGAACACGAAGGCGACTGGTAGGGCGCGACCGCCGGGCGCGCCGCCGTTGGTCGTGGATGCCGGGGAGCGGTCGGCCCGGCGGTCCGACCCTACCTCCTCAACGACCGCTTCAGCCGATAACGACAACGACTTTGCCGGCGGACGCAGGTTCTTCAACGTCACCGTCCGATTCCCCTCCAACCGCAGCACCGGACTCTTGCGCAACACCTCCAGCATCCGATCCACAAACGACCCGTACTCCTCCGCCTCCGCCCCTTCATCCTTCATCCCTCCTAATTCATCCTTCCCTCCCAACTCCACGGGAGTTGGGATGGTCGCCTCCACCGTCAACGGGCCGCTCACCCGCACCAGGCTGTTGACCGTCTCCGGCCGGTCCACCAACACCTCCTCGGCGGGCGGCTCGTGGTTGGCGATGCTCTTGAGCGTCACGTGCGGCACGATCCCGCCGACTTCCTCGCCTTTCTTGTTCTGTTTGCGCTCATACACAAACCCGCCCGCCGGCCCGCGCGCCTCGTCCTTGAGCTGGTAATACGGGAACGTCGCCGTCAGCAACCGTTGCCGCGCCAGCGCCAACGGCACGCGGCTGGTATCCATCGTGATCCACCGCCGCCCCCACTGCTCCGCCACGTACGCCGTCGTCCCGCTCCCGCACGTCGGATCAACCACCAAATCACCGGGATCGGTCGTCATCAACAGACAACGCTGTAAAACCTTCTCGTTGGTCTGAACAACGTACATCTTCGGCTCTGTGAATCCACCACTGCCGGTGTCCGGCCAAGAATTCGACAGCACACTTACCGGGAAGTCATCGAGATAACGTTTGTAGTAAATGTTGCTGCCAAGCGCGACGATGCGGTTGGCCTTGGCCAACATGCTCAAACCGGCAAGATTCGTCTTCCAGCAATTCCTACCCGGTTTGTATTCCTTTCCTTGGAAAGTGAAGGGTTTGCTTCCTTCCTCCCATGAATGCGAAGAGATCAGGGGAGCAGGACGGAAGGGGCGCGCTCCTTCCGGCATTTGATTTGGGTCGGCAATCTCTACCTTCGTCAGCAGTCTTGTCGTCCCGTCCGGCAATTCAATCCACTTGTACTGGTCTGCACCCTCACCGCCGATTTCCTTTTTGAGATACATTTGCCGGTACTTCACTCTCGCTCTGTCTCGGGCATACCAAAGGAGATAGTCGAATGTTGGCGGCACGAGTTCACTCGTTGCGCCAGCAGTTTTAGCGAACGTGATCATCGCGCAAAAATTCTCCGCGCCGAACACTTCATCCATCAATTCGCGGACGTGGTGGAGGTTTTCGTCGCTGATCTGGACGAAGATCGAGCCGCTGGGGGCGAGCAGGTCGCGCGCAAGCAGCAAGCGGTCGCGCATGTAGGTGAGGTAGGAATGCAGGCCGAGTTCCCACGTGTCCCGGTAGGCCTGCACCATCTCCGGCTCGCGGGTCATATCCTCGTCGTCGCCGTGGCTCACGTCGCGTTTGCGGACGAACGGCTGGAAGTTCGAGCCGAATTTGACGCCGTAAGGCGGGTCAACGTAGATGATCTGCACCTGACCGCCGAGCGATTCGTAGTGCAGCAGCGAGTTCATCACCACCAGCGAATCGCCGAGGATGAGGCGGTTGACCCAGTTGTCCTTGTACTCGTAGGCGCGCAACACCTGATCGGTCACCGAATGGCGCGGGTCGGCGAACAGGTTGGACATGAAATCGTCCTGTTTGTCGGACTTGTGCCCCTGCAACGTCGAGAGGATGGCCTTGGTGGAGAGCCGTTCGTGGACGAACAACGGCAGCGTCGGCACATCGAAGCTGACCCGCTCCGCCTTGCCGGACCAGTTGAGGAAAGGTTTGCTAAGGGCTTTGAGCTTGTCCGCCGCGGCCTTCGCCTCTTCGATCGTTTTCGCGTCGCGGATTTGCCCGATTAACTTCTCGCCTTCCTCACGCGCCGGATTCTGCCCGTCATATTCCAAAACCGGTGACAGCGATGAATCATACTGGTAAGTCTGCGGCGCTTTCTTCTTCTTGAACTGCGCCTGCGTCCCCACCTCCGGCCGCATAGGCGACTGCGTGTCGGGATGGGTGTAGCTGGTGGCTTGCTTGGTTGGGGGAGTCTTTCGTGCGCGTGCCATGGTGCGGGATGGTTAAACCATATTCCTTCCAGCGCGTCGAGTGCGGGCTTAGAGCCTGTCTCAAAAGGTGTGGGAACGGCGTCTCGCCGCGATGTAGTGCGAACACCCCAGCCAACCCGGTCGCGGCGAGACGCCGCTCCCACAACTACCTTGGCTGCGAGCAACCAGTTTTCGGGATAGGCTCATAGCTGGAACGATGCAGTTGGTGGAAGGGGGCCCGGTTCGCCGTGGCCACGATCCTCAAGTAAACAACCGCGCTCCTCCCGCTGTCCCGCCACCACCAAACGGTGCGCGGTAGGGCGCGACCGCCGGGCGCGCC
>CAZJCX010000079.1:7616-13483 GCA_964544425.1 uncultured Verrucomicrobiota bacterium
CCCGGCGGTCGCGCCCTGCCTTTATCTGCATCGTTCCGGCTAGACAGTTATGCTCCGAGATAGCTCCGTTTCACTTGGTCATTGTTCACCAGATTCGATGCAGTGTCTTCGAGGACGATGCGGCCGGTCTCCAGCACGTAGCCCCGGTGGGCGATGTGGAGCGCCATGTTGGCGTTTTGTTCGACGAGCAGAATGGCGGTACCGGCTTGGTTGATCTCCCGGATGATGTCGAAAATCTTGATCACCACCAAGGGCGCCAGCCCCAGCGACGGTTCATCCAGCAGCAACAGCCGGGGACAGGCCATCAACGCCCGCGCGATCGCCAGCATCTGTTGTTCACCGCCGCTGAGTGTGCCGCCGAGTTGCTGCTGCCGGTCGCGCAGGATGGGGAAGAAGGTGAACATCCGTTCGAGCCCGTCGAGCTTGCGGTTGTGGAACGCGCCCATCTCGAGATTTTCGCGGACGGTGAGGCGCGGAAAGATGCGGCGGCCCTCCGGGGCCTGACTGATACCGGCGCGCACGATTTCGTGAGCGGGTCGGTTGGCGATGGATTGGCCATTGAAGAGGATGTCACCGCGCTGCGTGGGGTTCACCCCGCTGATCGTCATCAACAATGTGCTCTTACCGGCTCCGTTGGCTCCCAGCACCGCAACAATTTCACCGTCGTCCACGGTGAGTGAGATGCCGTGGAGGACTTCGGTGGGGCCGTAGCCGGTGTGGAGGGAGGAGACGCGCAGGAGGGATGAATTATGAATTATGAGGGATGAAGCGGACATTAGGTTACCGGGCTTTGGTGCCCTTGACGATGGTGACGAAGATGGCAGTGAGTTGGTTGGTTTCGTCGAGGATGGCCGCGAGACGAGGCGGTGACATCGCCCCAGAATCAATCAGCAACTCCAACCAGTACTGCGTCTCGTCGAGTTCTTGCAGTGCACCTTCCATCTTGCTGATGAAATCAGCGCGGGACTTTGCGCGAAACGCCTCCCGATAATGCGCTCCCACCGATGTTCCCGATCTCAGGAGTTGCTTCCCCAACACTTGCGCGACCGTCTCTTTTGGCAACGCCGAGTACACTCGAATCACTCGCAACGCGAAATCCTTGGTGCGAAACTTGAGGTCGTTCGCTTGCCTCTTTTCATCCTTCATCATTCATCCCTCATAATTCTTTCCCAGATAGGCTTCCACCACTCTGGGGTTGCAGCAGACGTCCTTCGGCGTGCCTTCGGCGATCTTTTCCCCGTAATCCAACACGACAATCCGGTCGGAGATGCCGGTGACGACTTTCATGTGATGTTCGATCAGGATGACTGTGATCCCCCGGTCACGAATGCGACCGATCAACTCGGTGATGTTGCCAACCTCCTGCGGGTTCATTCCGGCTGCGGGTTCGTCGAGCAGAAGCAACTCCGGTTGGGTTGCCAGCGCCCGCGCAATTTCGAGACGGCGTTGCAGACCGTACGGCAGATTCCGCGCCCACGAATGGGCATGGACGGCAAGGCCGACGAAATCGAGCAACTCCTGAGCGCGCAGGGCGGTGGCGTGATCTTCTCGGCGCGCGAAGGGGGAGTGGAACAGCGAGTGAAACACGCCGGCCTTCGTCCGGCAGTACGCGCCGACCATCACGTTCTCCAAGGCGGTCATTTCGCCAAAAAGCCGGACATTCTGAAACGTGCGCGCGATGCCGTACCGGGTGATGACGTGCGGTTTGTGATTCGCGATGTCCCGGTCACGAAAGCGGATCGCACCGCGGGTGACCGGGTAGATGCCGGTCAGACAGTTGAAGAACGTCGTCTTACCGGCGCCGTTTGGCCCGATGATGCTGACGATCTCGCCTTGGCGAACGGTCAGGTCAACGGCTGAGACGGCTCTCAGCCCGCCGAAGTGTTTCGAGACACCGGTGGCTTCGAGGATGGTCATGCGCCGCCCTCCGGCTTCAACTCAATCTTTCGCCGCAGGCTGCCGACCAAGCCTTGCGGGCGGAAGACCATCATGGCGACCATCAACGCGCCGACCAGCATGGGCCGGTAGGAGATCAGGGCCGGGAACCGGTCGCGCAACACTTCCGGCATCAGATACAGCACGATCGCCCCCACAAT
Organism: uncultured Verrucomicrobiota bacterium; assembly: GCA_964544425.1. Lineage (GTDB taxonomy): Bacteria > Verrucomicrobiota > Verrucomicrobiia > Palsa-1439 > Palsa-1439 > OMJI01. Next base: position 9,713 of record CAZJCX010000079.1, read on the forward strand.
CGGCCCCGGGCCGCTGCCCATGCCGCCGAGCACCACCATCGAGACGATGAGCACCGACTCGCTAAAGCCGAACATTTCCGGGTTTGCCGAAGTGTTGTGGGCCACAAAAAACACCCCGGCCACCGCCGCCCACACCGCGCTCAAAGTGAATGCGAGCAGTTTGAGCCGCACGGTCGGAATCCCCATCGCCGCCGCGGCGGTTTCGTCTTCCCGGATCGCAATCCACGCGCGACCGATGCGGGAATGGGTCAGGTTGCGAATCAGCCAAATCGAAACAGCCACCATCACCGCGACGACCCACAACTCCGTCTTGATGCGCGTCAGTCCGTCCGGGAACACCCACCGCCACGCCGCGTGCTCGCTCAGCAGCGCCGGCACACGCGCGTCGCGCGCGATGATGATGCTTTGTTCGCCGACGAGATTTTTGATAAGAAACCGGACCGTCTCGCCGAACCCGAGCGTGACGATGGCGAGATAATCACCGCGCAGCCGCAGCGACGGTAATCCCAACAACAGGCCGGTCAAGCCACCCGCAATGGCCGCCGGCAAAAACGCGACCCACAAACTCACGCCCCAACCTTGATGCAACACGGCGAACGTGTATGCGCCGACCGCTACGAAGCCGGCATACCCCAACACCAACAAGCCGGTCATCCCCACAATCAGATTCAAGCCCAACGCCAGCACGATGTACGTGCCCACCATCACGCCCCACTCGATCTGCGTGTCGCCGAGATGCCGGCACGCCAACGTCAACGCCAGCGCCACCACCAACGTCACCCCGACCGGATGCGACCGCCGCACCACGCCTTCCCGGAATTGCGTCCACGCTGGCAACTTCCATACGCGCGCGAACCCGACGAGACCGGCAATCACCACGCCGGTGATCACGAGATCGAGCCAATGCGTCCGCACCCATGCCGGTACGCCCGTGACGAGAAAGCGCAGCCGGTCAGCCCGAACGCTCGCCATCCACAGCCCTTTGCCCCATTCAAATTCCAGCCCCACAAAGACCAGCGGCGCGGCAATGAGGAAACACCACAGAAACCAGAGCAGGGGACGGAGACGGGTCATACCTTCTCCGCCGTTTGTTCGCCGAGCAGGCCGCGTGGGCGAAAAATCAACACGGTGATCAAGACGGCAAACACCGCCACGTATTTCCAGTCCGCACCGAGGTGGTACGCCGTCAAATCCTCGACCAACCCAATCAGAAATCCGCCGAGCATCGCGCCGGGAATGTTGCCAATGCCGCCGAGCACGGCCGCCGTGAACGCCGTCACCCCGGCGGTGTACCCGACATCAAACCGGGTCTGGCCGTTGTACATGGTGAACATCATCCCGGCCGCCGCCGCCAGCGAGCTGCCGATGACGAACGTGATCGAGATCACCCGGTCGACGGGAATCCCGACCAACCCGGCCATCGTCTTGTCCTGCGCACACGCTCGCATGGCTTTGCCGAGCTTGGTGCGGCGGATGAACAGGTGGAGCGCGCTCATCAACCCCACTGCCATCGCGAGCACGAGCACTTGAATGAAGGCCACGTCCACCTCGCCGATCGTGAAGTTCCGGTCCCATAACGGATCAGAGAAGGCGCGCGGGAAATCGAGTTTGTCCTTCGTCTGCGCATTCATCACGAAGTTTTGCAGGAACGTCGAAACTCCGATCGCGCTGATCAATGGCGCGAGCGCGTGCGCCTTGCGCAGCGGCCGGTACGCGAGCCGCTCATTCGTGAAGCCAAACGCGGCGGCGACAAGCATCGCCGCCGCCATCCCGAAAATCAGACACGCCGTCAGCCCAAACGTTGCCCCACCGAGCGTGGTCAGCATCGCCAGCGTGATGATGGCCGCGAACGAGCCGACCATGTAAATCTCGCCGTGGGCGAAATTGATCATGCCGAGAATGCCGTACACCATCGTGTACCCCAGCGCGATGAGCGCATAGATCGCCCCCCGCGAGACGCCGCCGACGATGGTTTCCAGTTCGACCGCCCAATTCACGGACGGGGATTAAACCACAGAGACGCAGAGGACGCAGAGAGAAATCGTGGTCGTTCCCTGCACGACGGAGAACTACCGAGCACGAGGACGACGACGAGGACGATACTCGATCTTGTACTCGCCTGGATCCTCGCGGAGCATTTCACCGTCGGTCGAGTACAACTGGACTAGCTTGCTGAGAATCGAGACGATCCGCCAAAGCAGGTCTTTGCCGGGTTGGATCCGATTGGCGGTCGCACAACGCTTGGCAACAAGGGCGTCGAGACAGGCGGCGCATTCTGTCGCGGAGCCGCGGGCATCATCGAAAAACTTCGCGCGAATTTGTCGTTTGCGTTTCCCATTGCCTTCGGCTGTGTTCAACAGCACGGACAGACTCGCTCGATCAAGTTGGTCAGACACTTCCGCAACGCGCGCCGCCGCCGTGCCGCGAACCTCCTCCAGCAACGGCGTTACCCACTCTATAAACGCTAACTCCAGATGATAAACATCCAGCTTCTCGTGATCGAAATGCGCCTTCATCATGCGTCGCGGCTATCCCTCGTCCTCGTTATCGTGCTCGTCCTCGTTCTCGGTCTTTGCCGTGCCAGACGGAGAACTACCGGGCACGAGGACGACGACGAGGACGATTACGGATGAGAATCCTCGTATAACACGAACTTCCCATCCTTCACCACCCACAGCACATAGTAGGTGTTGGTGATGTCGCCTTTGGCGTCGAACTTCAGAGGGCCCATGGCGGTTTGGAATTCGGTCTGGTGAAGATAGTCGGTGATGTCTTTGTATTGGGTGCTGCCGGATTTTTCGACGGCTTCGAGGATGATGTTGGCGGCGTCATAACCGTAGATCGCATACGGCCCGTGCGGACCGTACTTGGCGTGGTAGGCGTCGAGAAACGCTTTGGCTGTGGGACGTTTTTCGGGGTCGGGGCCAAACGTGAGCAATGTGCCCTCCGCCGCCGCTCCGGCGGTCTGTATCAACGCGGTGTCAATCAGACCGTCGCCACTCATCAGCGGCGCAGTCAGCCCGGCCTGCCGCGCTTGTTTCAGCAACGGCCCGCCCTGGTCGTAGATGCCGCCGAAGTACCAGAGGTCCGGTTCGGTTAGTTTGATGGCGCTGATGATCGCGCGGAAATCCAATTCACTGGCCGGGACGCCTGCGTAATAGACCGGCTTCACCCGGTTCCGTTCGAGGTGCTTCCGAAACTCGTCCGCCAAACCCTGCCCGTACGTCGTCTTGTCGTGCAGGATGGCGATCCGCTTCGCTTTCAAAGTCTCCATGGCAAACTTGGCGCCGACGCTCCCTTGCTGGTCATCGCGACCGCACACGCGGAACACGCCCCGGTAGCCGCGATCCGTCACGAGCGGGTTCGTGGACGCCGGGGTGATCATCACGACTTGCGATTCATCGTAAATCTCGCTGGCCGGGATGGTGCAGCCGCTGTTGAAATGGCCGACGACCCCGACGACTTTCTTGCCGATCAAATCCCGCGCCACCACCGGCGCCTGTTTTGGCGATGCTTCATCGTCGCCCTTGACGATCACGATCTTCTCGCCGCGAATTCCGCCGCGGGCGTTCCACTCCGCCACGGCCATCTCGGCCCCCTGCAGCATGTCCGTCCCGATCTTTGCCTGCGTGCCGGTAAACGGCGCGGCGACGCCCAACCGGATTTCCGCGTGCGTTGTGGCGGCGCAGGCGAGAACTAAAATGAGAGCGCTGGTTCGTTTCATAAATCCTCCGGGTTGAGACGTTGTTAGCAGCCCGCCACTCACTCGTC
>CAZJCX010000079.1:13540-14443 GCA_964544425.1 uncultured Verrucomicrobiota bacterium
AGGGGTATAGCCTTGAGTTTTTGAAATCGACGGGGCGTAGCGCAGCTTGGCTAGCGCGCTTGGTTCGGGACCAAGAGGTCGCGGGTTCAAATCCCGCCGTCCCGACCATTTTCAGCAAGGAGGAATCGAGAGGAGTCATGAAAAAAATCGTGTTGATGTTGGCGGTGTTGGTTGCGACGGCGGGGGTGACGCGGGCGGAACCATTGTCGGCCCGGCGGGCGTTGGAGCTGGCCAACCAGCGGGTGACGGATGGGGCGCAGAATAATCTCTTGTGGATGGAAGGCACGATGTCAGATTCGAGCCTGCGCCCGCGTCACTGGGAAGTGACGTTTTATGATCCGGAACGGTTGAACGCCGGGACGATGGTGCGCATTCAGGACTCGGCGGTGGTGAAGATTGGCGGCGCGGTGCGGTTGTTTGACGACGCGCGCTGGAAACGGTTTGGTCGCAACTTCAGCGGTTATTCCCTCGACGAGTTGGTGGATCTGAACCGTTGGCGGCATGATTCCGACGCGATCACGGCGCGGGTGGTCGCGCATCCGCGCTTGGCGGACTACACGGTGACCGGGGTGCGGATGTTGTTGCGTAAACCCAGCGACGGAGATGTGGCGCCGATCTGGCGCGTGCGGGTCTTGGCGCGGCCAAAGGGCGAGGGTGCGCGCGACCGATGGGTGGGGCAGTTGACTTACAACGCCGACTCTGGCGAACTGTTGCGGGACGACTTGAGCGTCCGGTAGCAGGCCCCGTGGTCGGGTCGGTGGCTATGCGGAAACGGGCCCAGGTGTTCTATGCCGGTCGGGTGCAAGGGGTTGGTTTTCGCTACACCGTCCGGGAACTAGCGTGCGGTTACGAAGTGACGGGCTTCGTCCGCAACTTGACAGATGGCCGGGTGGAACTCGTGGC
>CAZJCX010000080.1:0-278 GCA_964544425.1 uncultured Verrucomicrobiota bacterium
CTCAAGGATCGGCCCCGTCCGGCGCCCCCCTCGCAGCCGGAGCGGGCGCTCGACTATTATGAACTCGCGCTGCGCGCCAATCCCGACTACTCCGACGCGCGGTTCAATTACGCGATCTTGCTCCAAGAGCAGGGGTACACCGACAACGCCATCGCGCAGTACGACCGGATCGTCGCCGCCAACCCCAACGACGCTGCCGCGCATCTGAGCCTCGCCACGTTGTATGCGCAGAACAAAGCCTCAACCAGCAAAGCCCGTGACCACTATGTCGCGTACAT
>CAZJCX010000080.1:291-504 GCA_964544425.1 uncultured Verrucomicrobiota bacterium
CGAGATCCGCCGTTGGCTGGAGCAGAACCGGTAACTACAGCAGCGACCGCAGCACCCGCAGATTCTCCACGTCCTCGCGCAGGTCGGGACCCTTCGGTGTTTCCAACACCATCGGCACGCCGCGCCAGCGACGATCGCGCACCACGCACCGAAATCCAGCCAGCCCAATCTGTCCTTTCCCGATGTGTGCATGCCGGTCCACCCGCGAACCGA
>CAZJCX010000080.1:572-13968 GCA_964544425.1 uncultured Verrucomicrobiota bacterium
GATACTCTGCCGGGGTTCGGATGTCATACCCCGCCGCAAAGACGTGGCATGTGTCCACACAGACCCCCAATCGCTCCGGTCGTTTCACCTGCGAAAAAATCTCTGCCAACTGCTCGAACCGGTAGCCCAAATTCGTCCCCTGCCCCGCCGTCGTCTCCAACGCAATCCGCACCGGCAGATTCGCGGTCGCCGCGAACACCGCGTCCAAACTCCCCGCAACCGCCCGCAATCCAGCCGCCTCGCCCGCCCCCATGTGCGAGCCGGGATGCATCACGATGAACGGCACTCCCAGTTGCGCCGCCCGGCGGATTTCATCCGTCAACGATGCGAGCGACCGCCGCCGAAACTGCCGGTTGGTGGCCGCGAGATTGATCAGGTACGAGCTGTGGGCAATCACGGGCACGGTCCGTCGTTCGCGGAACCGCGCCACTTCCGTCGCTGCGAGCGGCTTACCGGCCCATTGCATGTTGTTCTTCAGAAAAATCTGAATGGCCGTGCAGCCAATGGACGCGCCTCGTTCGAGGGCGCGATCCACCCCGCCGGCAATGGACATGTGGGCGCCCAACCATCGGTTCCGAATTTGCATGTCTTGTTTTTCCTCTCTCCACCGGCTACAACCCGCTCATGATCAAGTGGCTCATCCGACTGCCGATTCTCATCGTAGTCCTCGTTGCCGGCCTCTACCTCGTCCGCAACGCCATCGCCCGCCGCGCCGTTGCGCTGGGCGCACAAACCGCCACCGGCCTGCCTGTCGAGATCGCCGCGGTCAACTTCTCCCCGTTCACCAGCCGGCTCGACGTGCGTGACATCCAGATCCGCAATCCGCCCGGCTTCCCGGCCGAAAGGTTTGCCAACGTGTCACGCCTGTACGCGGACTACCGGTTGCCGAGCTTGCTCACCGGCGGCAATCATCTCCGGCAGCTTTCCATCGAGATTGAGCATCTCTACCTTGTCAAAAACCAGCAAGGCGAGTCCAATTACCGCAAATTGCGGGGCGCTGACAGCCAAACCGACTCGAAGCCTTCCACCAAGTACAGGTTCGACCAACTTCATTTCCGCGTCGGCAAAGTCACCATCCAAGATTATTCCCGCGCCAAACCGACGGAGCGAACGTACACCCTGAACCTCGACCGCACCTACTACGACGTCACGGATTCGACCGACATTTCGCGGCTCGTCCTCGCCTCCCTCGCCGGCACCATTCCCCTGCCGGACTTGAAAAACCTCTCGGACACCGCCACGAGATCCGGCCAGCGACTCTTCGACACCCTTAAGCAGGCGCTCCCCAAGTAGGATGTGTCTGCCGGACCGCTTCGTACAACACCACCGCCACCGCCGTCGCCAGGTTCAGACTGCGTGCTTGGGGATTCAACATCGGAATCGTGATCGTCCGCTCCGTGTTCGCCGCGAGCAACGCCGCTGGTAACCCCGCCGTCTCGCGTCCAAACACAAGATAGTCCCCCCACTGGTACCGGATGGAAGTGTAGGGACGTTGCGACTTGGTGGTGGCGTAGTAGAAGCGGCCGTTCGGCGCCACCGCTTGCACCGCCGCCAAACTGTCCCAATACTTCCACGTCACGTGCTCCCAATAATCCATCCCCGCCCGCTTAAGTTCCTTGTCGGTGAGCCGAAATCCCAACGGCCCCACCAGATGCAGCGCCGCCCCGGTCGCCGCGCATAGACGCGCGATGTTCCCCGTGTTGGGCGGAATCTCTGGTTCGACGAGCACCACGTTCATGGCGGATTCACCGTCTCGGTATCGTGCCTGCTTAAATACCACTCGATGAACCGAGCATGTTTGCCAACTGACACAGGAACGTCACAAACCACGCCTAACAACGGCGTGGCGTTGGTAACCCCTCGGTCCATCAATCCGTAATAATCATGGACTTGTAACAGCTGTTTGCCGTAACACCAAGGGAAGTCGTAATGGGATTTAACAACTTAAAGTCGCAACTCGTCGTCACGTTGGGCCTCAGTCACACCACGCGAAACCGCGGAATACTCTCAGAGATTTTCGCCAGTCTCAGTTTTGCGAAGCTCGGGCTTATCGTCTTCTGCCTCACGGGTTGGCTCGCCATTCCGCAGAACGCCTCTGCCGCCGCCACGTCACTGACCCTGAGTTGGCAGAGCGTCGCGGCAGCCGATGGCTACAAGGTCGAGCGCGCCACCGCCTCCACCGGCCCGTGGACGCAAGTCGGTCAAACCGCCAGCAACGTCACCTCCTACACCAACACCGGCCTGACGCCCGGCACCACCTACTACTATCGCGTCCGCTCCTTCAACGAATTTGGTGACTCCGATCCGTCCGTAACCGTCGCCGGCATGACCTCCCCCGCTGCGCCCACCAACCTCACGGCGTCCGCCGCCTCCGCATCCCAAATCAATCTCACTTGGCAAAACAACACTGCCGGCCAGACTGCCGTTAAAGTCGAACGCGCCACCGCCAGCAGCGGCCCGTGGTCGCAGATCGCCTCGGTCAGCGGCACCACAACCTCCTATTCCAGCACCGGCCTCTCGTCGCTTACCACCTACTATTATCGGGTGCGCGCCGCCAATGCCGGCGGCGACTCCGCCTACTCCACCACCGCCAACGCCACGACCCAAGCGCCGCCGGACACCACGGCTCCCTCGACCCCGACCGGCCTCGTCGCCACCGGCATCGCCACCAACCAAGTCCGCCTCACCTGGAACGCGAGCACCGATTCCGGCGGCAGCGGTCTCGCCGGGTACCGCGTTTATCGCAGCGGCACGCTGATCACTTCCACCACCGCCACCACCTACACCGATTCCGGTCGCGCCGCCGGTACCCAGTACTGCTACACCATCGCGGCCTACGACAACGCCGCCAATTCTTCCACTCAAACCGCCTCCGCCTGCGCCACCACGATTTCGCTCCCGCCCAACGCGCCGTCGGCATTGACCGCCACCGCCGCCTCCACCAACCAAATCAATCTCGCCTGGCAGAACAACTCCACCGGCCAAACCGCCGTCAAAGTCGAGCGCGCCACTGCCAGCACCGGCCCGTGGACCCAGATCGCCTCGCTTGCCGGCACCGCCACCAGTTACGCCAGCACCGGCCTCGCGGCCGCCACTCGCTATTATTATCGGGTTCGCGCTTCCAACACTGGCGGAGACTCCGCCTACTCCACCACCGCCAACGCCATCACGGCGGCCCTGCCGGACACGACCGCACCCACCGTCCCGACCGGGCTGACCGCCAGCGGGACTGCCACGAACCAAGTTCATCTGCTGTGGAACGCGAGCGCCGATTCCGGTGGGAGCGGCTTGGCCGGCTATCGGATTTACCGGAATGGCGTGCTCGTCGCGAACACACCGTCCACCAGCTTTATTGATTCGGGCCGGACGGCGGCAACGGAATACTGCTACCGGATCGTCGCGTACGACAATGTCGGTAACAACTCCGCGCAGAGCGCGAGCGTATGCGCGACGACGCTGGCGGCACCGGCGGTGGTGCCGTTGGCGGGGACGTACGCGGGATTGGTTTTGCATCCGACCAGTCCCAAGCACGCGGACAGTGGCACGATTTCAGTCACGGTGCGCGCCGATGGATCATTTTCGGCCAGTGTGGGGTTGGGCGGAGTGCGCTCCAGCTTCAGCAGCCGCTTCACCGAAGCGGGAACGACTTCCGTCAGCATCCCGCGCACGGGGTTGGCGACGTTGACGGTGAACTTGGTCATCCACAATTCGCACGGCGAAATCACCGGCACCGTGGCCGACGGCTCGCGGACGGTACAGGTTCTTGCGCCGCGGAAATTCTGGAGCCGCGCCCTGCCGTGTCCGTGGGCCGGAACGTATCGCCTCAAGTTCGCGCCGCCAGAGGCCGGCACGAGCGCCATCCCCGAAGGTTATGGGTATGGGACTCTGCTCGTGCGCACGGATGGCTCGGCGAGCTTCCGCGGTTACTTGGCGGATGGGACGATGGTGTTGAGCAGCAGCTTCGTTTCGGAAGACGGATATTTCCCGTTATACGGTTTGCTGTACCGGCGCGGCGGGTCGAGTGTGAGTTGGTTGACACTGCAGCCGGACGGGACCGCGACCGGTGTACTTGACTGGTTCCGTGGCGCGGCCACGAGCGGCTATTACACAAACGGCTTTGCGGCCAGTTGTGAGGTGACCGGCGTCAACGTACCCACCGGACTGAGCACGGCGGCAGATGCGAATGGAACGTCATTGGAACTGCAGTTTGGCGGCAGCGAGTTCCCGCAAGGTATTGTCAAACAGCTCTGGGAAGATTCACGCGGTCGAATCAGCGTGATACCTGTTGGCGACCGCACTGTGACACTGCGACTGAATCGGCGAACGGGCGAGTTTTACGGCACTGCCCGGAAAACCGCGACAGATCCCCTGCTCCGCTATCGCGGGATGCTGGACATCACCGGGGCCACGGGCGCGGGCTTCCATCTCAGCCCCACGCGAGGCGGCTACTTGCACTTCCACGCCACGCCCTGACCGTCCCTCACGGGTGGATGGTCAGCCTTTGACGCCGCCGAGTTGAATGCCGGCCACGAGTTGTTTTTGCATCGTGATGAAGAGGATGATCAGCGGGACGATGTTCATGACGGTCGCGGCCATGATGAGTTCGGTTTGCGGGCCGTATTGACCGGAGAAACTGAGCAAGCCAATGGGGAGCGTGCGGAGGTAGTCATCCTTGATCATGACGAGCGGCCAGAAGAAGGATTGGAAGTTGCCCATGAAGGTGAAGATGGTGAGCGTGATCATACCGGGGCGCGCGAGCGGCAGGATCACGTCGAGGAAGACTTGCAGGTGATTCGCGCCGTCCATCTCGGCGGCTTCATCGTAGCTCTTGGGAATACCGAGCATGAATTGGCGCATGAGAAACGTGCCGAACGCGCTGAACGCCGCCGGCAGGATCAGGCCGGTGTAGGTGTTCACCAACCCCAGCTTCACCATGATCTGGTAATTCGGCAGCATGAGCACGAGGCCGGGAATCATCATCGTGCTCAGGTACAGGAAGAACAACTTGTCGCGCCATTTCCATTCGATGCGCGAGAAAGCGTACGCCGCCATGCAACTCGTCAGGACCTGCAGCGCCGTCACCCACGCGGCGATGAACAGCGAGTTGAAGTACCACTTCGGGAAATTTAAATCGAGCAGCTTGCCGGTATACGGGTCCGGCGCTTGTCGGAGGACAATGCTGTAGTTCTGCGGCTGGGGCCGTTCCGGCAAGAGCGCCTCGCGTTCGACTTCGCTGTGCGGTTTGAAACTGGTCCCAACCATCCACAGGAACGGTACGAGCATCATGATCGCAAGCGCAATCATCAGCAGATGCCGAAAAAATGTTTTCAGTTCTTGCCAGATCAACATGTCGTCAGTCCGCCGTCCGTCGGCTGCCGTATTTCCAGTTCACGAGTGTGAGCGCGAGAATCAACACGAACAACACCCACGCCACCGCCGAGCCGTAACCGAGATCGAGCCGCTCGAATCCCTGCGTATAAATGTAGTAACTCACCGTCGTGGTCGTCCCGGCCGGACCGCCTTCGGTCATCAACCGGGCCTGTTCAAAGCCGCCTTGCAAGCCGCCAATCACGCCCATGATGCAGACGAAAAATGTCGTCGGCGCGAGTTGCGGGAACGTGATGTGCCAGAATCGTTGCCACGGATTTGCGCCGTCAATGTCAGCCGCCTCGTACAAATCGGGCGGGATGTTCGAGAGACCGGCGAGGTAGAGCAACATCGTGTTCCCGCCAATCGCGCCCCAGATGCCCATGGCCATGATTGCCTCGCGCGCGCCGAGACCGAACCCGCCGTTGTTGAAGTGCGCCGGCAACGGCAAAAACCCGAGCAACGATTTCGTGCTCGTCAGCCACCCCGGCGGCTCGCCGTGGATGCCGAGCAGGTCGTAGAGATTGCGAAGCGACTGGTTGATCAGACCAAAGTTGGGGTTGTAGAGCTGACTCCACAAAATAATCGTCGCCGCGCCCGCTGTGAAATGTGGCAGATAGAAAAAGGTCCGGTACGAGACCGAACCGAACACAAATCCCAACGTGCTCACCAGCCCGAGCGCCGCCGTGAGATACGCCAAACTGGGCGAGCCGGTAATCCACAACGCCGCCGCGCCGAGCATCGTCACCACGGCTGCCGTCAATGCCAGACCTGGTTGATACCGGGTGCGTTTGAACTTGAGCTGTTGATTGAGCAACACCGCCAACATCAACGCCCCCGCAATCGAGACCGGCATGGCCAGCATCAAGTAGCCGGTATTGTAGAGGTAGAAGTAGAAATTCTTATCTTGCAACAACTGCCGATAATTCGTCAGCCCAATGAATTCCAGCGGCACGGAAGGCCGCAAACTCCACGTGGTGAAACTCCCGGCCAAGCTCAAAAGCAGCGGCCCGAGCGCAAACACGAGAAAGCCGATGAAATTCGGCGCTAAAAACAAAAACGCCGCGCGCCGGTTTTTCCGTTCGCGATTCGGCGTGTTCACGGCTTCCTCCCGGTCTGTGCCGCGACCACGTTATCCGTTCCGGTCAGAGCTTTGTACCGGGCTTTCAAGGCCGGATCACGATCGAGATTGCGTTGCATCAACCGGCACAACTCCTCCTGCGCGTCCGCCAGCAATTGTCCGATGGGTGCCTCGGGACTCGTCTCCATCCGGCTCACCTGCGTATTAATTATACGTTCGACATCCGCCGTGAGGAGAAACGGACTTTTGCGCAAGCTGTAGCCGAAGTCCATCGCCGCGACTTGCGTGCGGTGTAACTCGATCTCGGCCAAATCCGGAATGCCCTCCTGCAATCCCAAGTCCGCATACTTCGGGTTGCCCGGCAACGAATCCACACCTTCATTGATCATTCGGCAATAAACCGGTCCCGCCAGAAATTCCAAAAACTTCACCGCGTCCTGCCGCCGCGGACTGCGGGCATTCACAATCGCCGACCGGGATTTGACGCCGTAGCTCGGCGCGCGCCCCGGCGCATGTGGCGGCGGCAGGGCACCGAGGCGTAACACGGCCGGGCGCGTGGCCGGATCTTTGCCGCCCGCCGCTTCCCACTGGGTCAACCGGCGCAATTGATCCTGATGCGATCCGCGCCACCGAATCAACGCCCATTTGCCGACATGCACCATCGCGAAGCGACCCTCGGCAAACATGTTCAGCCCCCCGGCCCCCCACCCGCCCTGCCCGGCCATCGTTTTCATTTCCACACTCGTGGGCATCACTCGATCCTCGAACAACATTTTCTGGTGACGCTGAAACGCAGCCCGCATCGGCTCCTCGGTGATCAGCAGCCGAGTACCGTCCGCCGAAAAATATTCCCCGCGCAACGAATGCAAAAACATGTGCCATCCCATCCCAATCACCCCGAACACCGTGTCCCGTCCCGTCCGGTCCACGCGGGTCACGCGCTTGGCCACGGCCACGAACTCATCCCAATCCATGTCACCCTTTGGATACGGCACACCGAACCGGTCAAAAACGTTTTTGTTATAAACGATGATGTCCACCGTAACGTTGCAGGAATAGCTGAATTGCCGGCCTTGATAGGAAAGCTCCTCCCGCACCGCCGGCCAGGCGTTGCTTGCGGTGTCGAACCCACCGGCCACCGCGGCCTCCGTCACATCCCACGCAATCCCGGCATCGGCCAGCGTCTGCAATTGCACCCCGGTACCACAATCCGCCACGTCCGGCCCCACGCCGCTGCTACTTTGGACGATGATCTTCTGCAGCCCGGTATTGCTGTAATCAAGCGCCAGATTCAAATCGGGATGCAGCTCGTTGAATGCCTGGATTTGGCGTTGCCGCTCGGGATTATTGTCGCTCACCCACACCAACGGCGTCCGCCCATCCGTCGCTCGTCCCGGTGTCAGCCACCACGCGACCACGCTCAGCACCCCCAAACAACCGGCCACGGTGGCGATGAGGGATCTCATGCCGAGGATTCGAGCACCTGACCATCGGCGAGCAGCCGCTCGCGCAACGCAGCATACGGGAGTTCCTGAGCCGAGCAGCGGCGGTCCAACGCTTGGCTCGAGGCGACAGCGGCGGACTCGCCCAGCACCATGAAGACCGGCTCCATCCGCACCGAGCCGTAAGCGATGTGCGATGCCGAGAGGCACACCGGCACGAGCAGGTTTTCACACTCGCCGCGCCGGGGGACAATACTACGATAGGAAATGCCGTAGGGACCGTCTGACGGAACCTGGACATCGCCCTCGTTGAGCACGCGCGCCCGCCCGTTCTCGACCTTCACGAAGCGCGAGCAGTTGTGCGAATCCATGTTGTAACTTCCCATCCCGACGGGATCTTCCGCGCGTCTTTGGCACCGGCAATCGTGCTCCGTCAGGACGTAATCGCTCACCGTGCGCCGGGCTTCCCGGACGTACAGTTGATGAGGCCAGTGGCCGGTGTCCAAAAACTCATCCCGCGGTAACCCCCACCGCTGGTACGCGCGCCGGTAAGGCTCCGGAATGTCGGGAGAGTTGGCGACATGCCAGTAAAACCCAAGTTGATAATCGAAATGTTGTCGAAAGATTCGCTCGCGCGCGCGGTAGTCCGCTTCCGGCCAATCAAAGTTGGCACCGATGAAATCGCTGGAGACGGCACCGAAGTTGTTGGTGTCGGTCTTATGCAATCCGTCCGGAGTTTTGTTCGGCAGGATGTCGAACTTCCTCGGCACATGCGCCTGCAGACGATCGTCGAAGCATAACGGCTCGTTGTCCGGATCCTTTTCGCCGTTGAACCACCGGGTAGCCAACTCATAAAGGCGTGGCTCAAAATGCACCGGTTTCGGCCACGCAATTTTCAGCGCGGGGTCGTCGGTCAGACACATCCGGAAACAATACGCCTGCACCCGGTGGTCGCCCTCCCCGATCCTCCGCGAGAGATCCTCACCCACGATTCCCGGCAGCAGACCGCTGCGCGCGTCCCCGGGCACCGCGTAGGGATCGACCGGATGACTGAACTGATGGTAGTGGCTCACCTGAATGCCGTTCAATGTCTCGCCGTAGCGCGCGTTGCTTTCGCGTCCGACCGTGTAGCTCACCCGCGCTTTGGCCATCAGGTCGCCTTCATACGACGCATCAATAAACATCCCGGCCTCGACTCGCAGGCCGCCGAGCAGTCGGATACCGATCAGTTGCCGCCCGTCCATCTCCGCCGTCTCAAGATACTGACAGAACCGCACCGGCACGCGCGCTTCGGCACACCACCGCTGGAACACCGCTTCTGCCACATGCGGCTCGAATTGCCATTCTTCGGCTTTGCCATACCCGCGGCCCGTGGCGAAGTAGAATTGGCGGGCCATCCCGCCGATGACGTGCTGCTTGCCGAAGTCAGTCCAACCCAAGCCGCCGCTGGTCAGTCCGCCCAGATGCCGACCGGGCTGCAGCAACACCACGCGCCTGCCCAGCCGCGCCGCTTTGACTGCCGCCACGACGCCACTGGCCGAAGCGCCATACACACACACGTCCACCTGCAGCGTTTCCTGCGTTGGAACAATCCAGTCAGCGTTGAAATAATGTAGCCCCTCAAAATCAACCTGACCGCAATCCTTCATCGAGGCCAGTATTATATCGCTAAAAAGCCGGGGAGGGACGAGCACGAAGTTTTGTGACAGAGCGCAAGCAAGCCGTCCACGTGGACGATCGCGAGGCACTTCACGTTGTCAGCGGCGGTATTGTAAATATGGCGCCCCAACTCGCCGCTCACACCATTCCTAAAGCGTTACGCATATGAGGTATAAGATTGTCGCGGCAATGGTGTATATTCCCGATTTGCGCCGATGTAGTCTGTCCCCAAACACCGAAGCTGCACATCCAAGGATTATTGAATGAATAGCAAGTTGCTCACACGAATTGCGAATGCAACCGGAGTGCCAGGCTTTGAAGACCCCGCGCAGCAGATTGCCGCACAAGAATTGGCTGCTTGCTGCGACGAAGTCAACCGCGACCACCTCGGCAATGTGATTGGCTTGCGCAAAGCCACCATCCCCACCAAGGGCAAGCCATTCCGCCTGATGCTCGCAGCTCATGTGGACGAGGTCGGGTTGATGGTCAAGCACATCAACGACAAAGGGTTCATCCATTTCATCCAACTCGGCGGCGTCAATCCTTACGTCGCCCAGTCCCAGCGCATCCTGATTCACGGCAAACAACCGATCCGCGGGGTCATCGTCCCCAAAATCGGCAACGGCGAGAACGGTAAACCGACCACGCTCGACGATCTGTTGATTGACACCGGCCTTTCCAAAGCAAAACTGGAAAAATTGATCACGCCCGGCGATGTCATCTCCTTCGAGGGCGATGTCTCCTTGCTCAATGACCGCATCTGGGTCGGCCGCAACTTCGACAATCGCATTGGCTCGTACTGTCTCCTCGAAGCCATGCACCAAGTTGGCAAGACCGCGGTGGATGTTTACGCCGTCAGTTCCACGCAGGAGGAGGTTGGCCTGCGCGGCGCGCGGCCGGCCGCGTTCGCGATCGCGCCCGACATCGGCATCGCGCTCGACGGCAGCATGGCCAGCGGCGTCCAAGCCGCCGATCATCAAAATCTCTGCGAACCCGGCAAAGGCACCGGCATCTACCTCGTGGACAACCTCACCATCGGCCATCCGCGCTTGGTGCGGTATTTGTGTTCCCTCGCGGAAAAACACAAGATTCCCTACCAGCGCAACATCGGCGGCGGCACCGACGCCTCCGCCATGCAGCAATCCCGAGGCGGCGTGATCGCCACGACGATTGGCGCGCCGGTCCGCTACATGCACTCCACCGTCCAACTCTGCCATGCTGATGATATGGACGCGACGGTCGCCTTGCTGGTAAAGTTCATGGAAACCGCGCACGAGTTCATGGCTCAACTTGACTCGTAACGCGCGCCAATCCATCGAACTTGAAAATCACCTGCATCCAAGCCATCCCGGTCCGCATCCCCCTCCAACAGTTCTTCTACAACTCCCAAAATGCCGGCACCAAACGTGAATGGGGCGGCCGCCTCAGCCGCGTCACGCCCAAACGTCCCTCCCCCATCCTCGAATACGTGCTCGTCCGCATCGAAACGGACGAAGGTCTAACCGGCCTCGGCGAAGCCCCGGCCGACATCGGATTCTTCGGCCAATTTCTCGAAGGCATCCAAGTCGCCATTGACGACTATCTCGGTCCACTCCTCGTCGGCCGGGAACCGTGGGATATCGCGGCGTTGATGGATCACATTGATTTTCGTGAAAACTCTTCCGCCAAATCCGGCATTGACCTCGCCCTCCACGACCTTGTCGGCAAAGCGCGCGGCCTGCCGGTCAGCGCTCTCCTCGGCGGCGCCAAACGCACCCGCATCCCCGTCGCCATCGAGATTGCCGGTGGCTCGCCCGACGACATGGCCAACGAATGCCTGAAGTACATCAAACAAAACATCCGCGCCTTCAAACCCAAAATCGGCGGCATACCGGCGCAGGACGCCGAACGCCTCCGCGTCATCCGGCAAGCCGTTGGGAAAACTGTCTCGCTCCGCGCCGACGCCAATCGCGGTTACACTCCCGACGAAGCCATCGAGCTTTGCCGGCTCGCAGAACAATATGAAGTGAACCTCGAACTCCTCGAACAACCGTGTGAAGCGTGGGACTTACCGGGCATGGCGAAAGTCCGGCAAGCTGTGAATGTCCCCATCGAAGCCGACGAAAGCTGTTTTGGACCGCACGACGCCGAAGCCGTGATTCGCGCCGGTGCCGCCGACGTGCTCAACATCAAAGTCGCCAAAGCTGGTGGCCTCGTGAACTCGCTGAAGATCGCCGCGCTGGCGGAAGATGCCGGACTCGACTGCGTGCTCGGCACTGCCTTCGGCACCGGCGTCACCATCGCCGGTAAACTCCACCTCGCCGCCGCAATCGGAAAATTTTCCGGTGCCGTCGAATTCACCGAACTCGGCCTGCACGGCCCGTTGTTGCGCGGCGATCTCGACCGGCAACTCTCCCTCCCACTTGCCGAAGACGGTTGCTTACCGGTGCCGACCGGGGCCGGTCTCGGCGTCGAATCGAGTGCCGCATGAAGATCGCCATCCAACACGACAATCTCGGCCTCACCGTCACCTTGACCCCGCGCACCGGCGAGGCTCCCGGCATCGAATACATAGATGTCCTACTCAAGAGCGCAGCGCCGGTGCGCCCCACACCAATCACACTGCACTGGGAACACGAAGTCATCGATGTTCACCACCGCACCTGCGCCCTCGCCCAAACGAAACTCACCGGAATGGGCCGTCCGAAAACTCGCTGCAGCGCCGCGAAAGACGCGCCGGTCTGGAGCATGTTCAACTACGCCGGAACCAATCGCCTCACCTTTGCCGTCGCCGACGCGATGAACACCTGCGAACTCAGTGCCGCGCACGCCGAGGAGACCGGCTGCCTTACGTGCCGGATCGAACTGCTTGCTGACCCGGTGCCGCCGCTCACGGAATACCGGACCACCATCCGATTCGACAGCCGGCCACTCCCGTACGAAGACGTTCTCCTCGCCGTGAGCGACTGGTGGGCGGCCATGCCGGCTTACAAACCGGCTGCCGTACCGGAACACGCCCGGCTGCCGATGTATTCGACGTGGTACAGCTTTCACCTCGGCATCACGCCCGACCTCATCGAAAACCAATGCCGGCTCGCCAAACCGCTCGGCATGGACTCCGTCATCGTGGACGATGGCTGGCAGACCGAAGACAAAAATCGCGGCTACGCCTACTGCGGCGATTGGGAAGCCGCTCCCGGCAAGTTCCCCGATTTCCGCGCCCATGTGGATCGCGTCCACAAGCTCGGCATGAAATATCTGCTGTGGTTCAGTGTCCCGTTCGTCGGCGTTCACACGAAAGCGTATGCCCGCTTCAAAGACAAATTTCTGAATCCCAACAACAAGAATCCGTGGCACATCCTCGACCCGCGATTCCCGGACGTGCGCGAGTATCTGATCGGCGTCTATGAACGCTGCCTCCGCGAATTCGATCTCGACGGCTTCAAACTCGATTTCGTGGATTGTTTCAACACCCACGAAGACACCAAAGACGCCTTCGGCAACGGTCGCGACTACGAATCCGTCCCCGAAGCCGCCGACCGGCTGCTCACCGATGTCATCGCCCGACTGCGCGCCCGCAAGCCCGACGTGATGATCGAGTTCCGGCAATCCTACACTGGCCCGGTGATGCGCAAGTACGGCAACATCTTCCGCGTGGGCGACGAACCCAACCACGCCGCCGGCAACCGCGTCGGCTCAATGCTCCTGCGCGCCCTCGCCGGCAATACCCCCGTGCATTCCGACATGGTGATGTGGCATTACGAGGACACCGTCGAGAGCGCCGCGATGCAACTCATCCACGCGCTCTTCACCGTCCCGCAAATTTCCGTCCGCCTCGACGAGATACCGGCCAGTCATATCGCGATGG
>CAZJCX010000081.1:0-13700 GCA_964544425.1 uncultured Verrucomicrobiota bacterium
GCGACGCCCGAGCCGGCCCCGCCGGTCGCCACGCCGCCGCCGCCCCCGCCGCGTGATCCGCCGGCGTTGGCGCTGCAAGGCATTCTGCGCGGCGGGAAAGCCACCGAGGCCATGATCAACGGGTACACGTACCGGGTTGGCGACGAGGTGAGCGGCGCGCGGGTCGTGGCGATTGAAGAGAGCGCCGTGCGGATGGAGTTTGACGGGCGCGAGTTCACGTTGCGGATGCGGTAGCGGCTGACTATCATGCCGGCATGATTCGGAGCCGGTATTCTTATCGTCGCATTCGCGTGGAACGCCCGGAACGTTCCCCCCTGAGCGGCAACCGGCTGTTGTTCGTCGGCTTGGCGGTGTTTGCGGTCGTCGGAGTGCTCGTGGCGCGCAACATCGGCCGCCCGTATCTGTACCTCCGCGAAGTCGCGGCGTTTTTGGAAGGGATCGAATCGCGCCCCCCGGCCGACGTGAAACGCGGATTGTCGCGGCTGGCGGCGGAGTTGGACAATCCGAACCCGATGATTCACCGCGCAGCCGTCGGCGCGTTCCAAGTGGCGACCGGCAAAGATCTCGGCGAGAATCCGCAAACCTGGCGCGTCTGGTGGCGCGCGGCGGAGCCGACATGGGAGTACCGGCCGCCGACCGCGGAGGAGTCGCCACCATGAAACTGTTTCATTGGGGCTTGTTG
This sequence comes from uncultured Verrucomicrobiota bacterium, assembly GCA_964544425.1. Taxonomy (GTDB): domain Bacteria; phylum Verrucomicrobiota; class Verrucomicrobiia; order Palsa-1439; family Palsa-1439; genus OMJI01. Next base: position 683 of record CAZJCX010000081.1, read on the forward strand.
CTGCGGTACATGGTGTATGGCGTCCTGCCGTTGATACTGCTGTTCATCGTCGCGGAGAAAGTGGTGGGCGCGGGGGCGGCCGGTTCATTCTTCGTGTTGCTGGCGCTCGTGCTGCCGTTTGTGGCCCTCGGCTGGCTCGGCTACCAGCACTGGCGCCACCGCAACCGGGACGAGGATCAAAAGCCGAATTAGTCCTTGCGCCGGTCGGGCGGCTTCGGTACTGTGCCGCCCCCTGACGGACAAGAAACATGAAAGCTGACATTCATCCCGAGTACGTTGAAGCGATCATCCATTGCGCTTGTGGCAACGTGATCAAGACCCGATCCACGAAAGAAGACATGCACATCGGCATCTGCTCGAAGTGCCATCCGTTCTTTACCGGCACCGCGAAGTTTGTGGACACCGCCGGCCGGGTCGAACGGTTCCAGAAGCGGTACGCCAAGAAAACCAAGTAGCAGTCATTTCCGACGGGCACGGGCATCTGCACCTGTGCCCGTTTTGTTTTCATGGATTTTGCCCCCGCCATCGAGAAGTTCCGCCACCGCGCCGCGGAGTTGGAAAACCTGCTCGGCAACCCGGCCGTCTTCGCCGATCAACGCCGCGCCGGGGAGCTGGCCCGGGAACATATCCGGATCAAGAAACTGCTGGCCGACTACGAGACCTGGCTCGCCGTGCAGACGCAGATCGGCGAGACGGAAGAGTTGAGCCAGGCCGGGGACGCCGAGATGGCGGCGTTGGCGAAGGGCGAACTCGCCGATTTGCAGCGCAAACTCGACCGGCTGACGCGTGAGGTTCAACTCGGCATCGTCCCGCCGGACCCGAACGATTCCCGCAACACCATCATTGAAATCCGCGCGGGAACGGGCGGCGAGGAAGCCGCGCTGTTCGCCGCCGACCTGTTTCGCATGTATTCCAAGTACGCAGACGCGCAAGGGTGGAAAGTCGAAGTGATGGACACCAGCCCGAGCGAACGCGGCGGATTCAAGGAAATCGTCTTCTCCGTGCTGGGGCAGGATGTCTTCAAACGGATCCGCTACGAGTCCGGCGTCCACCGCGTCCAGCGCGTCCCCGCCACCGAAGCCCAAGGCCGCATCCACACCAGCACCGCCACCGTGGCCGTCATGCCGGAAGCCGAGGAAGTGGACATCCAGCTCAAAACCGAGGACCTCGAAATCACCGTCTGCCGCGCCAGCGGTCCCGGTGGTCAAGGCGTCAACACCACCGACAGCGCCGTCCAGATTCACCACAAACCGACCGGCGTCATCGTCCGCTGCGCCGATGAACGCAGCCAGTTGAAGAACCGCAACAAAGCGATGCGCGTTCTGCGGTCCCGTCTCTTGGCGACGAAGCAGGAAGAAGAAACCGCCAAGCTCACCGCCGAGCGCCGCAGCCAGATCGGCTCCGGCGACCGCAGCGAAAAAATCCGCACCTACAACTTCCCGCAAAACCGCGTCACCGATCACCGGGTCAACCTCACTATCCAAAACCTCCCGGCCATTTTGGAGGGCGATCTCGACGAACTCATCGAGGCCCTGATGGCCGACGCCCTCACCCGCCGCCTCGCCGCCTCCAACGGCTGACCCAACGCATTCGCCCGGTTGCTTGTGCTACAATTCACAGCGTGAAGCGAATTGGATTCAGCTTTGTCTGCCTTTGTCTCGCGGCCCTCGCGCCAGCCCAGAGCAACGACATCGTCGCGCTGCAAATCACGCTCGACCGGCTCTGGTACTCGCCGGGATGTATTGATGGGAAGTTTGGCCCGGTGACCGAGCGCGCGCTGGCGGCCTGGCAATCGGCGCACGGCCTGCCGGCCACGGGACAATTCGACGCCGCCACCACGGCCGCTTTTCCGGCGGCGCCACCGTTGTACGTGGACTATGAAGTCACCACCAACGACCTAGCGCAAATCGGGCGCGCGCCGCAGGATTGGAAGGAACGGTCGCTAGTGCCATCGCTGGCCCACGAATCCGTCATCGAACTCGTGGCGGAGAAATTTCACACGAAGGAAGCGTTCATCCGGTCGCTGAATCCCGGCGCAACGAATGATTTCACGACTCTCAAAGTCCCCAACACCCTCGGCGGCAGTTATCGGCCCCCGCAAGCGGCGCGGTTGCACATCAGTCTTGCGGAGAAAACCATCCGCGCTCTGGATGATTCGGGCAAGGTCATCGCGTTGTTCCCCTGCTCCATCGCGGCGGCGCAGGAGAAACGGCCGGTTGGCGATCTCACCATCGTCACCGCCGCGCCGAATCCGAATTACACGTTCGACCCGGTGAACTTTCCGGAGCTCGACGAAACGCAACGCGGCTACGGCAAACTCATCGTCCCGCCCGGCCCAAACAACCCGGTGGGCACTGTCTGGATCGGCTTGAGCCGACCGGGCTACGGCATCCACGGCACGCCGCACCCGGAGATGATCGGGAAGACGGAAAGCCATGGGTGTTTCCGTCTCGCCAACTGGAACGCCGAGCGCCTGCTGCAAATCGTGACCACCGGCTTGCCGGTGGAGGTGGAACAGGACTAAAAAGGAAATCATGAAACGCAGACTCATTTGTGTGGCGGGGTTATTGCTGACGGGCTGCATCGTGCAATCGCTGCAACCGTTTCACACCGAGCAGAACAAGGTGGAAGTACCGGAGTTGACCGGCAAATGGCGACTCGTGACGGCATGGGGCGAAGACGCGGACGCGGGGCTGCCGCCGTGGGAGTTTGACGGGGACGAAATCGTCACGTGGGATCGTGAAACAAACTCGGCCACCATCGGGGTGACGTACTTCAAGATCGGCGAGTTGTTGTTCGCCGATACCACCGCCAAGGCGACCAAGAACTGGTACGCTGCGTGGCACACCCGGCCGGTGAACACGGTCACGCTGGTGAAACTCACCGGCGACACGGTGGAGTTTCGTCCGCTGGACTACGAGTGGTTCACGAATCGCGTCGGCAACGCATTTCCTCACGTGACGGTGGACAAATTTCCGCTCTACACCTGCTCGACGGGGGATTGGGAAAAATTCCTGACCACGCACGGCGGCGATACAAACGCCTTCCCGGCCACGCACCGCTACGTCTTGAAGAAACAGTGAGCACCGCAACGGAACAACCGACGCTGGCGCGGACGATGGGCTTGTGGGCGCTGGTGATTTATGGCGTGGGCGACATGCTGGGGTCGGGGATTTACGCGCTGATCGGGAAAGCGGCCGGGGTGATGGGCAATGCGATTTGGTTGGCGTTCGCGCTGAGCATGGTGGCGGCGTTGTTGACCGGGCTGTCATACGCTTCGCTCGGTTCCCGGTATCCGCGCGCGGCAGGCGCGGCGTTTGTGACGCAGCGGGCGTTTGGGTGGCCGTTTCTGTCGTACGTGGTCGGGCTGGCGGTGATGGTGTCCGGCCTGACATCGTTCGGGACGCAGACGCGGGCGTTTACCGGGTATTTCACGGGGATGTTGCCGGACATTTCGCCGTGGCCGGTGATGCTCGGCTTCATCGCGGTGCTGACGTTGATTAATTTCTGGGGGATGCGCGAGTCCACGTGGCTGAATATTCTTTGCACGGTCGTCGAGGTGGGCGGGCTGGTGATCGTGGTGGCGGTGGGCTGCCGGTATTGGGGCGGGGTGGACTATTTGGAAACACCCCAGCCCATACAGCCGACATTGGTTCTGACGGGAGCGGTGCTGACGTTCTACTCGTTCATCGGGTTTGAGGACATGCTCAACGTCGCGGAGGAAGTGAAGAATCCGCAGCGCAATTTCCCGGTGGCGGTTGTCCTCGCACTGGTGATTGTGACGGTGATTTATTTTGCGGTGAGCATCACCGCGGTGTCGGTCGTGCCGCACGCGGAACTGGCGGCGTCGAAACAGCCGCTGGTGGACGTGGTCGTGCGCGCCGCGCCGGGTTTTCCGCCGGTGGTGTTTTCGTTTATCGCGCTATTTGCGATCACCAACACGGCGCTGCTGAATTACATCATGGGCTCGCGGATCGTGTACGGCATGGCCCGGCAGGGCTTGTTGCCGGCAGGTCTCGGCGCAGTACATCCCCGCCGGCGAACGCCGCATCGGGCGATTGGTGTCTTGATGCTCATCGTGGTGGGCTTGGTGTCGGCAGGAGACATCTCGGCGCTGGCGGCCGCGACGAGCGCATTGTTATTGTGCGTGTTCGTAGTGATCAACGCCGCGCTGATCGTGCTCCAACGTCGCCCCAACGAGCTACCCGGCTTCTTTGAGGTGCCGGTGGTCGTGCCGCTCGGCGGAATCGTCGTGTGCCTCGCGTTACTCTCGCAGGTGAAAGGCCGGGCATTCACCATCGCCGCCATTCTGCTGGCCGGCATCGCCGCGTTGTATTTCCTCAAACGCCCCCGCACCATCACGACCGCCTAATCACACTCACTGAAGGAAGTAGCCACAGATTGCGTGCCCGCGTCTCGCAAACTCGGCTTACACGGATGGACGCGGATACCGGCAACGACTACTGGCCGCGAAAGCCGAATCTGACGAATCGAGTCCGACGGAGCCGAATCGGATGAGACGCCGCACGCCGTACTCCCGTGGCAAAAGCGGGTACGCAAACCCGCTGTTCTGTGCGGCAAATCTCTAACCTCTTTCCGCAATGGTGGCGCGACCGTCCCGGTTGCGTCTGTTTCCTCCCTTCATCATTCTGCCTTCAACCTTCTGCTTTTCCCTTCCCCCGCCCCGGCCGCACCGAAATCTTCTCGTTCCTGTTCGACATGAACCAACTCTTCGAGGAGTTCATCGGTGAACTTGCCCCCCAATCCGATCGGCGTGGCACTTGCCTCGAACGCAGTGCCGCTTCATACTCGCACCCGATGAAAACGCTGAGCGACTTCGCGTATGGTCGGATCGAAGGGTTGAGCACGGCGGAGAAGAACCTGCTCGATCAACTGCGCGGCCCTCGTAACGAAAGGCTGTTCGAGATCAGGTTGCGGGAAGCGCGGGCGACTTCGTTCGTCGGGGTTGTGCAACTGCCGCAAACCACCTTGCAGGTTCTGCCCAAGATGTACCGGCGCGTTTTGGATGGTAGGGACGAGACGCCGGCTCGTCCGTTCGGGGAAAACGACGCGGGCGACTCGGCAAGCCGAGTTAGACGAGACGCCGCTGTCGTGTGCGGCAATCGCCCCTACCGGCCGGGTGAAAAGGAACGCGAAGCCACCACCAACCTGTTGTTCCTGTTGAGCTACACCCGCAAGCTGGACGTGACCGAGCCGGAGATCAGCCGGCTGACCGCCCAGCGCGCGCCATTCTCCGAAATCCTCTTTTGGGTCTTTGCCCACCGGCTCTGGGACGCCGTCCACGGCGAAGTCCTGCGCGGCTACGTGACCATCGAGGACCGGCTCGACGTGCTCAAAGGCCGCTGGCTCGTCGCCGCCCAAGCCCGAAAGCCTTCGGGATGGCGACGCGACCGGTTCGATGTCGCCTACGACGAATTCACCGAGGACAACCTCCCCAACCGGCTCTTCAAGACCACCGTCCATCGCCTCTCCCGCTGGTCGCAATGGACCGACACCCGCCGGCACCTGCCGCAACTCCGCGCCGTGTTTGCCGACGTGGCCGATGTCACCCCGCAACCGCACGATTTCGACCAAGCCGCCCAATGGATGCTCCGCTATCGTCGCCGCGCCAACGACGGACCACCTCTTTCGGTGAACTTGACGGGACTGCAAATGGACCTTATAAGTGCTTTATGAAGACGCTTACAATTACCGAGGCCAAGAAGAACTTGAGCCGGTGGCTGGCCGAAGCCGCCGGTGGTAAGGATGTTGCCATCATCTCGGGCGACAGTATCATTGCGCTGCGCAAAGTGGAGGTCGAACCCGTGGATTACACATATGCCATGCGCGAGTACGGCGCGACCCCGGCGGAGTTGGACCGCTTCGAGCAGGCCGTGAATGAGCGATTTCAGCGCGAGAAGAACGCCGGTCGGCTCATGACGGTGGATCAAGTGGAGACGGCTCTTGGAAAAGCCCGCACTCATTGACGCCGCCGTATTTGAGCGCCTCGGCGCGTTGTCTCGCTCGGAACGCGCCGAGTGTTTGTTGGCTTTGCACGATCTCCGGGAAGCGTTTGGCCGTCCGCATCAGCATACCGGGTTGAGCATTCGGAAACTTCGCGCCAAGACCTTCGAGTGTCGCGCCACTATCAAACTTCGGTATCTTTTTGAGAATCGGCCCGAATGTCTCTACGTCTTCGCGCTGGCCGACCACGACGAAGTGCAACGGATGCTGCGGACGGGGACGTTGAAATAGGCGGAACGATCTTCACTTCTTCCGCTCTTCAACCTTCTGCCTTTCCCTGCCCCTGTCCCGGCCGCACCGAAACCTTCGCATTCCTGTTCGACATGAACCAACTCTTCGAGGAGTTCATCCGCCGTCGCATACCCGGTTGGGCGCGTTTTGTCTTGCTGTGCACGAACGAATTCCTAGTATGGCGGCGGTTCGGTTACTGGAGGTCAAGAACGCGTGGGCATTTATACTGAATATCTCGACAAGCGGCTGGAATTCCCGGAATTGACCGCGGAACGGAAGCAGCAGCTTCGTCGGATTTCTGAACTGCGGCATGGGCGGGATGTTCTTGTATTCGCGGCAGACCTCAACAAACCGCGAGCTCCGATTTCCATTAACTATGCAGACCTGCTTCCAATTAGCGATCAATTGTCGAACCTGAAGGGCACAGCCCTCGACGTGATTCTGGAGACACCGGGTGGTTCTGGTGAAACAGCTGAAGACATTGTTCGCTTATTTCGCGGACGGTATTCAGACGTCGCGATGATTATTCCGGGCTGGGCCAAGAGCGCCGGCGCGATCATGGCGATGGCTGGAGACGACATTCTGATGGAGCCGGCATCTGCGCTTGGTCCAATCGACGCTCAAATGACGTGGCAAGGCAAGGTGTTCTCGGCAGATGCGCTTCTCGAAGGCGTGGAGAAAATCAAGAAGGAGGTCGAGACCACCGGCATTCTGAACAAAGCATATATTCCCATCCTGCAGGGCTTGTCTCCCGGTGAACTCCAAGAGGCTGAGAACGCTCTCAAGTTTGCCGAGCAGATGGTCACGCAATGGCTAGCGACGTACAAGTTCAAGAACTGGCAAGTTCACTCCAGTACCGGGCAACCCGTGACGCAAGAAGACAAGACTCGGCGTGCGAATGAGATTGCCTCCATACTTTGTGATCACCAGCGATGGCAAACACATGGGCGATCGATCAAACTGGACGATTTTCGTCAAATGCGCCTACAAATTACCGATTACTCGGCACAGCCAGATCTCGCCGATGCCATTCGTCGCTACCACGTGTTGCTTCAGATGACCTTCGATACGACGAACATTTACAAGGTTATTGAAACTCCGGAATCACAGATTTACCGGTTCATCGCGCCGGCCGTGCCATCACCGCAGCAAACGGGACAAGCCAACGCCGTCGTAATTGAAGCTCAATGCCCGAAATGTCGTGCCCCGTGGAAGGTTCAGGCGAATCTGGACAAGGCGCAACCGTTGCAAAGCGGATGCTTGCCGTTCCCACCAGACAACAAGCTCCGCTGCCCCAACTGTGGCGCAGAAACGGATATGACCGGCACTCGGCGGCAGCTTGAAGCGCAAACAAAAAAACGTATTGTTTAGCGGAGTTAAGAAATGGAACTGAAAGAATTCAACATCATATTCGAGAAACTCCATCCCGCCGGATCTACAGACTTACCGTCTGTGCGCGAATTATTGGAGATTCGAGAAATCTCTGCCCAGGCAGACGAATTAGCGGATCTAAGAGAATTGGCCGCAGAGGTCAGTTCGCCTGAGCCTCAGCTGTTCACGGCCTCGTAGCCCATCGTACAGAAGTTGCGCCACCGCTGAAGATGCCTCTCAGGCGCAACAAGACCCGGCGCACACTTATGCGCTGGTGATTGACGAGATCAACCGGGGGAACATCTCCAAGGTCTGCCGCGGGAAAACAGCGTGCGGGTTTGCGTGCCCGCTTCTCGTGGGACTCGATTCGTCGGACTCGGCTTCGGCGAGTTGATCACGTTGATCGAGCCCCGAAAGCTTTCGGGGCTGGGCGCGGCCAACGAGGTCAAGGTGACGCTGCCGTATTCGGGCGAGGAGTTTGCTTGCCTCGCCGTAGCCTTTGGCGAAGGCGGGGCGTGCCGCCGAATCTACTCATCATCGGCACGATGAACACGGCGGACCGGTCGATTGCGCTGCTGGACGTGGCGTTGCGGCGGCGGTTCACGTTTGTGGAGTTGATGCCGCAGCCGGAACTGCTCGGCGAAGTGGCGGGCGTGTCGCTCGGCCAACTGCTGACGGCGTTGAATCGGAAGTTGGAGGCGTATCTCGACCGCGACCACCAGATCGGGCACAGCTACTTCATGGGATTGAATGACGTCGCCGGCTTGCGCTTCGCGTGGGAGCACAAGGTGATGCCGCTATTGCAGGAGTATTTCTATGGTGACGGCGAGAAGCTATTGGCGGTGCTGGGGGCAAAGTTTGTCCATGCCGAAACAATCAAGGTCGGCGCGGACGATTCAGCGGATGATCGGACGGTGTACCGGATGCATGCCGTCGCGGATGACTCGGCATTGATAGAGGCGCTGGTGGAACTGGCCGGTCGATAACGGCGTCAAGCCCGGCGTGTTCAAGCGGCTGTGCCGGCGGGCGCAGCAAGACGGGGCCACGCATGACGGCAGGAGACAGAAGACTGAGAACCAATAGGCATCCGTGGCTTACAGATTGGCGCGGTTTTTGAGGCCGGGAATCTGGCGGAAATGCGGGTCTTCGGTGATGACCGTTGCTCCGGCGCGCTTCGCGCATTTGGCGATGATGAGGTCGCTGACCGGCAACACTTGACCTTGCCGGTCAAGTGTCCACGCCAGTTCCGTTGCGTCGCCCAGTAATGCCGCCGTGAGCGGAATCTCCAGCATGATGTCGAAGAAGTGAGTCAACTCCGCTTTGGCTTTGGGCTTGATAACGCCACGCAGGACTTCGATGCGGACAATGCCGCAGGTAAGAAGTTCGCCGGTCGTCAACGAGGAGGCCAGTAGCGCCACGGGATTCCGTCCTTGGCGCATCCACGAGATGTATTTCGTGGAATCAACGAGGCTCATGCGCGGTAAGGCGTTTCCTTTTCGCGCACCGTGAGCACGTCATAACCAGGGGCGACCGCGCCGGCATACTCGGCATCCGGTAGGAGCGACTCAAGGAAGCGTCGCACTTTGGCCGCACGTTCCGCCTCGCGCAAGGCATAGTCCAACGCGGCCTTGCGGCTTTTCAAGCCGGTCAGCTTCATCACGCGTTTCAAGCGGCTCTCATCGTACTCAGTCGTGGCTTTCACGTGCTCACCATACCCACGTGCTGGTGAATGTTCAACAGTCGTGCCCCCGGGGGAACATCTCGAAAGTCTGCCGCGGGGAAGCCGCGTGCGGGTTTGCGTGCCCGCTTTTGCCACGGGAGTACGGCGTGCGGCGTCTCATCCGATTCGGCTCCGTCGGATTTGATTCGTCGGACTCGGCTTCGGCGAGTTGATCGCGTTGATCGAGGCGGACAAGCGGCTGGGCGCGGCCAACGAGATCAGGGTGACGCTGCCGTATTCGGGCGGGGAGTTAGGCATGCCGGCGAATCTGCTCATCATCGGCACGATGAACACGGCGGACCTCCTGACCGTCTGGGCGGCGGGGGATTGGCGTGGGCTGGCGCTTTTGGCTTCAATGCCTTGTTGCCCTCCCGTATTCTGACGGCTGTGACGATTCTCGAAGTCATCAATAAGACGACGCCGTTTTTCGAGAAGCGCGGCGTGGAGAGTCCGCGGTTGACGATCGAATTGCTGTTGGCGCATACGCTGCAGAAGAAGCGGTTGCAGCTTTATTTGGAATTTGAGCGCGTGCTGGACGAGGCGATACTCGCGCGTCTGCGGGAAATGGTGCGGCGGCGGGCGGAGGGCGAGCCGGTGCAGTACATCATCGGCGAGGCGGAGTTTTGCGGGTTGAAGCTGGCGGTGGACCGGCGGGTGTTGATTCCGCGACCGGAGACGGAGTTGTTGGTGGAGACGGTGGTGAACCGGTGCGCAGGCGGGACGCCCGCGCCACTCCAAGTGGTGGATGTGTGTACCGGCAGCGGGTGCGTGGCGATTGCGTTGGCGAAGAAGCTACCGGCGGCGGAGATTGTGGCGACGGATGTCAGCCCCGACGCGCTGGCGGTGGCGACGGCGAATGCGACGCGACACGGCGTGGAAAAAAACGTTCGCTTTCTCGAAGGTGATTTGTTATCACCCCTTCCCAGCAGCCGGACGGTGAAGGCGATCGTAGCCAATCCGCCGTACATCGCCAGTGGGGACTGGGCGACGCTGCCCAAGGAGGTTCGAGATTTTGAGCCTGCGCTAGCTTTAACAGCGGGTGAGGATGGGCTCGAAATTATTCACCGCTTGGTCACGACTGCTGGGCGGATTTTGTCCCCGACCGGGTTTGTGGCGCTTGAAATGGGAGCGGGACAGCGCGCCGCCGTGGGGGACATTTTGGAAGCGAATGGATTTACGGTGGTCGAGGTTGTGAAGGATTTGCAAACGCATGAGCGCGTGATCGTCGCACAGCCGAAGTCGTAACCGTCGGATTGGGGAATCCGGCGGGCCGTGATTGAAACAAGGAGGTCGTATGGAAAAGCTTATCGTCAGTGGTGGCAACCGCCTGCGCGGCACCGTCCAAATCAGCGGATCGAAGAACTCCGCCCTGCCCATCATCGCCGCCACGTTGCTCACGGCAGAGCCCTGTACCATTCGCGGCGTACCGAACCTGAGCGACATCCAGTTCATGGGCGAGATCCTGAAATGGCTCAGCGTGAATGTGCGGCATCACCGGACCGATGGCGTGGTTGAGGTGCGCGCGGAACATCCGCTTGGCGTCGCGCCGTACGAACTCGTCCGCAAAATGCGCGCGTCGGTCTGTCTGTTGGGGCCGCTGCTCGCGCGCCTGCACAACTGCAAGGTGTCGTTGCCGGGCGGCTGCGTGATTGGCGACCGGCCCATCGACCAACACATCAAGGGCCTCAAACGCCTCGGCGCGGAAATCGAAGTCCACAACGGGTACGTCCACGCCCGCTGCAATGAACTTGTCGGCACCGACGTTTTCATGGGTGGCCGGTTCGGTTCCACGGTACTCGGCACCGCCAATATCATCATGGCCGCCACGCTGGCGAAAGGCGTCACCTACCTCGAAGGCGCGGCCTGCGAGCCGGAAATCGAAGACCTCTGCGAGTTTCTCACGAAGATGGGAGCGAAGATCAGAGGCGTCGGCAGTCACATGCTCGTCATCGAAGGCGTCGAAGCTCTCCACGGCGCGGAGCACACCGTGATTCCCGACCGGATTGAAGCCGGCACCTTTATGGCAGCCGCGGCGATGACCGGGGGCGACGTTGAAATCAAAGGCGCCCGGGCGGAACATCTCTGCGCCGTCCGCGACAAACTCGAAGAAGCCGGTGCGACCGTTCATCGCACCAACGGGACCATTCGCGTTCAATGCGATGGTCTGCTCAAGCCGGTGGATGTCATCACCATGCCCTATCCGGGATTCCCGACCGATATGCAGGCGCAAATGAGCGCGCTCAGGACCATCACGCCCGGTATCAGCGTCATCACGGAGAAAGTTTTTCCGAACCGTTTCATGCACATCAGCGAAATGGCACGGCTCGGCGCAGATGTCTCTCTCGAAGGCAGCAGCGCCATCGTCAAGGGCGTCCGCGGCCTCAGCGGCGCGCCGGTGATGGCGAGTGATTTGCGCGCGAGCGCCGGGCTGGTGATTGCCGGTCTCGGCGCGGATGGCGAAACCGAAGTCAACCGGATCTACCACGTGGATCGTGGCTACGAGAAACTCGATCATAAACTGCGTGCGCTCGGCGCGAAAATTGAAAGGGTCGCGGAATGAAAAAGCTGCTGTTCGTCATCATCCTGATCGCCCTGGGCTACGGCGCTTACAAGTACATGGAGCAGGTCAAAGATAAGACTGCCGAACGCTCCGACAGCCTCAAGCCGAGCGAAAAAGCCCTCAAAGAGATGGACGCCGAGTCGAAGTAGCGTGGTGTTACTGAATTGTAACCGCTTCGCGCCCCGATAGTCACGGGTTTGAGGCATGGGGGTGGGGATGGAAAATACCATCTCGGCTCCTGAGAGGACGATCGCACGCGGGCGGGCATTGGCGGCTGATCCCGCGGAGCGGTACGTCATCACCGTGGCGGAATCGCAACCAGAGATCCAGCAGGCGCAGCAGTTGCGGTTTGAAGTCTTCAACATGGAACTGGCGGAGGGTCTGGTTTCCTCCTTCGTCACCGGCCGCGATGAGGATCCTTTCGACGCAGTCTGTGATCATCTGTTGGTGCGCGAAGCCACGACGGGCACTGTCGTGGGGACCTACCGATATCAGACGGGGTTGAACGCCCTGACGAAACTGGGCTATTACAGCGAGCTCGAATTTGACCTCGGCCCGTTTGAAAACCACCGCTGCGAAGTGCTGGAACTCGGCCGCGCCTGTGTCCACAAAGATCATCGCAACCTGCGCGTCTTGGCCACCCTTTGGCGCGGCATCGCCGCCATCGCAGTTCGCTACCGGCTGCGGTATCTCATCGGCTGCAGTTCGCTCACCTCCACCAACGGCGGAGAGGGCTTGGCGTTGTACCGGCAGTTGGCCGCGCGCCATCTCGCGCCGCTGGAGTTCCGCACTCTGCCACGTCCCCACGCAGTGTGTCCGGCCACCATGCCGCTGCCCGCCGCGCCGCGGGTCCCGAAACTTCTGGCCGCTTACCTCTCGCTGGGTGCATGGATTGCCGGGCCGCCAGCGATTGACCACGAATTCGGCACGATTGACTTCCTGACGGCGCTCGATCTGCACAACCTCAATCCCGAGGCTGCGCGCCTCTATCTCGGTTCGCAATGGCGGCAACAATTCGTCGGCTTGAGCGTCTAATTGGATTTGGCGCCATCACGGCGCTGGCACTGGCGGAATACGCGGTGACCATCGCGTGGCGGCGCGACGCGACTACC
>CAZJCX010000082.1:0-2030 GCA_964544425.1 uncultured Verrucomicrobiota bacterium
CCGTACAACGGCACCATCAGCACCGGAAACGGCACCATCATCGTCGCCAGCGTCACCGCAAACAGCGTCTCCCGCCCGCGCCACGGTATCTTGGCGAACCCGTACGCGACCACCGCGTTCGACAATACCGCGCCGATCACGCCGAGCACACAGACCAGCGCCGTGTTCCCGAAAAATCGCCAGAACGAGACCGCCGTCGAACCTCGGCCGCTGAACGACCCCAACGCCTCCCGGTAATTCTCCCAGCGCGGTTCGATGCCGCCGTCCGCCCCGCGCGGCAGCCACGTGGGCGGCAACGACATCGCCTGCTCGATCGGTTTCAGCGATGTCACAAGCATCCACGCCAGCGGAAACAGAAACACGACCGACAATCCGATCAGCGCGCCGTGCGTGAGCCACCGGCCGAGTCGAGTCTTAGGTTCCATAATGCACCCGTTTCGCGGTCAACTTCGTCGCCATGACGGTGAGCGCGACGATGAGGACGAACAACACCCACGCCATCGCGCTCGCGTAGCCCATCCGCAGGTCGTAGAACGCCGTGCTGAACAAATAGAGCGCGTAGAACAACGTCGAGCGGGCCGGCGCTCCGTCCGCCCCGCCGGTCATTACAAATACCTGCGTGAAGACTTGCAGCGTGCCGATGATGCCCATGATCAAATTGAAATAGATCACCGGCGAGATCATCGGCAATGTCACGTGCCAAAACCGCCGCCACATCCGCGCTCCGTCCATCTCCGCCGCCTCGTACAGTTCCTTGGGCACGTTCTGCAAACCGGCGAGGTAAATCACCATCGAATTGCCCACGCCCCACAAACTCATCAACGCCAACGCCGGTTTCGCCCACAACGGATCGCCGAGCCACGCCGGCGGTTTCACGCCGAACAGCGCGAAGACCGGGCCGACGGCCCAATTCAACAGCCCGAACTTCCCGTTGAACACCCACAACCACAACATCGCGCTCGCCACCAGCGGCACGATGGACGGCAGATAAAACACCACGCGGAAAAATGGCATCCCGCGCACCCCGGTATTCAACAACAACGCCAACCCCAGCGACACCACTAGCCCGGTCGGCAACGACAGCAGCGCATAGACGAGCGTGTTTTTCAGCGACAACCAAAACACCGAGTCCTGCGCCATCCGCCGGTAATTCTCCATCCCCGACCAGACCGGCGCCTGCAAGACAGAGTAATCGCAAAAGCTGTAAAACAACGACGCCACGACCGGGTACGCCGTGAACACGCTCAGCCCGATCAGCCACGGCGCGGCAAACAACAGCCCATTCCGCAGATGACGTTTTTCGCCGGTCGTCATTCCCGTCGCCGCTCCACGCTGCGGCGATGCCAGTGCCAGCTGCCGGCCACCCGTTGCTGACAAAACGCCAGCGCGTCCTCCGGTGGCTTTGCAAGCAACCGCACCGACTCAAACACGCTGTCAATCTCCCGCCGGTACTCCTGCCAGATTCCAATCTTCGGGAAATGAATCGCCTGCGGACTGTCACCGAGCGCCCGAAACAACGCGATGTGCGGATGCGGATGCTGCTGTTCGAAGAACGGACTCCACTGCTTGAGCGGTGATTGTTTCTTTTGGAGATAACACAACAACTCCACCCCGGTCAGTTCCTCGAACCGTTGCGCGCGCGTGTTGATCGAGTTGACGTAGCGGATGAACTCCCACGCCGCGCGCGGATGCTTCGCGCCGCGCGGAATCGTCAGCACATCGAGGTCCGCCATCGTGAAATTCTCCTGACCGGGCTGCGCGGCGGGCCACGGCGCGACGCCGTACTCCAAACCGGGCGCAAATTGCTGGATGAAATTGTCCATCCACACCCCCTGCAACACCATCGCCACCTTGCCGGTCATGAACGGATTCTGCGCCGACGCAAAACCGCCAAACCCGCTCGCAAACGTCCGCACTGCATCCCGACCGTACCGCTCGGTGTACCCCGCCACCCAGCGGTACGCCGCGAGGCTCGCCGGCGAGGTCCCAATCGCAATCTCACCGGCCGCGTCCACATACTCCGCGCCGAA
>CAZJCX010000082.1:2047-12197 GCA_964544425.1 uncultured Verrucomicrobiota bacterium
CCAACCGGGTTCCTGCGGCAGGAAGCCAAGCTGCACAATCGCGCCCGTCTGCGGATCCCGCTTCGTCAGCTTCGCCGCGAACTCGTCCAACTCCGCTACCGTCCGCGGCGGCCGGTCGGGATCCAGCCCGGCCTCGCGAAACAATTTCTTGTTCCAATGCAACGCCGACGTCGCCGGGGCCGATGGCAGGGCATAGACGTGGCCCCGGTAATTCACCATGTCCCAGTACACGCGCACATACCGGTCGCCCCACTCCGCCGGTGTGCCGCCCTCCGCGCGAATGAAATCATCCAGCGGCGTCAGCGCCGCCCGGTCGGCAAACGAATAAATGTTTGGCACCCACAACCCGGCAACATCGGGCGGATCACCGCCCGCCGTCGCCACCAACGTCTTGCGATCCACCGCCGACGTGGACAAAAACTCGACGAAGATGCGATCCTGCGATTCATTGAACGCATCCACCACCGCCCGCATCGCCCCCGCCTCCGTACCCGACCATTTCTCCCAATACCGGATGTGAACTCTCCCGTCCGCCGGCGCGCGTTGGCAACCGGTTATCAGCACCACGGCCAGCGCGAATGATAGAAACCTCTCCGCCACGCGCCGAGTGTACCGGCTCCGGCTCCGGTCGTCGAGTATCCGATTTCCCACGGAATTCGCCACGTCAACCGCATGACCGGAGTTCTTGTAGGGGAATCTCCGACGGGCCAATCCGCCACGGGCGGTGTGGTTACCGTGGATCTGACTGATTGTGGGTTTTCGCCGGGCGGTTTTATAAGTGCCGCGCGAGATGAAAACCCGCTTGAAGCTGATGGCGGTAAGCAGTGCGCTCCTGCTGGCGTCACCTCTCCTCCGGGCCGAGGAGCTTATCATTGATGGCGTGACCTACCATGAAGTCCGGTGGGGCGCGCTCACGCCGGCCACCGTTTCGGTCATCCATGCGCGGGGAATCGAGACGGTGCCGCTGGAGAAGCTGGCCCCGGACTTACAGCGGCGGTTTCACTACGACCCGCAGCGCGCCGCGCAATACCGGGCGCGGGAAGAAGCCCGGGAGACAGCCCGGTTGCTGGCCTTGGAACGGGCAGAACGCGCTCGCACCGTTACACCACTCCCGGTAGGGCGCGGTGTCCCCACCGCGCCGCCGCCGCGACCGGTTGTTGCTCCAACGGTGGAACTGACCGGTTTTCTTGTGAAAACCGGTGAGCCGTTCCTGGAGAACGGTCAGCGGCAAGAAGGCGCGTTGCTGGAACTGGCCAAACCGCGCGGCAAACTGCCGGCTGATCCGCTTTATCAGCTCCGCCCCGGCTTGTGGGAAAGCGACGGCGAGTTTGTCTTTCTCAAGCGCTACACGACTGATCTCGAACCCGGCATAATCCTGCGCGTCCGCGCACTCCCGGCCGGCGAGGTGCGCGGCCTGCGGGCGTTCGTGGTGGTGCCGTCGGAACCGGAACAGGAGTCAACAGAGGGAAGCGGAGGCATCAATGCGGCCAGCCGGTAAACTCTTATCCATCATGGTTGTGGCGCTGACTCTCGGCCTCGCGGCTGGAGCTGAGGCGCAACAAGCAGCCGGTGACTACAAACGAGCGGATGCGCTGTTTGCCAAAGCCCAGTACCGGGAGGCGGCCAAGCTTTATGAGCAAGTGGTGCTGGTTCGCAATCATCACCGCACGCTGGCGGCGTATTGTCTTTTCCAAGCCGGGCTTTGTCGCCACAAAGAGCGACGGCATAGCGAAGCGGCCTCCCTCTGGACCCGGCTGCGGCAACAGTACCCGCAAACCGTGTACGCGCCGCGGTCGTTGCTGTGGGAAGCCGAGGTCGCGCCCTCGCCGCTGCGCGCCCAAATGCTGCGCGATGAGATCGTGGCGAAGTATCCGACTTCAGCGGAAGCCGCAACCATTTTGATCGCGCGTGGCCACGCGGCGTTCGGTGCGAAAGACTACCGGAAAGCGGCCGCGCAATGGGAAACATTCCTCCAACGTTTCGCCGTCCACCCGCAACGGGACGAGATTCAGAAGCGGCTCGAAGTCACGAAACTGGCGTCCGCCGGGCAGACAGTTGCCGCGACCCACCTCGGCATCTCCGAGTTGGTGAAGCGGGCCGACGCGCTCTACGACCGGGCGGAGTTTCAGGAAGCGATCCGCCTCTACCGGCAGGTGCTGGAGGATTATCCCACGCACGACGCCGTCGCGCACGTGGCCGGGCGGCTGGCGGAATCGCTGCTGATGCTGGACCGGTCCCACGACGCGCTGGAAGTCTTGCAGAAAACCGCCGCCCGCTCGCCGCAGGACGCGCCCCGGCTGCTGGCGCAGATCGTTGTCTATGCCGCCAGCAAACGCAGTGCGGACGACGTGCGCGAAAAGACCACGCGACTCCTGTTGCAGCGGTATCCGAACACGTTCGAGGCCGAACAAGCGCTGTTCATCGCCGGCGCGGTGGCCAACACGCGCAAGCTGCGTGACGAAGCCGGTCGGCACTGGCAGGAGTTGTTGAAACACTATCCGAAGACCGCCTTCCGCACGGTCGTGGAACGTGAATGGAAACTGGCGTCCGCCCCGCCGCCGCCGCCCGTTCCATCGCCCACGCCAAAGAAACCCACGCGCGACGAGATCGAAGCCCGGCAATTGGCCCAGCGCCGACAACTCGAACGCGAAGCGTGGGAGTGGGAAGTCGCCTACCGGAAACCCGGCGCGCCGGCAGCCGCCCGCGCCCGCGCCGCCTACGAACTCGGCCAACGCCAATTCGCGCTCGGCCAACACGCCAAAGCCGTCAGCAGCTACCGGGTGGTCTGGCAGCAATTCCCCGGCAGCGCCCAAGCCGATCTAGCCGCGTTCACCGCCGCGCAAGCGTGGCACGCGGCGAATGAGCCGGGGAAAGGCGACGAGCAACTGCACTTTGTCATTCGGCAATTTCCCCAATCTCCGTGGCGACCGGTGGCGCTCTATTGCCTCGGCAACCGCCGCATCCTTTACGAAGGCGATTTGAAGCGCGCATGGTACTACTACGATGAGCTGCTGCGCGCCTACCCGGATCACTCGCTTAGTGACCGCACCCGGAAATTCTGGGCCGCCGTGAAGAAACTCCCGCCCGCCAAACTCCGCGAGCAAGTCGCCGCCTTCGTGAAACAGGAGAGACAGAACCGCTCATGAATCCATCCCTTCGCCTTCGCCCGTTGCTGTTGTGGGAGCGGCGTCCCCGCCGCGACCGGTCATCCGCGCCGCTGGCTCACGCCGATCCCTTCTCCCCGCCCGGGAGAAGGTCAGGATGAGGGGCCGTGGGATTTATGCAGGGCTTCTGCTGGTCGGTCTTGCGCTGCTGCCAGCCTCCGGCTTGGCCGCCGATGCCAACGTCACGATTCCCTGGCAAGGCGGTGCGACGTTCACCACCAACATCAACCTCTACACCACCGTGCCCGGCGAGACCAAGACGCTGAGCGTGACGCCCCAAAGCTGTTACCGGTTTACCGGGCCACCGAGCTGCTCCGGTAGCGGCGTTACGATCATCCAAACGAGCTACTCTCCGTCCGGTGCCGGGTACGCCATCACGATCATCGGCCCCGGTAAGGAAGGCACGGCAACCGTGGCCGGCTCCATCGAACCCGACCCCGCCTGCGCCTCCGGCAGCGGCACCAACGGCGCGACACCCACGCAACCGTTCGACATCTCCGTCCTCCAACGCCAAGCCTGGATCTATTTCACCACCCCGACCAACGGCACGAACTTGACGATGTGCGCCGGCTGCACCAATGATGTCGCCGTGAAAGTCGTCCTCGGCAGCAGCAGTGCGCCGAACTCCGGCACAGCGACTTTCTCCCTGTCGCCGACCACCCTCGGCACTCTCACGCCGCCAAGCGCGGCATTGGATTCTGCTGGATCTGCCGCGTCTCAGTTCATCGCCAGCACCAACGGTGGCTTGGGCACAATCACAGCCACGGGCGTCAATCTGCTGGATGCGTACGCGAACGCCGTTCCGAGCGTATCCACGGCTATCGTCGCCAACGTGGTGAAGGTGACACAGATCGACGTTTTCAAAACCAACACGACGACATGGGCGGCGACGGACAAACTCCCTTGGGAGAGCGTTATTCTTCGCAACACGGACTTGCGGTTCACGCTGACGCTGAACAACCCCATCGAGGCAATCACGGATTTCCCCTGCACGATCCAAGCGCGGACGTATTCCGCTGCATCCGATCCGGAAGATTGGAAAACCATTCCGATTGATTCCAACGATGTCCTGCACACGACGGGAACCGAAATTCGCATGATTGTCACCGGCTCCGAGGTGATCTCGTTGGGATTGCTGGCGTCTGCCGCAGGCGATGCCGTGGATGAATTCACGTCGGCTGACAGAATCGCTGAACCCGCCGATAGCAACCATAATGATGGCAATAAGTTCGATACTGATTTTGCTGCAGCAGGTAAGACCCGGCGCGGAAAAGCTCGAGATGATGGTGATATAGCTGCCAATCCTCCGGAGAGCGCAGTCAACAAGGAATTCATGGCGGCAGGAGGTGTTAGATTTCTTGAAATTCGCGTGGGCGCTACGAAAAGCAAGATAAGGCAATTGCAAGATCAGGCAGACTGGCTCTACTATTCGGGGCATGGTGTTCACACATCGGGAAAGCTCAGCGGTGCTGACTTTTTGCCATCGGACGCACAGGGGAAATGGAACCAAGACTTGGAGACTGTCATTTTTGCAGGGTGTTCAGTGCTGGACATTAAAGACTACAACAATCGATATCCGGGCGCAGATCATACCGCTTCACCAGGAGAAAAGTGGATAGGTACCGGTCCGACTCGGTTTTTGGGGTATTGCTTCACCGCCCCAATTGACGCTCAGGGAGGAAACCCTAATGCTACTGCCACCATCGTCCATGATTGGTTCACAAATGGGAAAACACCGGTGAGTTGGATTAACGCCAATGACAAAGAGATTGGCTACAACGCATGTGCGATTGATCTCACTACAAATCCTTGGGAATATCGGTATTTTCATCGGGTGTGGCAGTGGATTCCACCTGGCCATGTATATGAGAAAAGTACTGTTCAATACGATGCAGTTAACGACAAATGGCCCGACACCGATCCAAATTTCTAAAGGCAAGGCACAGCTTGAATTTATGAGACCCATTAAGGCATCCCTTCTTCTGGCAGCGTCGTGTGTTATCGTGCAAGCGGCATTTGGGCAAGCACCCAGCCACGCACCTACCAATGCAGTTGACCTTGGACAGTCGCACTCGTCGTCTGAAGACGCTGTAAGTGATTTTGAAAAACTGGAAGCCAAGTTAGCATCATCACTAAAGCAAGAGGTAGCTTACGACGAGAAGCTTGCATCACACCTGAGAGATTTTGCCATGCGTGATCCGGCCGATGATTCTTCTCTTACAGCGAAAGTCTACCTCGCGTTCTACTTTGCTGTTTCCCGACAAGATACCCGGCTTGCAGAGCGTTCAAGGCGGGATTTAGGTCAGAAAGCCGCCGCCCTGTTCACTGACATTGCCGCGAGTTTTCCAAACACGTGGCAAGGCAAACTCGCCTCCATATACGATGCGGAGTTGCTCGGAATCGAAAAAACTCCCGACAAAGGGCTTCTAATCGCTCGCGCTAGGCGGGCTCTGCCCGTTCTTAGCTCGATCGAGAAGCACTCCGGCTTCGAGAGGTTTCAACGTACGTTTAACGCCTCAGAGCCGGTTGAAATTTCCTTAAGAAGCCAAATTTGCGCCTTGCTATTGGACACAGGCGATCTCAAAGGTGCGCGGCAGGAACTGGAGATGCTGAGGAAGAAGTATCCCAAATCAAAGGCCGCTGCCCGTCTTGAAAAAAGATTGGTGACACGCTGAACACATAGGCAGTTGCCGGGGTCAGCTCCGTAAACTGTCAATTCTGTGGGACCACAGCGGGGATCGGCAGGCGGGCAGTTCGGTTGGGGAATTGGAATCAGGCGTGCGTCACAAAAACGTTGCTAAAGACTTCTTGACTGTCCCCCCCCCCTGCAGCCGATAGCATCGCGCGTGACGGGTTGAGGAAGGCGGGAAATCAACAATCGTGAGGGAGAAAAGGGAGATGTCTGATGAAGGCGAGCAAGAAGTCGAATGGCGTGACCGGTGCGGGTGGGCAGACGGCGAGGACGAACAAGAGGGATCAAGGAGCAGGAATGCACAAGCGGGACGCTTATGCCAGTCCGAAGAACAAGCAGGATGCTTGTGCAACTCGGGTGGGGACGCACAACCGGGACGCTTGTGCCACTTCAGCGGTGCCGCGGAAGTGGCGGGTGTTGGTGGTGGATGATTTTGATTCGGTGCGGCGTGGCATCTATTGGGAGTTGAAGCGGACGCCGGACTTGGAATGTTGTGGCGAGGCCGGTTCCGTTGCCGAGGCGTTGGCGGTGTTGCCCACCTTGAAGCCGGACGTTGTGGTGCTCGATCTGGTGTTCAAGAACGGTGCGCATGGGTTGTCGTTGCTGCGCCACCTGCGCACGCAGAAATCCAAGCTCCCGGTCATCGTGTTTACCGGGTATGGCGATTACGCCTACTACACGCTTGCAAAAACCTGCGGGGCGCGGGGTGTGGTCACCAAGGAAGCCGATCAAGGCATTCCGGCCTTGATCCCGGCCCTGCGACGTGTTTTGACCGGGGAAACTGTCATGCCGCCGCGCTGGGTGAACTGGGTCATTCAGCGCATCGGCAATGGCGACCGTCAACCGGGGACGAGTCCGGTCGAGTTGCTGACGCCGCGCGAGATGGAAGTGTTCGAGATGGTCGCTGTGGGTTTGGACGTGAAAGAGATTGCGCTGGCATGCGCCGTGGACATCAAGACCGCCGAACAACATCTGCGGCGCATCCGCGAGAAATTGAACCTCCCCAACTACGCCGCGCTGGTGCGGACGGCCCTGCGCTGGCTGGAAAACGCCATGAACATGGACCGCTCTCTCCGCAACGAATCCGCGCCCGAAATCTCCGCGTTGCCGGAGGAGGCCGAGGAGTCCGAAGAGTTGGTGCTGGCGGGCGCGTGAGTGTAATCAACTGAAGTAGGGATGGACCTTGTCGGGGCTGACGCCCAGGTCTTGGATGGCTTGGGCGACGGTTGCGCGGGGGATCGCGCCGCGTTGGGCGAGGGCGTACAACGTGGCGATGACGGTGCATTCGGCGTCCACTTCGAAGAACCGGCGCAGGGCCGGGCGCGTGTCGCTGCGGCCGAAACCGTCGGTGCCCAGCGTGAACAGGCCGCCCGGCACCCACGGGGCGATTTGGTCGGGGACGAGGCGGATGCAATCGCTGACGGCGATGAACGGGCCGGTCTCGTTGGCGAGGACTTGCTCGATGTAGGATTGCCGGGGCGGTTCGGTGGGGTGAAGCATGTTCCAGCGCCGGCAGTTCATGGCGTCGCCGCGCAACGCTTTGTAGCTCGTCGCGCTCCAGACATTGGCGCTGACCTGGTAGCGCTCGGCGAGAATCTGCTGGGCTTTGAGCGCGGAATGGATGAGCGAGCCACTGCCGAAGATGTGCGCTTGGTGCGGCAGGCCGGCATCCCCGGCCTTGTATTTGTATAAGCCCTTGAGAATGCCGTCCGCCGCGCCTTCCGGCAGGGCGGGCATCTGGTAGTTTTCGTTGAAGAGCGTGATGTAGTAGAAGATTTCTTCCTTGCCCCGGTACATCCGTTGCAACCCGTCGGCGATGATCACCGCCAGTTCGTAACCGAACGCCGGGTCGTACGCTTGGATGGTCGGCACGGTGCTGGCCATGATCAGGCTGTGACCGTCTTCGTGTTGCAAGCCTTCGCCGTTGAGCGTCGTCCGCCCGGCCGTCGCGCCGAGGAGGAAGCCTTTCGCTTTGATGTCCCCGGCCAGCCAGATGAGATCGCCGACGCGTTGGAAACCGAACATCGAGTAGTAGATGAAGAACGGGATCATCGGCACGCCGTGCGTGGCGTAGGCCGTGCCGGCCGCGATGAACGACGACATGCCACCGGCTTCGTTGATGCCTTCCTCCAATATCTGGCCGTCCTTCGCCTCGTGGTAGTAGAGCAGCGACGCCTTGTCGACCGGCTCGTAGAGCTGGCCTTTCGGCGAGTAAATCCCAATCTCGCGAAACAACGCGTCCATCCCGAACGTCCGCGCCTCGTCGGGAATGATCGGGACGACGTGGCGGCCGATGTCTTTGTGGCGCAACAGCAGACTGAGCAGCCGGACAAATTGCATCGTCGTGGACTGCTCCATCTGCGTCCCCTTCAACATCTCGCCGAACAGCTCCCCGCCGGTGATGTTCAACGCCGGCGCCCGATTCGTCCGCACCGGCAGCGAGCCGCCGAGTGACTTTCGCCGCTCCTGCAAATACTTCATCTCCGGACTGTCGTCGGGCGGCCGGTAGAACGGCGTCTCGGCGACTTCCTCGTCGGCAATCGGCACACCGAATCGCGAGCGGAACTCCCGGAGTTCCTTCTCGTTCATTTTTTTCTGCTGGTGCGAAATGTTGCGTCCCTCACCGGCTTCGCCGAGGCCGTAGCCTTTGACGGTTTTGGCGAGGATGACGGTCGGGCCGCCCTTGTGCTCGGTGGCGGTCTTGTAGGCCGCGTACACCTTTTTCGGATCGTGGCCGCCGCGCCGCAATTTCTGCAGTTGCGCGTCGGTCAGCGAATTGACGAGGCCGAGCAGTGCCGGGTATCGGCCGAAGAAATGCCGGCGGATGTAGCTGCCCGGTTCGACGACGTATTTCTGGTAATCGCCGTCCACCGCTTCTTCCATCCGTTTCACGAGCAAGCCGGTATGGTCGGCCTGCAGCAACGCATCCCACTCCGAACCCCAGACCACTTTGATCACGTTCCAGCCCGCGCCGCGGAAGACGCCTTCCAATTCCTGAATAATCTTCCCGTTGCCGCGCACCGGGCCGTCGAGCCGTTGCAGGTTGCAGTTCACCACCCAGATCAAATTGTCGAGATGCTCCCGCGCCGCCAGCGTCAACGCCCCGAGCGTCTCCGGCTCATCGGTCTCGCCGTCGCCGACGAAACACCACACCTTCGCCTCCTCGCCGGTGATCAGGCCGCGTGCGCGGAGGTACCGGTTGAACCGCGCCTGATAGATGGACAGGATCGGCCCCAGCCCCATCGAGACGGTGGGGAACTGCCAGAACTCCGGCATCAGATACGGATGCGGATACGATGACAAGCCGCCGCCGTCGTTCAGTTCCTGGCGGAAATTGTGAAGCTGCTGCTCCGTCAGCCGTCCTTCGAGGAACGCGCGGGCATAATTGCCGGGCGAGGCGTGGCCTTGAAAATAAATCATGTCCGCCGTCCGCCCGTTGTCGCCGCCGTGAAAGAAATGGTTGAAGCCCACCTCGTACAACGTCGCCAGCGACGCGTATGTCGAAATGTGTCCGCCGACGTTGGTGAATGAGTTGGCCTTCACCACCATCGCCATCGCGTTCCAGCGGATGTAGCTCTTGATCTTCCGCTCCAACTCCCGGTCGCCCGGATACTCCGGCTGTTCCTCCGTCGGAATCGTGTTCACGTAGGGCGTGTTGACGGGGCGCGGCACGTTGATCCCGCGCTCCCGCAGCCGCTGCACGAGCCGGTCCATGATCAAGGCGGCCTGTTCCGACTCGCTCTTGAGCACCGAACCCAATACCTGTTCCAGCGACTCGACCCAGCGCTGCAACTCGGCATCCGAAGTAGTTTTCAATTCCTGCGACATGCGCCGCAGTTATAGACGCCCCCCCGCCAAAAATCCACCGGCAAGTTGGATCGGGCATGGCCACCGGGACGACGGCCGCACTTACGCCAACCGGTGGAGTGACCGCCGTCCCGGCGGCTGAATCGGAGCGAACACGGGTCCAACACACCCCGTGACCAATCGTCCCCGCGAGGTCAGCCCCTCTGCCGGCTCACCCGACGCTGGCGACCATCGGCCCGTTATCCGCACACAGAACGACTGTCAGCAAGAGGCGTCTTCACCACCAGCACTTTCAAGTTCTCGTTCCGGTGAAGGCCTTTGACAGAAATTCGCAGGTCTGCTTTCATCAAGCCATGCAATCCAAACGACTTGCAAAAGTCGCCCGTGCACGACCGCGTGCACGCACGGTCGCCTAATAATAATGTTCGGCGTAGCGCGACTATGAGAAAGGTCATGTTAGCTGGATGGTCGCGTAAGCGGAGACGGG
>CAZJCX010000082.1:12246-13662 GCA_964544425.1 uncultured Verrucomicrobiota bacterium
GTGACAACGGCAGAGCGACTGAAGTGGTGGAATGAAGCGCGGTTTGGGATGTTTATTCACTGGGGCTTGTATGCGGTGCTCGCCGGGGAGTGGAAGGGGCAAAAGCAGAAGAGCATTGGCGAGTGGATCATGCGCGATTTGCGGATCCCGATCCCGGAATACGAGCAGCTCGCCAAGCAATTCAATCCGGTGAAGTTCAACGCCGAGGAATGGGCGGAACTCGCGCACCAAGCCGGCATGAAATATCTCGTCATCACCGCGAAGCATCACGATGGCTTCTGCATGTTCGATTCGCCGAGCAATCCCTACAACATCGTCAAGCAGACGCCGTTCAAGCGCGACCCGATGAAGGAACTCGCCGCCGCCTGTAACAAGCGCGGCATCAAGATGTGTTTCTATTATTCGCAGGATTTGGACTGGCACGCGCCGGGCGGGGCCGGGCACTGGGAGGAAATCCGCGAGGGCGACGATTGGATAAAATACAACCGGCCACTGGAGGATTTTCAAAAATATCTCGACGAGGTCGTGAAGCCCAACCTGACCGAGTTGCTGACGAACTACGGCCCCATCGGGTTGATCTGGTTTGATGTGCCGGTGACCATCTCGAAGGAACAAAGCATTGACCTGCGCGACTTCGTTCACAAGTTGCAACCGGCCTGTCTCGTCAGTGGGCGCGTCGGTAATGATGTCGGCGATTACGGTAGCTTGGGCGACAACGAGCATCCGGCCGGTAAGTTGAAAGGTTCCTGGGAGACGCCGGCCACGCTCAACGACACATGGGGGTTCAAGAAAGACGACCACAACTGGAAGTCGCTCGATTATCTGCTGGAACTCCTCGTCAACTGCGCCTCGAAAGGCGTGAACTATCTGCTCAACGTCGGCCCGACCGCCGAGGGCGTCATCCCGCAACCGAGTGTGGATTTGCTGAAACAAGTCGGCGCGTGGTTGAAACGCAACGGCGAGGCGATCTACGGCACGGAAGCCAGTCCGTTCTTCGTGGATCCGTCGTGGGGGCGCGTGACCGTCAAAGGCGAGACGCTCTATCTGCTCATCAAGCAATGGCCGACCGGCGAACTCAAGTTGTACGGTCTCAAGAACAAAATCCGTTCCGCCCGCGTGCTTGGCGCACCGACAGCGAAAGTCGGTATTCAACAACAAGGCGACACGGTCGCGCTGACGTTACCGGCCGCCGCGGCGGAGAAATTGATCTCCGTCGTGGCGTTGACGGTGGATGGAACGCCCGCAGCGGAGCAGTTGGTGATACAGGAAGGCGCGGCGGCGATGCGTTTTCCGACCATGCTGGGAGAAATTCAAGGCACATTTGCCGTCCACCAGACGCGCGGCGCAGACGGTTGGAAGGATACGCAAGGCGGTGTCTCTTGGAAGTTCCGGGTGAAAACGCCGGGCGAGTACGAG
>CAZJCX010000083.1:0-10125 GCA_964544425.1 uncultured Verrucomicrobiota bacterium
GCCGGTGACATGGAGCGGATTCTGCCGCGACTGGCGTGGCATCTCGAAGAGCCGCGTGTCGGCCAGAGCTACCCGAATTTCTATATCGCCCAGTTAGCCAGCAAGTTCGTCAAGGTCGTGCTGTCCGGCAGCGGCGGGGACGAACTCTTCGGCGGTTATCCGTGGCGCTACTACCGGGCGGTGGTTAATCACAATTTCGAAGACTATATCGACAAGTATTACCAATACTGGCAGCGACTCATTCCCAATTCCGTCATTCAAAAAGTTTTTCAACCAATCTGGTCCGATGTCAGCCAGGTGTGGACGCGCGACATTTTCCGCGATGTGTTCGCCTCGCACGCGCCCCAACTCACGCGGCCCGAGGACTACATCAACCACTCGCTGTACTTCGAGGCAAAGACATTCCTGCACGGCTTGCTGGTGGTAGAAGACAAGCTTAGCATGGCGCATGGGGTGGAAACGCGTGTGCCGTTTCTCGACAACGATCTGGTGGACTTTGCACTGCGAACGCCGGTCCGGTTCAAACTCGGCAATCTCGGCGCGGTACTCCGGATGAACGAGAACGATATTACCCGCTACCAACACGGGTCAAGTGAAGGAAAAACATTACTGCGTAAGACGATGTCCCAGATTGTACCACCAGAAATTGCGCGACAGGTTAAGAAGGGTTTTTCCGCACCGGATGCCAGTTGGTTCAAAGGCGAAAGCATCGATTATGTGCGGCAGGTGATCTTCAACCCCAAGGCCTCGCTCTACAACTACCTGGATCGTCCCGCCGTACAGGCTCTCGTTTCCGATCACCTCGACGGACGGGAGAATCGACGCCTACTTATCTGGTCGCTACTAAACTTTGAATGGTGGCTGACTAAATTTCCCCCAGCCTAATGGCCATGACCGAGAACGAACGCGAGAAGATTATCGTCCAGGCCCGTGAACTGTTCCAAGCCCTGCGTGACCATACCCGTCACAAATGGGATCGCGACCTGCCATTGGAAGAGTTGATTTTTGACCGCTGGGAACGCGCCCAGTCGCTGGGTTTCGGACCAGGAACAAGCGTCTACCACAATAGCTATATCTACGGCGATGTTCGCGTCGGGGAGCAGACATGGATTGGTCCATTCACGTTGCTGGATGGGACTGGCGGTCTGACTATCGGAAGCTACTGTAGCATTAGTGCCGGTGTGCAAATCTATACACACGACACTGTCGCGTGGGCGACTAGCGGTGGCGTGGCGCAATATGTCTATGCCGCCACCGTAATCGGATCACGCTGCTTCATCGGTGCCGGCACGATTATCACCAAAGGCGTAACGATCGGCGACGGTTGCGTAATTGGAGCTAACAGTCTTGTGCTCCATGATATCCCACAAAACAGCAAGGCGTTTGGCTCACCGTGCCGAATCGTGGGCCCAGCTTCGCCATGATCGCGATTGTTGACTACCGGATGGGCAACGTGGGTTCAATTCTCAACATGTTGCGCAAGGTCGGCGCGCCCGCCCAAATTTCTGCCGATGCAGGAGAGCTCGCGCAGGCCGACAAGTTGATCTTACCGGGTGTGGGTGCGTTCGACTCGGGGATGACGAACTTGCGGGAATCGGGTCTGCTGCCGGTGTTGCAGCAGCATACGTTGGTTAGAAAGAAACCGATACTCGGTATTTGTCTCGGAATGCAATTGCTGATGCGCGGCAGTGAAGAAGGCCAATTGCCGGGTTTGGGCTGGATCGCCGGCGCAACTGTCCGGTTCCGCTTCGCAGCCGAGCAGGCCCAACTCCGCATCCCGCACATGGGCTGGAACACCATCACCCCACGGCCTGAGCGCATGCTGTTCCGCGAACTGGAGGAGGACGCGGCCTTCTATTTCGTGCACTCGTACCATGTCGTCTGTGACGATGAGGCCGACGCGGCGGCAACCGCGCGCTACGGGTATGATTTTGTCTGCGCGGTGCAGCGCGACAACATCCTCGGCACACAATTTCACCCCGAAAAAAGCCATCGCTACGGGTTGCGGGTGTTGCAGAATTTCGCGGCGCTGAAGTAACATGTTACGTACCCGAGTCATTCCCTGTTTGCTGCTACGCAAACGCGCGCTGGTGAAAACGGTACAGTTCCAGAATCCACAGTACGTGGGTGATCCCATCAACACGGTCCGGATCTTTAACGATAAGGAAGTGGATGAGCTTATTTTTCTGGATATCACTGCAACTGTGGAAGGACGGCCGCCGCAATTTGATTTGATTGAGGATATCGCCAGCGAATGTTTTATGCCGGTGACGTATGGCGGTGGCGTCCGCGACCGGTCAGACCTGCACCGCCTCTTCCGTCTCGGTGTTGAAAAAGTCGCCCTCAACACTCACGCAGTCATTGCCCCGGATTTTGTTCGCCAAGCCGCGGACGAGTTTGGCAGCCAGAGTATCATCGGTGCGCTGGACGTGAAACAGAACCGGCGCGGTGGCTACGAGGTTTACACCCACGGCGGACGGCAACGCGTTCACGGCGAACCCGCTCAACGCGCTGCCGCTCTGGTGACGGCTGGTGTTGGGGAGATCTTGCTGACCTCGATCGACCGCGATGGAACGATGAAAGGTTACGATCTCGATTTGGTCCGGCAAGTTACCGGCGCAGTGCCCGTGCCGGTCATCGCCTGCGGCGGTGCCGGACACCGTGACGATTTGGGGCGGGTGGTACGCGAAGCGGGCGCGTCCGCCGCGGCCGCCGGCAGTCTTTTTGTGTACCAAGGGGTGAACCGTGCGGTGCTGATCAATTTCCCATCCAAGACGGAACTACATCCGCTTTTCACATTATGAACCGTCCCGTTCAGTGCCGGCGTTGTCTCTACGATGATTCGATTCGCGGTTTGACCTTCGATGATCAAGGCGTTTGTTCGTATTGTCGGTTGCACGATGAAATGGATCGGGAGTACCCCACCGGTCAAGCGGGCGAAAAGATTCTGCGCGAACTCGCCGACCGCATCCGCCGCGAACAACGCGGACGGCCATACGATGTCGTGGTCGGCGTCAGCGGCGGTTGCGACTCCTCCTACCTGATTCATAAGACCATCGATTGGGGGTTGCGGCCGCTGGCCGTTCACTTCGACAACACGTGGAATTCCACAACCGCCGTCGAAAATATCCATCGGGTGCTCGACAAGCTGGGTGTCGCACTCCACACCCATGTCGTGGACAACGAAGAGTACGACGACATTTACCGGGCGTTTCTCCTGGCCGGCGTGCCGGATATTGAAGCGCCAACCGACATCGCGCTGGCGACGACCTTATATCACGCGTCGCACAAGTTCGGCGTGAAATACATGTTCGAAGGCCATTCCTTCCGCACCGAAGGTGTGTCACCGCTCGGCTGGTTGTATATGGACGGAAAATACATTGAGAGCGTCGTCAAACAACACGGCCATTATGAAGCACACCGCCTGCGAACATTTCCCAACCTCTGGCTGTCCACGTTTCTGCGGTACACAATCTGCGGCGGTGTGAAGAAAATCCGTCCGCTGTATTGGCTGGATTACCGGAAAGAGGACGCCAAAGCGCTGCTGACACGCGAGTACGGCTGGCGCTGGTATGGCGGCCACCATTTGGAGAACCGGTTCACGGCGTTTTATCACAGCTACTTTTTGCCACGGCGATTTGGAATTGATCAACGTCCCAACGGCTACTCCGCCTTGATCCGCTCCGGACAGATGACCCGCGAAGAAGGATTGCGACTCATGAGCGAGCCGCCGCCCTTCGACACGGAAGTCCTGACGATGATCAAGAAACGATTGGGCTTCACGGATCAGGAGTTCGAACGGGTACTGACGCTGCCGAAACGTTCCTACCGCGACTTCCGCACATACAAGCGCACTTTCGAACGGTTGCGCCCGTTGTTCTGGGCACTCTACAAACTCGACCGCGTCCCAAAAAGCTTCTACGTGAAATACACTGTCCCTGCCGAGTGATCCGTCCATGCGCGTCCATTTCGTCGAAAACACCTGCAACGCGAATTACGTCGCCGTCAAACACCTCCGCCGCGCCGGCGTGGACGCCCACCTCTTTTACCCCTGCGACGAACATTTTCAAAAGGATCCTATTTCGGAAGATGCAGAACTCGCCCGCAGTCTCCCCGACTGGTTGCATCCCTACACCCGCGAAGACCTCGGCTCGAATCCCTATCTGGATATTTCGCCCGAGCTATTGAAGGAGATGGGGGACTGCGACATCATCCACGCGCAGGATGTAGGTTTGGTCTGGGCAGCACGCACCGGCCGACCTTACGTGTGGCAACCGCACGGGTCGGATTTGTATTTCAAGCCCTTCTACGGCTACTGGCGCGACCGCCTGCCAAATTCGCCAGCTGAAGTGATGCTTGTGCCCCACCTTGTTCGGCAAGCCATTCGCAGTGCGTCCGCCATCCTCATTCAATGGTGGTTCGCCGCTTGGGAACAAGGACTGACACTGATCCGCGATTTGGGATGCCACGACCGAATCGTACATCTGCCATTCGCTTTCGTCGGCGATCAGTTCTGCCCCGGTGAACGTCCCCCGCTGTCCGCGCTCCTGCCGGACTGCCGGTTGTCGCCCGACGCGCTCTTGCTGTTTCATCCGTCCCGGCAACTCGTGCGGCCCGACCAAACCGAGTATTTCGGCAACGAAAAGCTGTATCAAGCGCTTGGCCGCCTGCGGGACAATGCCCCCCCCTTTGCCCTTGTCATCGTCGAAAAAGGAAACCCCGATGAAGCGCTCGCCAAGCAAGTCATCCGGGACAACGGCATTGAGCAACACGTGATTTGGATGCCGCAGATGCCGCGCAACCGCTTAATCGAGTGGTACCGAGCCGCCGACCTCACCGTATGTGAACTGGCAGGAGGCTCGACCGGCTCGGCTGGGATCGAGGCGCTCGCCTGCGGCTGTCCGCTGATGGCGAACTTCCTTGTCCACTCTGACAAGGCAACGTTTTGGCCGCCGTCGTCGGTTCCGCCACTGCTGAACGTCGACTCGGTGGCATCTATCGTAACCGCGCTGGAACAATGCTTCGCCGACCGTCCCTCGTTGCTCCGTCGCCGGGCGGAATCACGCGCTTGGTTTGAAGCGAATCTGGCCGCTCCCGCTGTTACCCAGCGCTACGCCGAACTCTATCAGCAAGTTCTGAAGGCCCAACCTGCGCAGCGGAATTCCGCACCATCCTCGGATTTTCGGGAATTGATTTCCGCCTTGGATGATCCCAGCTCTCATTTTAGGCCTGACGGTCTTGGCGCAGATCAACTCCTTGCCGCGTTCGAACATCTGGCCGCACAGGCGCGGCTGACAGAGCGTCGCGCAGACAGTGTCGGTTGGGCCTGCAAAGCGCTGGTGCGCGCCCTGCTAAAGCAAACCGGCCTCAATCGCATACTTCGCAAGCATCCCCACCTCTACAGCCACTTGGCGCGCCGTTGGAATGCAACATGACCTGTCCCCCGGTGAAAAGCTCCACCTTGAGGATTGCCTGTTTTTCGCCATTGGACGGAGTCCACACTTGGCGCTGGTTGGATCATTTTCATCGGCTTGGCCATGAGATGTACATTTTTACAGGGACTCATGAAGGATTTACGCTCTGGACGGAAGCCACGCAGGACTCATTGCGCCGCTCACCGCCGCCGCTTTATCCAACCATGACCCGACCGGGATGGCTACACCGGATTCGTCCGGTATACCGTGAATTGCACTATTGGGCGATGGCCCTTGCGCGCACCTACACGGCACGAACTGTTCGCCGGGCAATGGTAAGCCTCCGCCCCAATCTGGTGCATGCGCAGTGGCTCCGTCAGGATTCTATCATGGCGGCCGCGTTCCGCGACTATCCAAGGGTTCTCACAGTTTGGGGCAGTGACATCCGCCAACTGCATCAGCTACCACGGCTTTACCGCGCCCAAATACGTCGGGCGTTGGGTGACGCGGACGCCGTTACGGGCGGTTCACGCGATTTGCTGCACCTTTGTCAGTTGAATGGTGCCGCGCCAGACCATTGTCACCTCATTGGCGTGCCGGGCATTCCGTTGGCCCACTTCAGCGTCGCCGCCACGACGGCGTTTCACAAACGGCTCGGGATCCCCCCGACACACAAGATCATCTTGAGCTGCCGCGCGGTTCGGCGTCTATACCGCATCGACTTCATCATCCGAGCCTTCGCCCTCTTGCGTCACACCAGCCCGGCAGCCGTGCTGGTGATCCTTCGCTTCCACGAAGACCCCGAATACTTCAAGGAACTAACCGAACTGGTGCGCACACTCGGGTTGCAGCAGAGCATTCGCTTCGTGTCCAGCTTGCCCTACTCGGAGTTACCCCACGCCTATGCGGATAGCGCGGTCATGATCAGCGTCCCGCAACACGACGGTTTACCCCAATCAGTCTATGAAGCTTTTGCCGCTCGGTGTCCTGTTATTACGTCCGATTTGGCCACGTACGACGGCGTGCTGGACCACGAGAGTTCAGGTTTGCGTGTGGGGAGCGCCAATCCTAAAGAATTGGCCGCAGCCATCACCCGCTTGCTGACCGACGCTCAATTGCGGGAACGACTCGTGACTCGCAGCCGTGCCATCGTCGAAACCCGCGGCGACATCCATCGCGAAATGAAGAAACTCGAAACCTTGTACTACTCACTTTTGAAGTAACTATGACCAAATCCATCACCATCGCTCAAATCGGCTGCGGCTACTGGGGAAAGAATCTCCTGCGCAACTTCACGGCTCTGCCAGGTTGCCATCTCAAATGGCTTGCGGAACCGGATCCAGCGCACCGCCCGCCGGGAATCCGCGCGACAAGCGACTGGCGCGAACCGTTGCGGGATCCCGAGGTTCAGGGTGTGGTAATTGCCACGCCCGCGATCACCCACTACGAAATCGCGAAGGAAGCGTTGCTCGCCGCCAAAGATGTGTGCGTCGAGAAACCTCTCGCGCTCCACCGGGACGAAGGCGAGGAACTCGTTCGGTTGGCGGCAGCAAGCGACCGGGTGGTTATGGTCGGCCACATTCTCCAGTACCACCCGGCGATTCAAACAATCAAAGCGATGCTGGAGACCGGGGAACTCGGCAAGATTCAGTACATTTATTCCAACCGGCTCAACATCGGCAAAATCCGCACCGAGGAAAACATTCTCTGGAGCTTCGCCCCGCACGATATTTCGGTAATGCTAATGCTGCTCGGCGAAATGCCAACGTCGGTGGCGGCCCATGGCGGCAATTACCTCCACCAACAACTACCGGACGTGACGATGACCACACTGGAATTCGCTTCCGGGGTGCGCGGACATATCTTCGTGAGCTGGTTGCACCCCTACAAAGACCAGCGGCTTGTGGTCGTCGGCGACAAGAAGATGCTCGTGTTCGACGACACGCTGCCGGCCAACAAGCTCGTCGCTTATCCCCATCATGTCGAGTGGGTCGAGCGCAAGCCGGTCGCCCACAAAGCCGACGCCGAACCAATCCCGATCGACACCGATGAACCGCTCCGCCGTGAGTGCGCTCACTTCCTTGAATGTGTCGCCACCCGGCACACTCCACGCACGGATGGCCGGGAAGGCTTGGCCGTGTTGACCGTTCTGCAGGCCTGCCAACAATCGCTCGACCAACGCGGTTCGACGATCTCGCTCACCACTGCAACTGCCGCCTACTCCGCGCACCCGTCCGCCATCATTGACCAGCCATGTGCAATCGGCGCGGGCACGAAAATCTGGCATTTCTCCCACATCCTCAAAGGCAGCAAGATCGGCGAACGTTGCAACATCGGCCAGAACGTCGTCATCGGCCCGCACGTCACCATCGGCAATAACGTCAAAATCCAAAACAACGTCTCCGTCTATCAAGGCGTCACCCTCGAAGACGATGTCTTCTGCGGCCCCTCGATGGTGTTCACCAATGTCATCAATCCGCGCAGTGAAATCCGCCGGATGGATGAGTTGGAACCCACGCTCGTCAAACGCGGGGCCACGATCGGCGCGAATGCCACCATCGTCTGCGGCATCACCCTCGGCGAATACTGCTTCATCGGCGCGGGCGCCGTCGTTACAAAAGACGTGCCGGCCCACGCACTCGTCGTCGGCAACCCCGCCCGTCTCACCGGTTGGATGTGCCGCTGCGGCGTGCGGCTAGACCTAAATGGCGATCAGGCGACTTGTTCCGTCTGTGGAACCAGCTATGCAAAGACTGGTGCAGTTCTGAAATCACTCTAGTTATCGCCGCCCAAGGCAATTGAAGAGAAATTATAATCTAGCCTTTGTTACAGCCGGTGAAATGCCATTAACCACCGGGCTACATGCTTCACAGGTACTTCAACCTGCTATCTACATGGCAAGACACGGATACGACGTTACATGGATCGCCGCTGTGCCTTTGCTTTCATACCTGAAAGACTTGGTGTTACGGGAGGGCAAGCTGCGAGCCACTCAAGAGAAATGCAGCAAGGAAGGATTACTCTTTAGGTATTTGGTTATCCCCCTAACATCTCGCAGCCTGCCGTCCTTTCTAATACGGCACACCGTGTTACGCTGGGCGGCGAAACGGTTCGCCACTGCTCTCAACCGAAAAGAAACTCAGAGCACCATCTTCCATGCGCGCAGCTATGATGCAACCCAGCTTGCATTGGAACTCAAGTCGCGTGCAATTCCCAGCAAACAGTGGCGCGTTTCATTCGACATGCGCAGCATCATGCCTGAAGAGATTCCACTAACACGAGGGTTTATTGGCAAGGCTCTCTTTGGGTTCGCAAAACAATGGGAGCATGAACTGTTGTCAAAATCCGACATCTCATTCTTGCCGCTTAACTACGCACGACAGCGAATTCGCACAGAAACCGGCGCAGAAATCATCTTCTCGCCAATACATGGGTTCGATCGCGAAGATGGCTGGGATGTGAACTTTGAGCAGCGTTGGCAGAATCGATACATCGGCTATTCGGGGTCGATTGGTGCATGGCACGAGCCCGATTTATTATTGGAAATCTTGCAGAGCATTCCCAATACACACCCAAAATTAGCTATGTCGCCGCACCCACGTTTCAGGGACATGTCCTGCGCAGAATTTCAATATCACGAGATGCCAGCTTACTATGACAGCTTACTAGCGCTGGTTATTCCCGGCAGACGAATTTGTGAGGATTACTTTGTAAACTTTCAGATGCGCTGCAACTTGTTTTCCACCAAGGCAACCGAAGCGCTTTCCCGAGGTGTCCCCCTTGTCGTTTCGTCTCATCTACTGGAACTGGCGAACTTCGTACGGGAACACGATTGTGGAATCGTTTACGATCCCAACATGAAGGCCGTGGTTCATCCAAAAGGAGATATTCTACAAAACAAGGATATATGGAGGCGTTTAACTGAAAATGCAAAACGGACAGGATTAGCGTTCACCCGAAGCTCCGTCATGAACCTGTATCAGCAGAAATGGAATACACTTTTCCCCCTGGACATTGAAAGGTCATCACTCCCGAGATTACCGGGTGAGGCGATCGCATGAGACTGGTTTCCATCGTCGGCGCACGACCGCAATTCATTAAGGCTTCAATCCTCAGTCGCATCCTCCGGCGCGCGCACACCGAGATTCTAGTTCATACCGGCCAGCACTACGATTACGCGATGTCTCAAGTATTCTTTGACGAACTGGGAATGCCGGAGCCGACGATCAATCTCAACATTGGCTCCGGCATTCCCAGTTTGTCTCAAGTATTCTTTGACGAACTGGGAATGCCGGAGCCGACGATCAATCTCAACATTGGCTCCGGCCCCCATGGCGCGCAAACCGGCGCCATGCTCGCCGCAATTGAACCGTTGTTGCAGCGTGAGAATCCAGACTGGGTGTTAGTCTATGGCGACACAAACTCAACCTTGGCCGGAGCGTTGGCTGCCGCCAAACTTCATATCCCGGTCGATCACGTCGAAGCGGGTCTCCGAAGCTTCAATCATTCCATGCCAGAGGAGATCAACCGCATCCTGACCGATCGAGTCTCCACATTTCTCTTTTGTCCGACTGATACAGCCGTCAAGAATCTCAGCTCTGAAGGCATCACGCGCGGAGTTCATCTGGTGGGCGACCTCATGTGGGAGACATTACAACTCGCGCGTGAACGGGCGAATGCGAAATCACAAATCCTGAATTCATTGGAGCTA
>CAZJCX010000083.1:10158-13586 GCA_964544425.1 uncultured Verrucomicrobiota bacterium
ACCATTCACCGTGCGGAAAACACTGACATTGCCGACCGTTTACGCAACATCTGCAGCGCTCTCAATGCTCTGGACGAACCGGTCGTGCTCCCGCTGCACCCACGCACCCGTATGGCCATCGCACGCTTGGAAATCTCATCCTTTCGGTCTCACGTCCATTTGATCGATCCCGTTAGCTACCTCGACATGGTGATGCTGGAACAAAACGCCCGCCTGATTGTCACTGACTCTGGCGGCGTGCAGAAGGAGGCGTACTGGCTCGGTGTGCCTTGTGCCACGCTACGCGACGAAACAGAATGGGTGGAGACCGTCACCACGGGCTGGAACACATTACTACCGGCCGATGTCACAACGATTGTGCAAGCGGTTCGCAAAACCCGTCCTCCCCCCCAACGTTACACACCGGATCCCACCCTAAAGCCTTCCGTGCGCATTCTCGCGTTATTGGAACAACCCGCCTCTTGAGTGAATCCAGCGGCATAGCGAGCACTCTAGCCGTCGTCATCGTCCATTACCGGTGCCCCGATGCACTCCGGCTATGTTTGGCAAGCTTACCGGCTTGCCGCGTGGTGGTGGTGGACAACAGCGGCGATTCGGGCGTTCCAGGCGCGATCGTCAATGAAGCAAACCGGGGCTTCGCCGCCGCGTGCAATCAGGGGATTCAGGCAACGACCGAGCCGTTTATTTTGCTGTTAAACCCGGACACCGTTGTCAGCCGGGAAGCTTTGGAGCGGTTGCTCGCGGCAATGACAGACGGTGTCGGCGCGGTGGGGCCGGTGATTCGCAACGAAGACGGCTCCGTGCAGACATCCGTGCGGCGGCTTCCCACTTTGTGGCGGATGATACTCGCCGAGTTTGGAATCCGCGCTGCGTACTACGTGAAACATCCCGGCTGCGACGTGGAGCAACTCATGGGTGCCTGCCTGCTCTTTCGACGCGAGTTTGCGCCGCTGGACGAGCGCTTCTTCGTGTATTTTGAGGAAGTGGACCTCTGTCTCCGCATTAGGCGGGCCGGCCAGCGCGTGGTGTTTGTGCCGGACGCGGAGATCACCCACGTCGGCGGACAGAGCAGCAAGTCCGACCGCGCCGCCAGTTTGCGGTACCGGTATCACAGTCTCTTTGAGTTCTACCGGAAACATTACCCGCGTTGGCAACTGCCGGTGCTCAAGTTGGCGGTCCAAATCGCCGCAATCCTCCGCAGACGGCCCATCGCGCGCGAGGTTTGGTCACTGTGAAGCTCGCGTGGCTCTGGGTGGCGTTGGGTGCGTTGGCGATTCGGCTTGTCGCGCTGGCGGTGACGCTACCGGCTCTGAAGCCCGATGTGGATCTCGACCATTATCGGTCAGTGGCCCGAAGCGTTGCACAGGGCGACGGGTTTGCGGTGAACGGGGTGCCGAATGTGGCGCGGACGCCGGTGTATCCACTGTTGCTGGCTGGTCTGATGCGCGTCGGCGGTGACCGGCTGGGTTTGTTTCTCGCGGTGCAATGCGTCCTCGGAGCTGTGACTTGCGGGTTGACGGTGTGTCTCGCGAGCCGGTGGCTCTCACCGCTGGCCGCCACGATCGCTGGCACAATCGTGGCGCTGGACCCGAACTCGGTCGTACGGTGTCTCGATTTGCGGACGGAAATCTTGTTCACGCTGTTGCTGATGGCGGGCGCGTGGCTGCTGATGAAAGACCGGGGGGCGCTGGCCGGACTGGTTTGGTCATTGGCGGCGTTGAGTCGGCCCATCGCCGTGTTCCTCCCGGTAATCGCACTGGTTTACTGGCTCGTAAAACGGCAGCGGCCGGTCCGACTCTTGAGTTTCGGGTTGTGCTTCGCGCCGTTGCTGGCGGTCTGGATGGTCCGCAATGCTCAGGTCACCGGGGAGTGGTTTATCAGTTCCATTTCGACAATCAATCTGCTGCACTATCACGCGGCGGGACTGGAAAAGGAACCGCTGGCGGAAACGCAAGCCCGGTATCTCCGGGAGTTTGGCTCGGCGGAATTTTGCGAGGATCGAACTGCCTTTACGCAGCGCATCCGCGGGATGCGCGCCCGGGCGTTCGCCGTGATCGTCGCCAACCCGGTCGAGATGGCGCGACAACTCACCATCAGTTGGGGAAAGGTCATGTTCGGACCCGGCGCGCGCAGTCTGGATAATTCACTACGCGAGCCGCAAGCTGGCAGCCGCTGGTGGGCACCGGTCTATGTCGTGGGACTCGTCGCCCTCTGGATTTTGGCGGCGGCCGGCGCGTGGCGATTGCGGCACGAAAGCATCCCGCTGGCGGCTTTGATTCTCTACTTCGTGATTCTCGCCGGTGGCGCGAATGCCAACAGCCGCTTCCGCACCCCGGTCGTCCCGATGCTCGCCATCCTCGCCGTCGCCGGTGTGAAACGATGAATGTCCTCTTTGTCACCCAAGGCATTGAGACCCTGCCGTCGCCGCGCTACCGCGTCTATCAACTGCTACCGGGCTTGCGGGCGAGCGGCATCACCGCGACGATCCTCCCACGACGCGATGTTTGGCGGGCGCGTCCAGCCGATGTGGATGTGATCTTCGTTCAAAAGGGAATCCTGCCGGGACTGACATCATTTTGGGAGGAACGCTTCGCCCGGCGCAAGCCGGTGGTGTTTGATTTGGATGACGCGATTTGGTTGCCGCGGCGCGGCGGAAATCCAATTCTGCGCACCCTTCATCGCGAGTCCACCGTCCAACGCGCTCTGCACTGCGCCACCGCCGTGATTGTCGGCAACTCGTTCCTCGCCGACTACGCCCGGCAGTGCAATCCCAACGTCACCATCATCCCCAGCGCCATTGATCTCGCTGCGTATCCCAAACTCCAAACCCCAAATCCCAAATCCCAAATCGGCTGGATCGGTAGCCGCACCACCCTCCCCTACCTGAAGCCACTCGGCCCGGTATTTCAGAAGCTCAACGTGAAACCGCTCGTCGTCGCGGCCGGCGATCCCGGCGTGCTGGGTTTCCCCGTGGAATTTCGCACGTGGCGACTCGACCGCGAACAAGCCGACCTCGCCGACATCGGCATCGGCGTCGCGCCGCTACCGGACACGCCTTGGGAACGCGGTAAATGCGGCGTGAAACTGCTGCAATACATGGCGCGCGGCATTCCCGTCGTCGCCTCCCCGGTGGGCGTCCACAACGACATCGTGCAGGACGGCGTGAACGGTTTCCTCGCCCGCGACGATCGCGAGTGGAACGACCGGCTTCGACAACTCCTCGGCGACGCCGCGCTGCGCCAGCGGTTCGGCGCAGCGGGCCGCGGAACGGTGGCGCGACGTTATTCGTTGGCGACAGCGGTTCAATCGGTCGCCGACTTACTCCAGACCATGACTCGATGAACGCGGCGCTCGCGCAACTCGCCAAGATCAAAGTGTCGCCGCTGGACGCGGCGGCGATGGTCGCGGTGATGCTGGCGATGTTCTTC
>CAZJCX010000084.1:0-3429 GCA_964544425.1 uncultured Verrucomicrobiota bacterium
ACCAACGGCAACCGCAACTTCCAGCCGTCAATCTTCAACCGGCCCGCCGGCGACTGCACCGTCCGCCGGTACGCGACCACCGCCAACACGATCAACACCAGCGGCACCCACCAAAACGTCAACGCCAGATCGCTGACCCCGATCAAGATCCGCGTCGGCAACGGCATCGTCCGGTGCATCTCTTTGAACATCTGCGCGAACTTCGGCACCATCACCGTCATGAAAAAGACGATCGTCCCCAAGCCTACGCCCGACACAATCACTGGATAAATCAACGCGGTGACCACTTTCTCCCGGACCTCGCCGACCTGCTCGTAATGCTTCGTCAGCCGCTCCAAAACACCGTCCAACGCACCGCTGGCCTCACCAGCTCGGACAAGATTGACGTACAGCTTGTTGAAAATCCGCGGATGCTCCGCCAGTGCGTCCGACAGGTTGGCTCCCTGCAGAATCTCATCCCGCAACTTTTCGAGGACGACTTTGACGTGCGGCTTGGCAGAACGTTTGGCGAGCGTGCTGAGCGCCTGATTCAACTGCATCCCCGACCGCAGCAGGCTGCACATCTGTTGTGAGAACGCCAACACATCGCGCTGCGACATCCGCTTCGGCACGTCGAGCCGCGCCGGCTTCTTGGCTGGATCCGGAGCCGGCAGCGCCCCGGCCGCATCCACCACCAACGGGAAATAACCCATCCGCCCCAACTGCGCCAACGCCGCCCGCCGGTCGCCCGCGACCAGCGAACCCGTCACCGGCTCCCCGCCTTTCGTCTTCGCCTTGTATTGAAACGTGGGCATGGTTTCTCGATGGAACGGTGATGACCGGACTGCGCAGCCGTTTACGTTCCCACCAGCGCCTCGTCTTCTTGTGTCACGCGTGCGACTTCTTCCACCGTCGTGCGACCCGCTTTCACTTTTGCCCAACCATCGTCGCGCAACGTCCGCATGCCGCGCGTGCACGCGGCGTGTTTGATGGTGGTCGAGGGCGCTCGCTCGATGACGAGCGGGCGCAGGGCTTCGTTCATCACCAGGATCTCATAGATGCCGGAGCGTCCCTTGAAGCCGGTGAACCGACATTCCTCGCAGCCGCGCCCCCGGTAGAACTTCGTCCGGGCAATGTCCTCCGGCGGGAAACCCACCTCGCGCAACAACTCGGCGTCGGGCCGGTATTCTTCCCGACAGGCCTGACAGATCGTGCGGACTAGTCGTTGCGCGATCAGCGCTTCGACCGAGGAACTGACGAGGAACGGTTCGATGCCCATGTCGAGCAGCCGGGTGATCGCGCCGGCCGCGTCGTTCGTGTGCAACGTGGAAAACACAAGGTGCCCGGTCAGCGCAGCGCGAATGCCGATCTCCGCCGTTTCCAGATCGCGGATTTCGCCGACCATGATCACATCCGGGTCCTGCCGCAAAATGTGTCGCAACCCACCCGCAAACGTCAGCCCGATGTCCGGTTTCACCTGCATCTGGTTCACGCCCGGCAACTCGTACTCGATCGGGTCTTCGATGGTGATGATCCGCTGGTCAATCGAGTTGATCGTCGAAAGAAACGCGTACAGCGACGTGGACTTGCCCGACCCGGTCGGCCCCGTGACCAGGATAATGCCGTGCGGCAACTCCACGAGTCTCCGCACGATTTTTTCATCCGCCGCGTCCAACCCCAACCGTTCGAGACCGAGGAAAATACTGCTGCGCGTGAGCAACCGCAGACTCACGCTCTCGCCGTACGCCGTCGGGATGGTCGAGACGCGCACGTCGATCTCCGAACCGCCGCTGCGGACGTTGATGCGCCCGTCTTGCGGCAACCGGCGCTCGGCGATGTCCATGTTGGCCATGACTTTGATGCGCGAGATGATCGCCGCCTGAAACTGTTTGAGCTGCGAGGGGACCGGGGTCTGATGCAAGACGCCGTCCACCCGGTAGCGGATGCGCAGATCATTCTCCATCGGCTCCATGTGAATGTCCGTCGCCCGTTCCTTGTACGCCTCGGCGATGATCTGGTTGACGAACTTCACGACGCTCGCTTCTTGATTGCCGCTTTCGAGGTCTTCCTTGGTGACTTCCGTCGCGGCATCCAAATCGAGCACGTTCTTCTGCATCAGCTCATCCAGCGTCTCCGCGCCGACGCCGTAATACTTCTTCAACGCCTTCGCGATGTCCGCTTCCGTGCTCAACGCGAGTTGCACGCGTGACTTCGTGACCAGTCGCACGGCTTCCATCATCGGCACGTTGAACGGGTCGCTCGTCGCCACCAGTAGCGAACCGTTCTCGGCGCGCATCGGGAGAATGTTGTGCTGGAAGACGACTTTCGTCGGCACCTTCGCGCGCGCCGCGCTCTCGATTTCGCTGTCCGGCAGGCGCGTGAACGGCAACCCCAACGCCCGCGCCAATTCGGCGAGCAATTTCTCCTCCGTCACCCCGCTCGCTTTCACGATCGTCTTCGGCAACGAATCACCGGCGGCGCGCGGCGTGTGCAACCATTCCGCCACCTGCGCCTCGGTGAACAACCCGGTCGCCATCAGCAACGAACGCAAATCCCGCGGCATCGTTTGGGCAGCCATTGGCGCCACACTAAAAGCCCGTTCCCGCCCTGTCAATCGTGCGCGGTGCACGTTCCAATTATTCACTTGCGGGCCGGGCTGACGGGCGTATGGTTGCGGCAGGAGGAGCTAGGGCAGTTTGGCGAATGTCTCCGGTCATCCACTGGCGCTCCACAGTCAACGAACAAAAGGAGACAGTGCCATGAACTACCGAGTCGCACTGGCAATCGCCATTACGATGGCTGCCACTTTGTGGGGACTCGTCAGCAGCAGTGCCGGAGTTTCACTCCATGACGTCTATGCCGTCACGCTCAACATGCAGGTCAATTTTGAAGATGACCTCGACGGGAGAATTACTCTCGGTCGCGCCCTGGTCAGAAACAAACAACTCATCAACCTCGCGTTGGGCCGACCACTGACCAACGCCGTACCCGCCCACCAGGTGCTCGCCGCCCTCGTCGCGTGCGGCAGCGCGGAAACCAGACTCGTCGTGTACGACAAGATCGCATCGAATGTCCTGGTCACCGTCGCGACGCCCCTGGACGGCGCCGAAGCTCGCGTGCCGAAAAAAAGCGTGTTTGTTGGCTGGATGGAAGTCGCCACCACCAATCACCTCGCCGGCGGCTTCCTGCTCGCCAGCGGCACGGCCACGCTCAACACCAATGATTGCACCACGCGCGCCACCGCCAGACTGGCCGGCGTGATGGACGTGATCATCGAGGACGACGACGGTCCCGAAACCAACACGGTGATTGTCACGACCGGCACCGTCACCACGATCGGCAAGAAGCTTGGCACGATCGCGCCATAACGTGCCGCGTCTCGGGGGCGGCCTTCGGGCCGCCCCGTCAGCCGCTACCAACCCCGGTTCGGGTAGCGCAGCGCCCATTCCT
>CAZJCX010000084.1:3455-6084 GCA_964544425.1 uncultured Verrucomicrobiota bacterium
ACTCTTTTGGCAACTCGGCGAGGAACCGGGAGGCGCGCACGAAACCGCCGCCGTCGCCGCCGGTCGTCCGCATCACAGGATACGTGAGGAACAATTCATCTTTCGCGCGCGTGACCGCCACGTAGAACAACCGGCGCTCTTCCTCCTCACCCTCCCGATTGTCGAGCGACCGCGCCAACGGAAACATCCCGTCTCCCAATCCAATCACAAACACCGTCCGCCACTCCTGCCCCTTCGCTTGGTGCACCGTGCTGAGCCGGACGTACTCCGAATCCTCCGTCTTCACCAAAGACGCATCGTCCGCCTCCAGATTCGTCAGCAACGCCAACTGGCTGAGAAACTCGTCCACCGCCGTGAACTGCGTCCCAAACGACGCCAACTGCCGCAGGTCTTCGAGCCGCTGCCGGGCGTTGGGATATTTCGCCTTCAAATATCCTTCGTAAAATCCTTCCGTGACGATCTCGATCATGTCGTCGGCCAGCAACGGCTTCGGCAACTTCCGCAACTCATTCAACACCGCGGCGAGTTGTTTCCATTCCACCGCCGCTTTCTTCGGCACGACCGGATGCGCGGCCGGTAATTCTTCGTCCGGAGTGAAGGAACTCAAGATCGGCTCCACCGTGCGCCATAGTTTGTCCGCCGTCGCCCCGCCGACACCCGGTAGCAGCCGC
This sequence comes from uncultured Verrucomicrobiota bacterium, assembly GCA_964544425.1. Classification (GTDB taxonomy): domain Bacteria; phylum Verrucomicrobiota; class Verrucomicrobiia; order Palsa-1439; family Palsa-1439; genus OMJI01. The sequence continues at coordinate 4,127 of CAZJCX010000084.1, forward strand.
GCCAGCCGTTTGAAGGAAACTTCGTCGTGCGGATTGACCGCCACCTTGAGGAAACAACTTACGTCCTTGATGTGCGCCTGCTCGAAAAATCGCAGCCCGCTCGTGATGACAAACGGAATGTGACGCCGCGTCAGCTCCATCTGCAATTCCATCGCGTGAAAGTGCGCCCGGTACAGCACCGCCGCCTCGTTCAACGGCACGCCCTCGTCGCGCAACTCCAGCAACCGTTGCGCGACGAATGCCGCCTGCTGGTTCGAGTCCGCGCATTGCACCAGCCACGGCTTCACGCCACCCGACCGGGTCGCGGTGAGGTTTTTGGCGAACTGGTGGACATTGCCGCGAATCGCGGCGTTCGCCAAAGCGAGCACGCCCGGCACGCTGCGATAATTCAACTCGATCTTGTAGGTCTGCGCGCTCGGATACCGTTCCGGGAAGCTGAGAATGTTCCGGTAATCCGCCCCGCGCCACGAGTAGATGGACTGCGCGTCGTCGCCCACCACCATCAAGTTCCGCCGTACCATCGCGAACGTGTCAATCAAGTCGGCCTGGATTTTATTGGTGTCCTGATACTCGTCCACCAACACGTGCTCGAACTGATCCCGGTACCGCTGGCCCACCTCCTGGTTCGTCCGCAACAACTCCAGCGTCTTGACCAGCAAGTCGTCGTAATCCATCACGTTGCCCTGCCGTTTGCGCTGTTCGTACACCCGGTGGAGCGTCGCGATTTCGTTCTCCAGATGCGAAAAATAATCGTACTGCTCGACCAAAACCTGACCCAGACTGCGCTCCGTGTTCACCACCAGCGAGAACATCTCCGCCAACACATCCCCTTTCGGAAACCGCTCCGCTTTCGTGTCAATCTTCGCGTCTTTCAAACACGCTTCGAGCAGGTCTTTCTGATCGTCCCGGTCGAGGATGGTGAAATCGGATTCATACCCGATCAACTTCGCGTGTCGCCGCAGAATCCGGTTGCCGATGTGATGGAACGTCCCGCCCCAGATCGAGGAAATGTCGTGCGGCAACAACGCCGCCACCCGCCGCAACATCTCCTTCGCCGCCTTGTTCGTGAACGTCAGCAACAAAATCCGGGCGGGTAACACCCCGTGTTCCACCAGCCACGCCACCCGGTACGTCAGCGTCCGCGTCTTTCCCGACCCCGCTCCCGCAATCACCAGCAGCGGCCCGCCCGGCGCGGTCACCGCCGCGTACTGCTGCTCATTCAACGCCTGCCGGTAATCCAGGTGCAGATCACGCGGCGCGGTGCGCTCCTCCAAAATATACTCGTGGCTCATCCGAACAACGTCATCCCCAACACCACCGCCACCACCAACCCCAACACCGCTACCAACCCGGCGGGCATGAACTTCTTCGTTGCGAAAAACCGTCGTCCCATGATCACGGCCAACGCGAGCGCGATCCCCGTGCCCGCCTGCAACCCCACCCGCCGCCCTTCCCAAATCGCCATGCCGCACAATCCCAGCAACGCCCCAAAGGCAAGCCCGGCAAACAACGACGCCTTGCTCCGCGCCTTCACATACCCCATCACGCCGCCCAAAATCACCAGCCCCCCAAACACCCAGACCATCATCGCCAAGTTTTGCATGGCGCGCACACTACCGGGAACCCGCCCCGATGTCGAGAACCCGGCACACTGTAGCGGCGGTTTATGACCGCCGCCGCAGCGACAAGCAAATCAAGCGACGCTCATAGTGCGCCGCTACCGTTGGCATTTCTCACCGCCACCCCCTTTTTCGATTGGCAACCGCCGCCGAATTATGTTCTTTGTACCGCGCAACGAGTTGACGAGAGGTATCGCCGATGACAAAACTTGATCCCGACAAACTGAAGCTACCGGCGGAGACCAGCCAACTGCTCCGCCGCGCCCGCAGCGTGACGTGGCCACGCACCACCGCCGAATTGGTGGATGCCGCGTGCGGCGGAGCGCAGAGCAATTACTT
>CAZJCX010000084.1:6097-9126 GCA_964544425.1 uncultured Verrucomicrobiota bacterium
CTGCCGGACGGTCGCCACGTCGTCGAAGCCACCGTCGCCCGCGTCCGCAACGGCGTCGTCGCCAACTACCCGGAACCATACATGCGCCGGCGCGAAGCCGATTGCATGTTCATCGCCGACGACTTGCCGTCCGACAAACCGCGTTTCCGCGACCGCTTCCCCTACGAGTTCACCCAATTGCGCGGCGAAACTTTTGCGTGGCTCGAAAAACAAGACCTCGCTGCGTTCGCCTTCCACGCCGGCCAATCCCCGCTCGGCGTCGAAGCGCTCGTCATCGCCCCGGCCAACGCCGGTTTCTTCGCGCTGGGTCTGGCGCTGCTGCAAGGCATCACGCCGCCGGACAAATTGCCGGACGGCTACTCGCCGCGCGCGATTCTGTACGTCGCCCCGCCATTCCGCCACACGCACTTTGCCGGCAAACAAGTCGTCGTCCACCACCGCACCGACGGCACGCTGCACGAAATGTTCGCCTACAACCTCTATCCCGGTCCCAGCGCGAAAAAAGGCGTCTATGGCGTGCTGATTCACCGGGCCGAACTCGAAGGCTGGGTCGTCCCCCATTGCTCCACCGTCCAAGTCGTCACCCCGTACGACAACGTTGTCACCATCATGCACGAAGGCGCCAGCGGCGGCGGCAAAAGCGAGATGCTCGAACAGGTCCACCGCGAACCCGATGGCCGGCTCCTGCTCGGACACAACCTCGTCAGCAACGAACGCCGCTACCTCGAAATCCCGCGCGCCTGCGAACTGCGGCCCGTGACCGACGACATCGCCATCTGCCACCCGTCGCTTCAAAATGGCGACGGCCGCGTGCATCTGACCGATGCGGAAAATTCCTGGTTCGTCCGCGTCAACCACATCCATGAATACGGCACCGACCCGTCGCTCGAAAAACTCACCGCCCAACCCGCAGCGCCGCTGGTGTTCCTCAGCGTGGACGCCGTGCCCGGCAGCCGCGCGTTGATCTGGGAACACATTGAAGACGCGCCCGGTAAACCCTGTCCCAACCCCCGCGTCATCCTCCCGCGGAAGCTCGTGCCGGGTGCCGTGACAGAGCCGGTGGCGGTGGACATCCGCAGCTTCGGCGTCCGCACCCCCCCCTGCACGAAAGAGAAACCGAGCTACGGCATCATCGGCTTGTTTCATCTGTTGCCACCCGCACTCGCCTGGCTCTGGCGCTTGGTCGCCCCGCGCGGTCACGCCAACCCCAGCATCATCCAGACGGAAGGCATGAGCAGCGAAGGCGTCGGCTCCTACTGGCCGTTTGCCACCGGCCGCCGTGTCTCACAAGCCAACCTGCTCCTCAAACAAATTCAAGCCACCCCACACGTCCGGTACGTCCTCTGCCCCAACCAACACGTCGGCGCGTGGGCGGTCGGCTTCACCCCGCAATGGATCGCCCGCGAATACCTCGCCCGCCGCGGCCATGCCCGATTCAAGCCCGACCAAATCCAACCGGCGCGCTGCCCGTTGCTCGGCTACGCGCTTTACCAACTTCAAATCGAAGGTCGCATGATCCCCCGCTGGCTCCTTCAAGTGGACACCCAACCCGAAGTCGGCCCCGAAGCGTACGATGCCGGCGCGAAAGTCCTCGAGAGCTTCTTCCACTCCGAGTTGCGCCAGTACCTCGAGAAAGACCTCACGCCCCTCGGTCGCCAGATCATCGAATGTTGCCTCGCCGGCAGCAGTGTCGCCGACTACGAAAAACTCCTCCCCCACGCCGAACTGTAGCGGCGGTCTGTGACCGCCGCCTTCACCCCGGCAAAGCCCCCGAGACGTCGGCCATCAAATCCCCGTGGCACAACCGTCTCGGTTGTGCCGCCGTTCTGCGCTCCGCCCCTACTTCCGCAACACCGCGTTCAACTGCCCCAGGGCCGCATCAGCCGCTTCCAACGGCTGACCGCGAATCTGATTCGTCGCCAACAGCCGATTGCCGAACCGATCCACCACGAGAATACCGGGTATCTCAAACACGCCGAGATTCGCGAAGAGATTCTTCCGCTCGACCGGCAGGGTCGGCCACGGAATGTTGTTTTCGCGGGCGTGCTGGAAATACGCTGGCGTGGTCGCGTCGGTCGGCCAACTGACGAACGCGACGTCTGGCCGGTCGGCGAGCGTTTTCTTGTAGTGCTCAACGAATTTCGGGGTGAACACTTTGCAGCGCGGGCACGTGGAGGCGGCGAAGTAGAAGACGTAGTAGTTCGCTTTAGGCACGGCAGCGGGTTTGCCAGTGTTATCAATCGTCACACCTTCCAGCGACGCGGCCATGCGACCGGGACGCTGCTCAACCGGCAACAGCACGAGTTCGCGCGCACGGGCGAAGAGGTCGGTGTAGTTGAAGGCGAACATCAGCATCTCTTTCGCTTGGGGATGTGAGATGCCGACTTCGTCAGGTTTGACGTGCATCAACGGCCATTCGGTGCCGGCGGGGACTTTGAGCGAGCCGAAAATGCCGGCTTCGAGGATTTTTACTTTGCCGGGCCAGAGCGTGGGGTCGGCAGCGAGTTTTTGCGCGGTGAGATCGCGTTGTTCCGGGGTGAACTTCGACCACTGCGCGTTGGCGGCTTCGAGGAGGTCGCAGTGTTCGGGTTTCACATTGAACGCGAACCCTTGCGGCGCGATGAGCATCGCCCCGGCGGAAGTGACGTTCTCAATGCGGACGGTGCTGCCGGCGGCGAGCGCGCCGTTGCTGAATTTGAGACCGACGTTGACCTTCGTGGTGTCCGGCCAGCGTTCAGGGTGATTGACGAGGTCAGCCCACGTCAACGGCCGCGCCGGGGCAGCAGGCTTGGCGCTGGCCACGGGTGTTGGCGTTGCTGCAGGAGCGGCAGTCGGTTTCGCGGGTCCTGGCTTGGCGGGCGCGACGGCCGCGGTCGTCGTCGTGCCGCTGGCAAGCAGCGTTGTGACGCTGGCATCGGGATCAGGCGTGATGCGGTAGCGTTTCACCACGTCGCCGTCTTCGGCAAGGAAGGTCGCCACGCCGTTGGCATCCACGGCAAACGCTCCCGTCATTTCGCGGAAGAAATAGC
>CAZJCX010000084.1:9136-13577 GCA_964544425.1 uncultured Verrucomicrobiota bacterium
AGTTGCCCGTCCACGTAAACATCCGACATGCGCCGCAGGTCGAGGACGATCCAGTAGAGATGCTGGCTGTCGGGCGTGAAGGTCGTGAAGAAGGCGTTCTTGGAGTCGCGATGGACGAGTTTTTGGTCAACATAGAGCGAATTCGCCGGCGCTCCGGCGGCGCGCCCGAGGTGGGCGATGTGTTTGCCGTTGGGACTGAACTCAAACGGGACGAGCGCGTTCATGCCTTCCGTGAACCAGCGCGCGAGGAAGCCGGGCGTGAAGTTCTTCAGCATTGCCCCGTCAATGATCAGCCCGCCGACTTCGCCGCGACCGATGGGCGCGGCGAGGAAAGCGTAGCGTGAACCTTCCGGGCTGAAGGTGATCGCGCTTGTGGGATAGGTGCTGGCGGGGAGCGCGGGTTTCCCGTCAATCATGACCGTGCCGCCGCGCCCCGGAGTGAAGGCGGCCCACGCGAACCGCCCACCGGTCTTGGGCATGGTGACGCCGCCGAACGCCTCCGTGTAGGGGAACATGTCGTCGTTGACCACCACCACACTGCCGTTCGCCGTCCCGGCAGTGAAGATCACTTTCGAGCTGTCGGGCGTCCAATACGGCGGCGCGGCATCAATGCGGGCGAATTCGTACGCCTGCCCGTCAATGAGCATGGCAAACGGTCCGCCGAAGGGGTCTTTGCACACGGCCGCGTAGCGCTTGCCGTCGGGACTGAACCACACGTCCTGTGCGTGGTGGCTTTCGGGCACTTGCTTGCCGTCAATGTAGAGAAAGTCGACCGGCTTGTTGTTCACCAACTGGCGCACGATCGCCGCGTAACCGCGACCGACCGGTGCCGGGACGATCTTCGTGACTTGCACGCCCTTGATGACGGGCTTGCCATTGACTTGGACGGCCGCCTGCCCGCCCTCGTGGCCGACGGTGAACAGAACCGAACTGTCCGCGGAAAACACCGGCTTGCCGCCCGTGTAACCCGTGTTCTTGCCATCCAGATACACCGCCGGTTTGCCCATGCGCTCCGTGCTGACGCTCCAGGCGTAATGGGATTCGTCCGGACTGAACACCGGCACAACGGGCATGCCCCATTCGGTGGCTTTGCCGTTGATGACCGTGCGTCCGATGCCGCGGCCCTGCTCCAGTTTCACTTCGTTCCAATAGACAAACTTGCCGCCGGGCGAGAGCGTCGGCCCAAGCCGGTCCCGCGACAAGGCGGGAAAACGGCCGACTTCCTTGCCGTCCAGAATGACCACGTAATCGTCGCCCTGCCGGCCCGAGTAAGAGTAGTGCGTGCCGTCTGGGGTGAAGAGAACCGGGGCGTCGTTGCCTTCCATCCCGCCCGCGCTCCCGCGCCACACGCCCGCCTTCTGCGGATAGAAATATTCCGGGCCGTTGGATTTATACAGCGCGTCGAACTCCGGACCGACGACGCCGTCCACGTTCACGTAGAAGCGCGCGCCTTTCTTGCCCGAATAAGCGACGTGCGCGCCGTTGGAGGAGACGGTGTACGCCCCGCCTTCCTTGGTCGGGCCGATGATGGTTTCTTCGACTTTCGGCGCGGCGAACGCAGTCGCGCCGAATGCAAATAGCAGCATCAGGATTGTTTTCATTTTACTCCTTTGAGCAAGGTTTCGAGGTTCGTGTCTGCGGACGCGGTGACCCGGTAGCGTTTCAGGTTGCCATCGGTCACGCCGACAAAGGTCAGCGCGCCGTTGCTGCCAAACTCCCAGTTGCCGGCCAACGTGCAGATCGTGTCGTTGGCGAACGTCACCGCGGGCTGGCCGTCCACGTCGAGCCGGAAGAAACCGCCGGGAATCTGATGCACGGTGAACAGATGTTGGCTGTCGGGACTGAACCGCGGCATCCAGTGGTTGCCGGTGTGCTGGCCGGTCACGATCAGTTTGCCGTCGAGCACAAAGCCTTTCTCCCCGATTTTGCCGGGCGGACATCCGACATGCGCGTAGTGTTTGCTGTCGGGACTGAACGCGAGCAGCGGCGCAGCGGCGCGTCCTTCGAACCTGCGCTGGAAGCCGACGCCTGGGATCGCCACGTAGGAAACGCCGGGAACGGGCGCGCCCTCCTGGGGAGGAAGCACGCGGAAGCCGGGTTGTTCCACGCCATCGAGCCACAGACCACCTGTAAAACCATCGCCGACTTGATATGCATAGCGCGAAGCGTCGGGGCTGAACGTCAGGTTGTCGGCACTCTTCCGCTCAGTGAGTTTGCCGTCCAGGCTGACGAACGTTTGCGCGCCGTTCCGCGCGATATAACCGATTCGCTTGCCGCCGCCGCCGATCACGGGGGAGATACCGGTCGGATAGGCGTCGGACTCTTCTTCTTCGACGATGAGGAACTGGCCGGCCGCGGTTGCGACGTTGTAGATTGCCTTCGAGGAATCGGGCGAGAACTGGAAATTCGAGATGGCGCGATACTCCTGCTGCTTCTTGCCGTCGAGCATCACAAAGTGCGACATCGTCGGCGACATGCACTCCGCTGCGAACCGTTTGCCGTCGGGACTGAAATGCACTGTGCGCACCTGACAGCCTTCCGTGCCGGGCACGGCTTTGCCGTTCACAACGAGCACGCTCGGCGCGCCGGGCTTGGGTATCACAAACGCCGCGACGTGGCCGCCGCTGAATTTGGAAACCCACAGATTTTGGATGTCCGCCACCTGCAACGCCGGCTTGCCATCGAGAATCAACGCCTCGAATCCGCTGCCGGCGGCTTGCGCGACGAGATGACCGGTGCCGGTAAATTGCAAATCGTCGCCGAAGTATTTGACCTGCCGGTCGCCGACCACGGCCCATTTCACTTCGGGATACTTGCCCGGTTCGTTGCCGGTATAAGCCCATTGCGTCCCGTCCACACTGAATACCACTTGAATCGAGCTGCCGCTCACTGGGCCGGGCTTGCCGTCAATGACCGCGCGCATCTCCGCGCCTTGTTTTTCAAATGTGTAGTAGAGCAGATGTTTCCCGCCCCCTGAAAACTTTAGGTCGCGCACGCCGACCTCATTCGAGATCGGTCCGCGGGCGAATTCCTTGCCGTCCACCATGACGACATACTCGCTGCCCATCTTCGCCAGATACGCCCAACGTGCGCCGTCATCCGACCACGCCACCTGCAACATGCCCAAGCCGCTGTGCCCACCTGGTTGGCCGTTGATTCCCAAATACTCATCAATCTTCGGCCCTTCCACGCCGTCCATCCATATGGCGTACCGGCTGCCCTTCGGCACAAGCGCCGCGAGATGCGTCCCGCGTGGGCTGATCGAGTACCCGATCACCTTGCTAGCCGGCCCGACTGCCTGCTCCTCCACTTTCGGCGCGGCCAGCGCCGCTGTCGTGACGATTAGAAAAATTCCGAAGATCGGTTTCATTCCGTTATTCCTTGGGTTGGTTCAACAACGCATCGAGTTTGGCCAGCGCGGCAGGCGTGGTTTGTTGCGTGCCGTTGGCGAGGACGTTGCCGGCGCGGTCATAGACGATGAGTTGCGGCAGCAGATCACCGATGGCCTTACCGGCAAACGCCAGCTTGCCGGCCGTGTCGTAATCCAGCGCGCGCCACGAGAAGCCCGCTTCCTTCGCGAACTTGCCGGTGTTTTCCGGCGTCTCGGTCATGATATAGACGATCTCGAATTCGGGATGCTTCGGTTTGGTGTCGTTGTAGTACTTCACGAGCGTCGGCGTGAACTTCTGCGTGATCGGGCAGGTGCTCGAACCCCGGTAAAACACGATGTAACGCAGCTGCGCATCGGCCGGCAACGGATCGGGTTGGCCGGTGACGGAGTTGATGAGTTTGCCCTCCAAATCCGCCGTCATCCGCGACGGCGCGCCGTTGGGGTCTTCGACGAACTTGCGTGCTTGCGCGAGGATGTCCGTGGCCGGACCAGCCACATCGAAGTTCACCCAATACTTGGTGGATACGACGTTAATCTTGCCGCGCAACACATCGCGCACGATGGCTTCATCCCCGGCGTTCACGCGTTTGCCCGCGCCGAGGTCGAAGGTCTGGGCAATTTTCACCTTGTAGGGCCACAAATCTTTCCGCTGCAGGAGCGAGTCATACGTCACGGCCCGTTGTTTGGGAGTGAGCTTGGCGTAAGCTTCGTTGGCCACCGCCAGCACGTCCGTTTCATCCGGTTTGGCCACAAACTGAAGTTTGTCGTCCAGCGTGCTCAACTCGATCTCGTTCCGCGTGAGGTTGTCGACTTTGACCTTCTGCCCGGTTTTCACTGTGCCCTGCTCGAAATCAAAGGTGACTTTCATGGCGCAGTGCGTCGGCCAAAACTCCGGCTTGTTGACAAGGTCAATCCAGCGCAACTCGCGGGGTGTATCGTCCGCGGTCGGCACTGCCGCCGGCGCGCGTTGGTCAGCGGGCACGTAGATGTAGCCGGGAGCGCCGATCGGTCTCAAACCGCGTTTCACCCGGTCGTCGTTGATCCGATTGA
>CAZJCX010000085.1:0-6146 GCA_964544425.1 uncultured Verrucomicrobiota bacterium
TGGAGACGATGCAAGCGGTGGCCGACCTGCTGGGGCATCCCGAACACGCGCTGCGCTTCATCCACATTGCCGGGACCAACGGGAAGGGCAGCGTCGCGGCGATGTGCCATTCGGTGTTGGCGGAGGCAGGCTACCGGACGGGGTTGTACACGTCGCCGCATCTGGTCTCGTTCACGGAGCGATTTCGGATCAATCGCGAGCCGTGCGCGCCTGCGGACATCGTGCGGTTGTTGGAGCGGATCCGACCAGCGCGCGAGGGGTTGCCGCGTGAACTGACGTTGTTCGAGACGGTGACGGCGATGGCGTTGGACTATTTCCGGGAGCAACGTGTGGATGTCGTGGTCTGGGAGACGGGGTTGGGCGGGCGATTGGATGCGACAAACATCGTGACGCCGCTCGTGTCCGTCATCACGACCATCGGCTTCGATCATATGCAGTATCTCGGTGACACGCTGGAGCAGATTGCCCGGGAGAAAGCGGGGATCATCAAGCCGGGTGTGCCAGTGGTGACGGGTGTGCGCGAGTCGGGGCCGTTGGCGGTGATTCGCAAAGAGGCGGACCGGCTCGGTTCTCCGCTCACGGTGGTCGCGGAACCGGCACTGGCCGCGCCGTTGGCTGGTGAGCATCAGCGTTGGAACTGCGCGGTGGCGGTGGCGGCGTTGCGGGCGAGCGGCCTGAAGTTCACCGACGGGCAACTGGCGGTCGGGTTGGGGAAAACGAAGTGGCCCGGTCGGTTTCAGGTGATCGGGGACGTGGTGTTGGACGGGGCGCATAATCCGGCGGCGGCCGAGGCTTTGGTGGCGACGATCGGCTCCAAGCCGGTGGACTTGATTCTCGGGGTGTTGAAAGACAAAGACTACCGGCGGGTGTGCGAAATTCTCGCGCCAGTGGCGCGGCGGGTGGTCTGCGTGCCGGTCCGGAGCGAGCGGACGAGCGACCCGCATGAGTTGGCGAAGTTGTTTCCGAACGCGACCGTGGCGGGGAGTGTGGCGGAGGCGTTGCAGGCGCGGCGGTCCGGTGAGCAGACGGTGGTGACCGGATCGTTGTTCCTAGTGGGGGAGGCGTTGGAGGTGTTGCAGCCGGGCGGGGTCAGCGCGCGGGAGATGGCGTTGCAGTAGAGGCGCGGAGTTTATCTGAAATCAACGGCACGAGGTCGGCAATCTTGATCCGCTCTTGTTGCATCGTGTCGCGGTCGCGGAGGGTGACGGTGTCGGCCAACTCGGGGCCTTTTCGCCGAGCGTCTCAAAGTCAATGGTCACGCACCACGGTGTGCCTTGTTCGTCCTGATACCGGTAGCGTTTGCCGATGTTGCCGCGGTCGTCCCAGTCGGTGGTGAAATGCGGTTGGAGAAGTTGGAAGACCTGCCGGGCTTTTTCGACGAGCGGCGGTTTGTTGCGCAGGAGCGGGAACACCGCGACTTTGACCGGGGCGATGCGCGGGGCAAAGCGCATGACGGTGCGGACATCACCGGGCGCGACTTCTTCTTCGGCAAACGCGGCGCAGATCAGGGCGAGCGCGATGCGATCCACACCGGCGCTGGGTTCGACGACGTGGGGGATGAACTTCTCTTTCGCTTCGTCGTCGAAGTACTCCATGGACTTGCCGGAGAATTTCTGGTGTTGGCTCAGGTCGAAATCGCCGCGGGCTGCGATGCCTTCCAATTCCTGCACGCCAAACGGAAACTCAAACATCACGTCCACGCACGCGCTGGCGTAGTGGGCGAGTTCATCTTTCTTGTAGGTGTAGCAGCTCAGTTTGCTGGCCGGCAGGCCGATGGTTTCGTACCACTTGAGGCGTTCCTTGACCCAGTACTCGTGCCACTCAGCGCTGGTGCCGGGTTTGATGAAGAACTCGAGTTCCATCTGCTCGAATTCTCGGCTGCGGAACGTGAAGTTGCGCGGGTTGATTTCGTTGCGAAACGCCTTGCCCATCTGCGCGATGCCGAACGGGATTTTCTGCCGGGAGACGCTGAGGACGTTGTTGAATTGCGCGAAGATGACCTGCGCCGTTTCGGGGCGGAGATAGACCTTGTTGGCGTCGTCCTTGATCGGACCGGCGTGGGATTCGAACATCAGATTGAATTGCCGGGCCTCGGTGTAGTCGTGCGGCCCGCCTTCGGGACACTTGGTGTCCGGCAACTGGTCGGCGCGCCACCGGCCTTTGCATTTCTTGCAGTCCACCATCGGATCGGTGAACGCCGTGGTGTGGCCGCTGGCTTCCCAGATGCGCGGATGGCAGATGATCGAGCCTTCGATGCCGACAACATCGGTGCGGCGGCGGACGACATCGTTCCACCAGGCGTCTTTGATGTTGCGCTTCAACTCGGCGCCGGCCGGGCCGTAGTCCCAGAAGCCGTTGATGCCGCCGTAGATTTCGGAGGATTGAAAGATGAACCCGCGCCGCTTGCAGAGCGCGACGATTTTTTCCATCAACGGCGGGGTCTTTTTGTCGGTCATGGTGGCGCGGACTATGGCGAAAGGGGTGCGGTTCGTCAAGGCGGCCAAGTTGGACTGTACGTTTCGGAGCGGGTGCGGTAGGGTTTTGGCAGGAGTCGGCTCGCGTTGGCCGTGGCTGGTTATGGCAGGAACTGTTGGGACATCCATTCGGCTGAAATTGGCGTTATTTGTCGCGGCGGTGGTCATCGTCTTGGCCGCGAGCTTGAGTTGGGTCAGTTATATCTTTGCCCACCGGACACTGAGCCAGCAAATTGATGACCGGCTCTCCATTGTCGTGCTGCATCGCCGGCAACTCTTGCTCGACTATGTGTCGCGGCAAAAGGAGCGGGTGGCCTTGGTCGCGTCCCGGACTCGGCTGCGTGAGTTGCTGGCGGACGCGATGGCGACGGCTGACCGCTCCGCCGAAGGGCAGCGCATCTTGACGGATGCGTTGCGAACCAGCCCGGATTTTCTCGAATTGTCGGTGACCGATTTGAACGGGCGCGTTGTCATGGCGACCGAGTCATCGCGGTTGGGTGAGGATTGGTCAGCGCGGCCGGAGTTTCAGGTGGCGGCGCGGGAACCGTGGATGAGCCGGGTTGTCCATCGGGGGGGGCGGCATGAGGCCGTGGCCACGGCGCCCGTTGTGGTGGCGGAGCAGCCGGTGGGGGTGGTGTGGTTGCGGTCGGATGCGACGCCGTTGTTGCGGATGCTTTCGGACGCGAGCGGGCTGGGGGACACCGGCGAGGTGCTGGTGGCCGCGCTGGAGGACGGGGTGCTGCATTTTCTGCTGCCGAACCGGCAGGGTTGTCCGATTCCCGACATGCCGGCGACCGCTGCCCCGATCATGGCGCGTGCGCTGGCCGGTCAGGCGGGGTACGCGCGGGAGCGAGATTACCGGGGCGAGGAAGTGTTGGCGGCGTTTCTACCGGTGCCGCAGCAGGGGTGGGGGATCGTGGCGAAGATGGATGCGGAGGAAGGCTACGCGCCGATCGCGTGGTTGCGGCGGATGTTTGTGATCGTCGAGTTGAGCGTGCTGGCGTTGGGGTTGGTGGCGGCGTATGTCGTCGCCCGGCGGTTCACAAATCCGATTCGGCGGATGGCGAACATGGCGGAAGCCATTGCAAATGGCGGTTGGGATGCGCGCGTGATGGTGGAAAGCGAGGATGAGATCGGGGCGTTGGCGCGGGCGTTCAACAAGATGACGGAGGAGGTGGCGCATTCCCAGGCGGTACTGGAAGAACGGGTGCGGGCGCGGACGGGGGAGTTGGAAGCGGCGAATACGGCGTTGCAGTCGGAAGTTCGGGAGCGCCAGCGCGCGGAGGAAGGATTGGCGCGGCAGCAGGCGTTGTTGCAGGGCTTAATGGACAACATTCCCGACCACATCTATTTCAAGGACGAGCACAGCCGGTTCATCCGGGTGAACAAAGCGATGTCCGAGTGGGTCGGGCTGAAGAACCCGGCCGAGGCGGAGGGCAAGACGGACTATCACATCTTCTCGAACGAGCATGCACAGCAGGCGTTCGAGGATGAGCAGGGGGTCATGCGCACCGGTCAGCCGATCGTGGGCCGCGAGGAGCGTGAGACCTGGCCGGACGGTCGGGTGACGTGGGTTTCGACGACGAAGCTGCCGTTGCGTGACAAGAATGGGCGCATCATCGGGACGTTTGGGTTGTCGCGGGATGTGACGGCGCGGAAACAGGCGGAGCAGCGGTTGGAGAAGTACGCCCACGCGCTGACGCGGCGAACGATTCAGACGCAGGAGGATTTGGTGTTGGCGCGGGAGATTCAAATGGCGTTCCTGCCGGCGCATTACCCGACATTTCCGCGCGGCGTGCCGGTGGCGACGAGCGCGGTGCGGTTTGCGCATCAGTATCAACCGGCCTCGACACTGGGTGGCGACTTTTTTGATGTGGTCGCGCTCTCCGACACGCTGGCGGGGGTGTTGATCTGCGACGTGATGGGGCATGGCATGCGGTCGGCACTGGTCACGGCCATCTTGCGCGGCTTGGTCAACGAATGGCGCGAGTACGCAGCCGAGCCGGGCGAGTTTCTGACGCGGATCAACACGGGGTTGCTGGACACGTTGCAGTCCTGTGGCACTCCGATCTTCGCGACGGCGTTTTATCTGGTGTTGGACACGGACTCCGGGCGGGTGCGGTATGCGAACGCCGGGCATCCAAGTCCGCTGGTGCTGCGCCGGGAAAGGCTCCAAGTCGAGGTTCTACGCGGGAGCGGCGCGGCGCTGGGGCTGTTCCGGGAGACGCAACTGGCCACACAGGAGACGGTGTTGGCGGCCGGTGATTCGGTGTTGTTGTTCACCGATGGGTTGTATGAAGCGCCCGGCCCGGATGGGGAGCCGTTCGGACAGGCGCGACTGGTGACGGCGGTGCGGGAGCGATTGGAGCAGCCGGCAGCGCGATTGTTGACGGAGTTGATTGCCGTCGCGCGGGAGTTCACGCCGGCGGGTGACTTCGATGACGACGTATGTTTGGTGACGGCCGAGCTGGTGCGGGTCACGGAGCGGGCGAACAGGAATGTTCAGCCGCACGAAAACGTACTTCGGTAATTTGCGCTGAAACGCCGCAGCGGCAACTGCTTGGAGGCGGGCCCCGACAGTCGCGGTGGCACTTCATCTGCTCAACCATGGGTTCGGCACGACCAACGAACTCATGCGCTTCCTGAAAATTAAATCTTTGCAGTGGAAACTCACCGCCAGCAACATGCTCACCGGCTTGGCGGCCGCACTGCTCATCTGCATTGCGTTCAGCATTTACGAGTACGTCCGGTTTCGGCGCGATCTGACGCGGGAACTAACCGTTTTGGCGGATCTGGTGGCCCGCAAGATGGAGATGGGCTTGGAGGTGGACGCGCCGGCGGAAGCGCGGGAGTTGCACGCGTGGTTGACGGCGCAACGGTCCATCACCACCGCCTGTGTCTATGCCAACGACCGGCGGTTGCTGCTGAAATATCTGCGCGACGACGTGAGCATGTTCACGGAAATTCCCGAACTGCAGGAAAACAACTTGGATCGGATCGAGAGGGGCATACTGACGGTCGTGCAGCCGGTAGTGGTGCGCGGTAAGCAAGGCGGCGTGGTGTTCATTCAGGCGGAGTTGCGCGGATTCTACGAGCGCATGGCTGACTACGCGCGGTTGGTGACGGGCATCCTGCTCGCGGCCGGATTGGTGGCGTTCCTGGTTTCGGCGTGGTTTCAACGGCGGCTTTCGCGTCCGGTGTTGGAACTCGTGGACACGGCGCGGCGCGTGTCGAGCACCCGCGATTACTCGTTGCGCGCCCGGCCATCCAGCGAAGATGAGATTGGGCTGTTAGCGGCGGAATTCAACGGAATGCTCGCGCAAATTCAGCAACAGGACGATGAGTTGCGGGCGGCGAAGGAAAAAGCCGAGCAGGCGACCCGGTCGAAGAGCGAGTTTCTGGCTAATATGAGCCACGAAATCCGCACGCCCATGAACGGCATCATCGGGATGACGGAACTCGCGCTCGATACGCAACTGAACACGGAGCAGCGTGAGTATTTGCAGACCGTGAAGGATTCCGCGGACACGTTGCTGACGCTGTTGAACGACATTTTGGATGTCTCGAAGATCGAGGCCGGTAAAATGGAGTTGGACCCGGTCGAATTCGAGTTGCGGGATGATCTGGAGCGGACGCTGCACACGCTGGCGTTTCGCGCCCACCAGAAAGGGT
>CAZJCX010000085.1:6222-8920 GCA_964544425.1 uncultured Verrucomicrobiota bacterium
AGATCATCGTCAATCTGGTCGGCAACGCGATCAAGTTCACTGACAAGGGCGAAGTGGTCGTCACGGCGGAGGTCGAAGCACAGACGGAACGCGACGTCACGTTACACTTCTCGGTGCGCGATACCGGCATTGGGATTCCGGAGGATAAACAACATCTCATCTTCGAAGCGTTCACGCAGGCCGACGGCTCGACGACGCGGAAGTTTGGCGGCACCGGTTTGGGACTTTCGATCTCGCTGCAACTGGTGCGGATGATGAACGGTCGGATTTGGGTGGAGAGTCTCCCCGGCCAAGGCAGCACGTTCCACTTTACGGTAACGGTCGCGTTGGCCGATGGCGCGGCGACCACGGCGGAAACCAGCAGCCCGGTGGACGTGCGCGGGTTGCCGGTGTTGATCGTGGACGACAATTTCACCAACCGCCGGATCATGGAGGAAATCCTTACCAGTTGGCAGATGCAGCCGGTCGCGGTTGGCAGCGGGTTGGAGGCGTTGACCCAGTTGCGGCAAGCCGCGCGTGACGGGCATCCCTTCGCGTTGGTGTTGCTGGATTACATGATGCCGGACATGGACGGTTTCACGGTGGCCGGTGAGATTCAGAATGATTCCGTCCTGAAACGCACTCCGTTGATCATGTTGTCCTCCGCCTGCGGAACCGGCGTGGCCACCCACAGCCGCAAGATGGGCATGGCGGGCTACCTGACGAAACCAGTGCGCCGGTCGGACTTGCTCAATTTAATCATGACCGCCATCGGAGGGCGGTTTGAAATCAAGGCGGACCGGCCTGCCGATGAGCCGCTGCCGGCGGTGGCTCGACCGCTGCGGTTGCTGCTGGCGGAAGACAACCCGGTCAACCAGCGGCTGGCCGTGCGGATTCTCGAAAAGCGCGGGCACCACGTCACCGTCGCCAACAACGGCAAGGAAGCCTTGTGCGCGCTGGAGCGGGAAAGTTTTGATGTGGTGTTGATGGACGTGCAGATGCCGCGGGTGGACGGGTTTGAGGCCACCGGCATCATTCGCGAACTAGAGGCGAAAACCGGCAAGCATCAGTGGATCATTGCGATGACGGCTCATGCGATGACGGGTGATCGTGAGCGGTGCTTAGCGGCGGGCATGGATGCGTACATTTCCAAACCGCTCGACGCGCGGAAGCTGATTGAGTTGATTGAGGAGAAGACGCCCGCCGAGCCTGCTGTCGCATCAGACAGGGGCGAAGATGGGTTTGATCTCGCGGCCGCGCTGGAGCAGATGGATGGCGACCGGGAGTTGTTTGGAGAAGTGGTGGAGCTGTTTCAACGCGAGGTGCCGGACTTAGTTCAACGAATTCGCACCGCGGTCACCCAGGGCGATGGCGCGGAGCTGGAGCAGGCCGCGCACAAGTTGAAAAGTTCCGTGGGGATTTTCGGCCGCAGCGCCGCGTTTGCCGCGTGCCAGGAATTGGAGGACATGGGTGAAGGCAAGCAACTGACCGGCGCCGCAGCGCGACTGGCGGACTTGGAGCAAATGCTGACCCGATTGAACGCGTTGTTGGCGGAACAAACCCGGGTAACGGCAAACACGTAGGAGCGGGCCATGATTGATAAACGAATCTTAATCGCCGAAGACGACGCTGTGTCCTGCAAGGTGTTGGAGACGACACTCGCGAAATGGAATTACGCCGTGGTGGTGACGCGGAATGGCGCGGAGGCGTGGGCGGAGATGCAGAAGCCGGACGCGCCGCAACTGGCGGTGCTCGATTGGATGATGCCCGAGGTGGACGGGGTGGAAGTCTGCCGCCGCGTCCGGTCGTTGGAACGGTCGCCCAGTCCGTATCTGGTGTTGCTGACGGCAAAGGGGCGGAAGGAAGACATTATTACGGCGCTCGAGGCGGGCGCGGACGATTATCTGACGAAGCCGTTCGACCGGGGAGAACTCCAGGCGCGGTTGCAGGTCGGCGAACGGATCATCGAGTTGCAGGCCGAGTTGGCGGCGCGGGTGGTTGAATTGCAAGAGGCGCTATCGAAGGTCAAAGTGTTGCAGGGGTTGTTGCCGATTTGTTGCTACTGCAAAAAAATCCGTGGCGATCACAACTACTGGGAGCAGGTGGAAAACTACATTGGAGCGCATGCCGACGTGAAGTTCAGCCACGGCGTCTGCCCGGATTGCTACAACGCCGTGCTGAAACCCCAACTCGACGAGTTGAAGAAGAAACGCGGCGACCTCACGCCAGTCGCGTGACGACGGAGGGTCAGGATTGGCGGCTGTGGGCGAAACTTGCGGCCAATTCTTCCCGCGAACAAGTCGCCGTGCCGACCTTGCCCACCACAATGCCGCCGGCGTGATTGGAAATCTCGGCGGCTTCGACGGCGTTGGCGCCCGCCGCCAAAGCCAGCACCAGCGTCGCGATCACGGTGTCGCCCGCGCCGGAAACATCAAACACTTCCTGCGCGACGGTCGGGATATGGTGCGGTTTTTTGCCGTCCCGAAACAGGCACATGCCGTCCTCACCGAGAGTGATCAGGAGGTTCGCGGGTCGCCAGTGGCGGAGCAGGCGTCGGCCCACATCCAGCAACGCCGAGTCCTGCAGCGCATGGCCCGTGGGTTCGGTGTAGGGGACGCCGACGGCGGCAAACGCTTCGCGGCGGTTGGGTGTGACGACGGTCAGTCCGCGGAAATGGAGCGGCTGTCGCGCGTTAGGGTCGGCGGCGGTGATCTTGCCG
>CAZJCX010000085.1:8986-13206 GCA_964544425.1 uncultured Verrucomicrobiota bacterium
CGAAAATGATGCCGGTCACGCGCGGCAGCGCGCGCTCGAACTGCGTGAGCAGCCTGTCGGCCATCTGAGGGCTGACGGGGTCGGTCCGTTCTTTGTCAATACGAACAACTTGTTGCCGGTGGGCGACGATCCTTGTTTTGACCGTGGTGGGGCGCTGCTGGTCAACCAGTAACCCGGTTGTGTCAATCTTGCGTTCCGTCAAGATCGCACATAGCTCTTCGCCCGCGCGGTCATTGCCTCGCAGGCCGAGCAAGTGGCAGTGGCCGTCGAGCGCGCGGACGTTGCGAGCGACGTTGGCGGCGCCACCGGGATAGGAGTCTTCCTTGGTAACTTCGACCACGGGCACCGGTGCCTCCGGTGAGATGCGGGCGACGCGACCCCAGATGAAATGGTCGAGCATGACGTCGCCGACGACGAGAATGCGTTGGGCGGCCATGCGAGTCAGAATCGAATGCAGGCGCTTGGAATTCATGTGACTCAGCGCGCAGCGAGGACGGCGGTTGGTGCGCGGGTGAGTTTGGCGGTGGCGGCTTGGTCCACGCGGTGCAATACGAGTTTGGCGGTGCCGATGGCCATCGTGGAGTTGACCTGCAGGGGTAATTTGCGGCCGTCGTCGGTGATCCAGAACCAGAGCCGGCCTTTGTTTTGGGCGACAAATTGGAGCGTGGGGCTGGGTTCGATCCGCAGAGCATGCACTTCGCCGACCGGCCGAAAGTCGAACTTCTGCCGCTTGTCAGGGCGAAACATTACCAGCCAGTTTTTGTCGCTCGCATTGACCGTGAATTGTGTAGCCTGGTGCAAGGCGAGCGGCTGTGAACGCACGAAATAAAGCGATGAGATGATGTCTTGGACTGGCTGCTCAAGGGGTGAGCGTTTTTCACGGCCACTCAACAGGTTGCGCGTGACAGCTTCTCGTCGAGTGTAATCAAAATCAGTGACGGCTCGTTTGTGGCGCCGGCCTTCTTGGCGATTCTGGTGAAAGCGGCGACTGAACATTTCGTCCACGTCCAGTCAACTTTCGGTCGCGCTGTCCAACTTCAAAAATAGCCGGCCGACTCCGACCGTACGGGCCTCGGCAACGAGGTGGTAGCAATCGTGACCGTCAACCTGTTCAATGTCACGCACCTCAAGCGACGCTTCGCCAATGACGACCGGTCCCCAAAAGATCCGGTAGTGCAGTCGTTCGCCGACTTGAAACGGAGGCACATCTGCCGCGTGCATCGCTACGGCACTGGCCGATAACCACATCATCACGCCCACGATCACTCTCGTCAGAACGCGAGTATAGGCGCAAGGCGCGGCTTTTCAATCGCGAATTCCCATCTCTCGCTTGCGGTTTCCCCGCGGCTCGTTACACTGCTGCCACATGGTTTGGTCCTGCGTTGCGTCACTCATGATATTGGGCGTCTCCGTTGTGGCCGGCGCTTCGCCGCGTGAAGAGGCAACCCTTTGCGTGGCGCGTTTGATGACGATTCACGCCGACGTGACGGAAGCCGAGCGAACCGCCCGGCAGACCAACGACCTTTCTCGGGCCGATTGTATCCAGCAACATCTGATCAACCTCACCGGCCTGATCGAGGTCGGCCGCACCGCCCAAAGTTGGCTCGAAGCCAGCCACGAGATTGACGACACCGAAGCCGTCGCTGTCGAGTTGGAGAAACTGAAGGCGATCTGCTTGCGAGCGGAGCGACTGCTCCAACAGGCGACCGGCTGTGTTGCGCTGGCGGCGCGCCGTCCCAAGAAATCCAGTCCACCGCAGATTGTGAAAGCCGAAAAACCGGCTCCGGCCAGCCGTTCCGCGTGGCAGCAACCCCGGCGGGCCACCGCCCGCAATCCTGCCGACTGCTTGCGCCAAAGCGATCTCGCTTGTCTCTTGGCGCAAGCGCTGAGTCTCAGCGGCGGCGGGGATTGCATCAACGTCCTTGAGGTGCGGAACGTGGAGCCACTCGGCGGGTGGGATGGCCGGCAATGCGCGACCGTGGATGATTTTTGCGCGGTTGTGGGGCGCGCGCTCGGATTGGAAGTGGAGGATCCCGATGACCCGGTCAGCTACCGGCAAGCCCTGACTGAGTTTGGATTCTCGACCGATTTGCTTCTGCCGCCAAACTCGGAAACGGGGCCGTCAGTGATCCTGTTGGACAGAGAAGCGCGGGAATTTTTGTCGCGCGGCTTGGCGGCGCCGTTGCGTTAGCGGGTGGGTTCCGAAAACAGGGCGACCACACTTGTGAATCCATGCACGTAGGGGTGGTCACCGACGGGACCAATTTCACCATTGCAGAAGAATCCTGCAACGGGAACAGGGCCGATCATTTCTTGGAGCGTCCGGATGTCATGATGCGGGACCCCGTACATCCCTTCGCCCCGGCCGAGACAACTGAACAGGAGACAGCCGCCGATCGGGCGCTGTGTCTGCTGGTGTTGCAACAACGCCCGAAAATCGAGATCGGCCGTGGCGCCATCGCGCACCTGAAACTGCACCGTCTGGCCGGTTCGCACGAGGTCGCCCACCGCCAGCGCGCCGCTGCCGGGGTCTTGGCCGATCAGATTGCGGATGAGAAAATCGCCGCGGCCGTACTCCTCTTGGTACTCGTTGATGACGCGCCCGATGAACAAGGCGTTGCGAGCGAGTTGCTGATCCGCGGCCGGTAACGAGGGGAGCAGTTGCTGCAAGACTTTCACGGGTGGTCTGCCGCCAATTTCGTAAATGACATTCCGCTCAGCACGGGTAATCACCAGCGGTTCCCCAATCGGCTTGCAGCCTTGTGAAACTATGGGCGTCAGCCGGACGGATTCCGTCAACGCGAGGGCGACGGCGCCATCGTCATAAATTTCGTCATCCAAGAACACCCGCGTGTCACCGGGTTGTCGGCCGCCGCTGGCCAGACCGCCCACGATTGGCGCGCCCGGATAGGCGTTCCCCATCTGCTGCACGAGCTGGATAGATTGCACGCTGAACGGATCCGCCAACAACAGGATTTGTGGATTGTCCGCCGGCGCGATTTCGAGTTGGAAATGCCAGAACTCCGGGCCCGTCGCCTCTTCCATTTCCTCTTGGGTGATCCGCCACGGCGTAATTTCCGCGCCCGGCAGTTGCGCGACCAAGAGCGACAATGCCGGTCCGTCCTCAACTTCCGTCTCGGTGCCGATGATGCCCGCGCCGGTGCACCCGATCAGATGACGCGCGCCCGTGCGACTCCGCACCGCCGCCAGAATGTCTTCAATTGGGCCGATGAATTGTGGATGCGCGAAGAAGACGGCGAGGTCCGTTTTGGCCGGCCCCCAGACGGGTTTGATTTGCGCCATCAAATCCTCCACTGCTTGGTGCCATTCGCGTTTAGTCGTCAGCGCCGCTGCAAATTTCATGCGGGCAATCTTTCCTCAGCCGACCGGTGTTTGCAAGCTTGCACCGGTCAGCGACGACGTCGGAGCAGCCAGAAGGCGCCCGTCAGCAACAACAGGCCAATGCTTGGTTCGGGGACGATGTCGGCCGAGACGCCCCACCAAGCGACGGCAAATTCCTCGGAGGTCAGACCGACGAGATCGAACCGGTTGGCCGCGTAGGCGACGCGGATGCCATAGTAGCCTGTGGTGGGGAGGGCGAACGCGACGTGTTCGGATTCGTTGTAGGGGCTGACGGATTCAGAATAGAGCGTCGTGAAGTTGCTATTCCAGATTTGGAGATTCAGGTCGGCGAATGCGTTATCGAGCACAAGCCCCGCGTCGAAATCAATCATGCGGTCGCGGAACCACGTGAGCGTGGCGCGAAACTCCGAGCCACCGGCCAGCAGGTGGTTGATGACAATGTCGGTGGAGAGTCCGAGTTGCACCTCGGCAAAATCCCAGCCAATCGCCTGGCTGGTTGTGCCCCCGATGACGCCCGCGATGTCGGTTTGGCCGGTGAGGTATTGGTCGTAGGTCCGGTCGAGGTTCATCGCGCCGGTGCCGTACGTGTAGTCCAGTGCCTGCGTGGTGCGCACACCACCATTGCCGTTGGGATGGGCGGACTGGCCATTGCTCCATCCGGGAACCTTGGTGGCCGCATTGAGCAGGTTGACTTTCACCACGCGCGCGTCGTGCGCCGTAGCCGGTAATCCCTCGCCCCGCGCCGCATCGGCCATCAACGCCACCGCGCCGGCCACGGCCGGTGCGGCGTAACTGGTGCCTTGGCCAGCGAAGAGTTGGGCCCCGGGTGCGGTGATGTCCACGGGAGCTCGGACACT
>CAZJCX010000086.1:0-9652 GCA_964544425.1 uncultured Verrucomicrobiota bacterium
CTCTACGACGCCCGCGCGCTCGCCGACGCGACCGCCGTGGATTTCACCTACAACGCCACCGTCCGCCAGCAAACCGGCGAAGACTGGCGCGGTGTGAACCTCACCCTCTCCACCGCCCGCCCCGCCGTCGGCGCGCGGATGCCCGACCTTGCCAAATGGATCGTGGATTTTATGCACGTCATGCCGCTGTCGGCAGCGACTGCGCCCCGCGCAGCCAAAATGGCCAGTGCGGACTTTTCTGGCGTGACGACCGAGTCTCCGGCCGACGAAATCGCCGCGGCGCCGCAGGAAATGCAAATCGAAACCGGCGTCACCGCCGTCACGTTTCGCGTCCCGCGCCCGGCGGATGTGCCGAGCGACGGCGAGCCGCACCGGCAGACCATCGCCGCGCAAACCATCCCGGCCAGTTTCGGGTACGAAACGACGCCGAAACTTTCGCCGTTCGCCTACTTGAAAGCCGCCGCCACGAACAACACCGCCGCCCCGTTCCTCGGCGGGCCAGTGAACATCTTTGTTGGGCCCGATTTCGTGGGCACCGGCAGCATCGCCACGGTCGCGGCGACCGAGCCGTTCGATCTGTTCCTCGGCGTGGACGAGGGCATCCGCGTGAAGCGCGAGGAAGTGAAGGACAAAACCGGCAAGGCCGGCCTGTTCCGCAACCGGCAGAAAAAAGTTTTCGCCTACAAAATCACCGTGGAGAATTTCAAAGACAAACCCACCCGCGTTGTCGTGTACGACCAAATCCCGGTCTCCGCCAACGACGAAATCAAGGTCGGCACCGGTGAGCAACTCCCCGCCCTCGAAAAAGAGACCGGCAAACTGACGTGGACGCTCGATCTGAAGCCGCGCGAGAAACGCGAACTGACGTTCGACTTCACCGTGGACTGGCCAGCCGATAAGCCCGTTACTGGAATGTAACCAACTCCGATTGTGGGAGCGCTCTTCCGGGCGCGACCACCCACAGATTGCCTACGATCGCCACACGGTAACGGCGGTCTATGACCGCCGCTGCACGCCCTTGCACTAAAATTCGGCGCTCATCGAGCGCCGCGACAGCAAGCTCACGGTTTTTCCGGAATGGTTCGGTCGCGCCCGGAAGGGTGCTCCCACAACAGAAACTAGCGGCTCTGGCACCCTTCCATCAGCCGGGTCACGAGCGCGGTCCAGCCGGTCTGATGGGAGGCGCCGACGCCGCGACCGGTCTCGCCGTGGAAGTATTCGTAGAACAGGACAAGATCTTTCCACGCGGGATCAGCAGCATACCGGGGATCGCGGTTGTGGACGGGACGGTGGCCGGTGGCGTCGGGCAGGAACAGGCTGGCGAGGCGGCGCGCCAATTCGTTGGCGACCTGTTGCAACGTCAGCCACAGACCAGAGCCGGTGGGGAATTCCACCTTCAACGTGTCCCCGTAGAAATGATAGTAGCGCTCCAAGGCTTCGACGAGCAGGTAATTGATCGGCAGCCAGATGGGGCCGCGCCAGTTGGAGTTGCCGCCGAACAGATGGCTCGTGCCTTCGGCGGGATCGTACTGGACCCGGTATTCCTCGCCGTTGACGTGAAAGACGTACGGGCTCGTCCCGTGAATCTTGGAAACTGACCGGATGCCGAACGGCGAGAGAAATTCGTTTTCATCGAGCAGGTACTGCAACACGCGCACCAGCCGTTCGCGGGACGGAATCGCCAACAGCCGGTGGCCATGGCCGCGCGCCGGGTCATCGTCGTTCATGTACGAAATATGTTTGGCAAGATCCTGCCGGTGGTCGAGGAACCACTGCAGCCGTTTGCGAAAGCCGGGCAGTTTCTCAATCGCGTCCTCCTCCAGCACTTCCACCGCCAGCAACGGGATCAGCCCGACGAGCGACCGGACGCGCAGCGGTTGCGTCTGGCCGTGGACGTGGAGTTGATCGTAGTAAAACCCGTCCGCCTCATCCCACAAACCGGTGCCGCCGTGCGTGTTGATCGCGTCGGCAATCGCGATGAAGTGCTCGAAGAATTTCGACGCCATGTCTTCGGTGGCCGGATTGTCCTGAGCCAGCTCCAGCGCCATCGCGAGCATCGTGTTGCAGTAAAACGCCATCCAGGCCGTGCCGTCCGCCTGCTCCAAGTGCCCGCCGGTCGGCAACGGTTTGCTGCGGTCGAACACGCCGATGTTGTCGAGCCCGAGGAAGCCGCCGCCGAAGATGTTTTTGCCCTCGGCATCCTTGCGGTTGACCCACCACGTGAAGTTGATGACGAGCTTCTGGAACGTGCGGGAGAGGAAGGTGCGGTCGCGGTCGCCGCGCGCGCCGGTCAGCTTGTACACGCGCCAGCACGCCCACGCATGGACCGGCGGGTTCACGTCGCCCAACGCAAACTCGTACGCCGGCAGTTGTCCGTTCGGGTGCATGTACCACTCGCGCAGGAACAGCACGAGTTGCTCCTTCGCGAATTGCGGGTCCAGCTTCGCGAATGGAATCATGTGAAACGCCAGGTCCCACGCCGCGTACCACGGATACTCCCACTTGTCCGGCATCGAAATCACGTCGCGGTTGTACAACTGCGGCCAATCGTGATTGCGCCCGCTTTTGCGGCTGGCCGGTGGCGCCGGCATGTTCGGGTCCCCCTCCAACCAATCGCGCACGATGTAGTGATAAAACTGTTTCGACCACAGCAGTCCGGCATACGCCTGCCGCATCACGTGTTTCTGTTCGGAGGAAAGCGCCGCCGGCAACTTCTCCGCAAAAAACTCGTCCGCCTCCCGCCGTCGCGCCGCGAAAACAGAATCAAACTCTGTCGCCGCGCTTGCCAAGCGCGGCTCCGCGGCCAGCCGCAACTTCACCACCGCCTCCTGGCCGGGTTTGATTTCAAAGACATAATGCGCGGCGACTTTGGTGCCGACGCGCTTCGGGTTCACCGCGGCGGTGTTGCCGTGGATCAGATATTCATGGAACGCGTCTTTGACGAACGGCGTCCAGTTGTCCACGCCGAACAACACGCGCGTGTTCGTCTCATTCTCGGTGAACAACCACTGCGGCTGACCGCTGGCGGTGAGCCGGTGTTTCCCGAAACTCACATGATCGCCGATCACGCCGCCGTCTGGCTGGAGCGCCAACCGGGGTTTGATCCAACACCCCTCGTGTCGGCAACCCCACGCCCACGTGTTGCGGTACCAGAGCGTCGGCAACAGATGCAGCGGCGCGGCAACCGGGCCGCGATTGATCACCGTCAGCTGGATCAACACGTCATCGGGACCGGCTTTTGCATATTCGGCGAACACGTCGAAGTACCGCTGGTCGTCGAACACGCCGGTATCGGTCAGTTCAAATTCCGGGTCGAGCTTGCCGCGCCGGCGATTCTCCTCCACCAATTGCCGGTAGGGAAACTCCGCCTGTGGATACTTGTAGAGCGCCCGCATGTACGAATGCGTCGGCGTGGAATCCAGATAGTAATAACACTCCTTCACATCCTCGCCGTGATTGCCCTCGGGGCCGGTCAGCCCGAAGAGCCGCTCCTTCAGAATCGGATCGCGGCCATTCCACAACGCCACGGCAAAACACAACCGGCATTCCCGGTCCGCGATGCCGAGCAAGCCATCCTCGCCCCACCGGTACGCGCGGCGCCGCGCGTGATCGTGCGGGAAATAATTCCAGCAATCGCCCCCTTCCGAATAGTCCTCGCGCACCGTGCCCCATTGGCGTTCCGACAAATACGGCCCCCAGCGTTTCCAGTTCCGACTGCGCGCCGCGTCCTCCTCCAATCGTCGCTCCTCGGCCGTCCGTTCCATGGGGGCCGATTCTGCCACGCTTTCCGGCATCGGGCAATCGGTCGTTCGGCGGCGCACTTTCATCTTTTCCGGCCGGCGCTTCGATGCTACCGGTTGAGCATGCGTTGGTCAGTGCCCGTGGGACGGATTTTTGGAATCGCGTTGCGTTTGCACGTGACGTTTTTACTGCTGGTCGCGTTCATCGGCTATCAGGGTTATCTCGTGGCTGGGGGGAGCGGCGCGGGCTGGGCGGTGGCGTTGGTGTGCTCC
The DNA here is from genome assembly GCA_964544425.1 of uncultured Verrucomicrobiota bacterium. Lineage (GTDB taxonomy): Bacteria > Verrucomicrobiota > Verrucomicrobiia > Palsa-1439 > Palsa-1439 > OMJI01. The sequence continues at coordinate 4,014 of CAZJCX010000086.1, forward strand.
GTGTTTGCCTGCATCGTGATTCACGAACTCGGCCACAGCGTCGTCGCGCAGCAACTCGGCGTGGAGGTGCGGAGCATCACGTTGCCGCCCATCGGCTGGGTGGCGGCGTTGCGGACGATTCCGGAGAATCCCTGGCACGAAATCGCGATCACGGTGGCCGGGCCGTTGATGAACCTCATCATCGCCTGCGTGCTGTTGCCCTTCACCGGATTGCCGACCGAGTTTTTGGTGGTGAGCTACCCGCACGACATGGCCGGGCTGCTCAAGACGCTGGTGGGAGTGAATCTCGGCTTGTTCGCCTTCAATTTCATCCCGGCATTCCCGATGGACGGCGGCCGGTTGCTGCGGGCGACGCTCGCGCTCTTCGTTTCCTACCGACGCGCGACCGTCGTGGCGGCGCCCGTGGGCCAGGGCTTGGCCCTCTTGTTCATCGTGGCAGGCCTGAAGTTTTCCGCGATGTGGATCATTCTCGGCGCATTCATCTTCCTCGCCGCCGAAGGCGAAGAAAAAGCCGTCAAGATGCGGAGCTTGTTGCGGGAGATCGAAGTCGCCGATGTGATGACGCGCGATTTTGTGACGCTCGCGCCGCATGATCCGTTGCGCGCGGCGTTGGCGGCGATGTACCGGACGGGGCAGGATGATTTTCCCGTGCGGGACGGCGAGCGGCTCGCGGGTCTGTTGACCCGGCAGGCGATCATTGACGCCATCAACACGCAGGGCGAGGACGCGCCGGTCGCGGCGGCGATGGATGCGGATCCGCCGGTGGTATCCCCGCGCAACAAAGTCTCGTGGGTCCATGAACAGATGATGGCGGAGCATTATCAGGGATTCCCGGTCATGGAAGATGGCCGGCTCGTGGGCGTGCTCGGCCCCGACAACATCAGCCGGTACCTGTTGCTTCAGGAGAGCTTGAAAGCGAAGCGACGCGGGCGCGCGCCCAGTCCAGCGCCTCCGCCCGTGATCGCAGCCGTTCCTCCAACTGCAACTCCTCCGCCTCGCGCAGAATCTGTCCCACCCGCCGACCGGGCGTGAGTCCCAGCTCGAGCAAGTCGTGGCCGGTCAGAAACGGCACGGGCTTGACCACTTCCGGCGGCAACTCGGTGGCGTGGCGTTTAAGAAACTCATAGTTGCTCAGATCCCGGTGGCTGGCGAGACAATCAATCCGGTGCAACTCCAACTCCTCGGCAAACGTCGGACGTTGCAGAATCCGCTTCACCTTCGCTGTCCGCATTTCCCGCACGTGCTGCATGCGCATATGCTCCGCGACACACGTCACCACCTGCGCGATCGTCTCGTTCGGAAACCGCAACCGCCGCAGAATTTTTTCCGTCATCTCCGCGCCGACCCGGTCGTGCTCGTGGAAGCGAATCCGGTCAGGCGCGCGCTGAAACGTCGGCGGCTTGCCGACGTCGTGCAGCAACACCGCCAGCGCCAGCACCGGGCTGGGATTGGCCGGCAGGTGATCAAGCATCAGTTTCACGTGGGTGAACACGTCGCCTTCGGGATGGAACTGCGGCGGCTGTTCCACGCCCCGCATCGCGTCCACCTCCGGCAGGATGGCACCGAGCAAACCGGTCTCCGCCAGCAGGTCCAGTCCGCGTCCCGCCCCCGGTCGGGTGATGATCTTCAGTAATTCATCGCGAATCCGCTCGGCGCTGACCACGCTGACCTCCGCCGCCATCGTGCGCACCGCCGCGAACGTGCCCGGCTCGATCAGATAATCCAGATTCGCGGCAAACCGGACACACCGCAACAACCGCAGCTTGTCCTCCGCAAACCGCCGGTGCGCCGTGCCAATCGCGCGCACGATGTGCCATTGGATGTCCGCCCGGCCACCCACAAAATCAATGATCTCGCCGGTCAGCGGATCCTGAAAGAGACCGTTGATCGTGAAATCCCGCCGCTGCGCGTCCTCCTCCGGCGTGCCGTACCGGACCGAAGTCGGTCGGCGTCCGTCGAGATACGCCTCGTCGCAGCGAAATGTCGCCACCTCGAATGACTGACCTGCTTCGAGCACCAGAATCACGCCAAACTGCGCGCCGCCAGCCACCGTGTGCGGAAACAACCGCTGCACCTCAGCCGGTGTCGCCGCCGTCGCAATATCAAAATCGTGCGGCTCGACTCCGCGCACCATGTCGCGCACACACCCCCCTGCGAAGTAAGCCACATATCCAGCCTCCCGCAGCGTGCGCACGATCTTCGTGGCTGAATCTTTCACGGCGTGTCGGTCTCAGACCGGGCGGCGGCCACGTCTTGGCGATGGGTCAGGTAAAACAGGCTGCCGACCAGGCTCCAGAAGAGCATCACGATGAATCCGAGCAGCGAGAGCGCCACGGCTTCTGAGGCTTTCACACCGACTTCGCCGAACATCTCGGCGTACATGAGTTCCCGGACACCAAAGCCGGAGATGCTGATCGGAATGGCGGTGACGGAATTGATGATCGGCAAATAGAGCACGTAATCCACCAGACCGTTGACCGTGGTGATCTTCAAGCCGCGTCCCACACAATAAATGCTGACCATCACGGCGAGATGAACACCAAACGAAATGAGCGTGGTCTTCAACAGCAACACCGGCTGCGTCGCATACACCCGGTAGGCTTCCACCATCCGCTTCAGGCTGTCGTAATACGGCAACCGCTGCAGCAACGACCGCCCTTTCGGCACCCGGTCGGCCAGCCCTTTCCAGAACATCGCCGCCGTCAGCGCCACCGTGCTGACGACCGCGCCGAGTGTAATGATCGCGAACAGCCGCAGCCGGACATCATCGAAGACCCGGTGATAAAACAGCCCCATCATGATCAGCGTGATCACGAACAGCGCGAGCAAGCCGATCAACCGATCCACCACAACCGTCGCCACCGCTTCCGCCTTCTTGTGATGTGTTTCCCGCGCGGCGTACCACGCCTTGATCACGTCCCCGCCCGTCGAGCCGAGCATGAACGAATTGAAGAACATCCCGATAAAAAAAATCGACGTCGCCCGCCAAAACGAAAGCTCGATTCCCTGGACGCGCAGAATCCACTGCCAGCGGACGGTGCCACACAAGCAGACAATCCCCACGCACCCGATCGCGGCGGCAAACCACCACGGATCCACCTCGCGAAAGACCTCCCAGAGCGCATTCGGTCCCTCCGTCCAAATGATCCGCGACCGCTCGGCAAACGTCAGGTCTCCGGGCCGGAGATTGTTGGTCTCAAAATACTTCGCCGCCTCCTTCTGAAAAATCCCGTTGAACAGGTACGCGAGGATGCCCACGCTCACCACGATCCGCACAATCGCGCCCAGTTTCTTTTTCATCTCAGAAGCTCCCGATGAACGCGCGCCACGGCGTCCCGGATCTGCTCCGCGGTCCAATGATGATGGATTTCCCACGCGAACACCATCTCCGCAGCGGCATACGGCGCGAGCCGCGCAAAATCAAACGCGCCCATCCCCGGTGGCAGATGATCATGCGCCGGCGGGGCGACATCTTGGAGGTGAAAACCGGCTGTCCGGCCGCGAAACCGGTCGAGCCAAGTTTCGTGTGTCGCCAACCCCAGCGCCTCCTTCACCTCCGCGTGGCCCACGTCGTGCCAATAATTCACCACATCCGCTCCGTACCGGCCAATGATCGCCTCGGACTCATCCGCATCCGGTATCTCCTCGATCCCAAATCGCGTCTCGATACCGAGCTTGATCTTCATCTCCTTCGCGCGCGGCACAATCTCATCCAATGTCCGGTACACCTGGTCGAGGAACTTTTGCCGTTTCTTCTCGCGAACCGCCAGCGCCTTGCGACGCAGCCGCTCGAACTTCGGCGCCTCACGCTTGCCATCCTCGATCAAGCCCAGCAACCCCATCGTATAATTCCGCATCGCGACCAACCCCAGATGCAACACCACCGCCCGCGCGCCGAGACTGGCCGCACAATCAATCGTCCGCAATGTATGCCGCACCGCGCACTGCCTTTCCCGGTCGTCTTTCGCGCTCGGGAGATAATAATCCGGCGCCGGCCCCATCACTCCGACGGGCAAGGGACAGAAATTGTGCAGCGAACTGATCTTCATCTCGCCGGCGGTCACCGCCTGCTGGATGCCGTCCACCAACGACAACCGCGTCCCATGCCCCAGCTCCGCATAGTCAAATCCCAACTCCCGCACTTCGAGGAGCATCGCGCGGCCGTCGGTGTGACGGTGTGAATTCCAACAGGTTGAGAATGCGAACATAGCCAAAACATCACAGGCCAACGCCGACCGGATCGCGGCCGGGCGCTGGCCTGTGACAGAGAGGGTTCCGGTCTAGAATCCCATGAAGTTGCGCGGCCCGCGCGCTTTGCGCCGCCGCTTCTCGCTTGGTTTCTCGTAATGGCGATGCGCCCGCGCCTCGCGCAACGTACCTTCACGGTCGAGTTTCTTCTTCAACCGCCGCAGCGCTTTCTCCACGGGTTCGCCTTTTTTCAGTTTAACTTCTGACAATTAAATTCACACCCCTCTCCACACGCCGGCACCAGCCAAATTTCTTGCGTGAAACGGGGGGCATCTTACCGGCACCACCACCCACTGTCAAAAGCTAATCCGCCCGCCGCCACAAGCAACAAAGCCAGTAGCAGCGGCGCCAACGTCCTCGCGATCAGGGCTGGCCTCGCGGGGAGTCAGCCTCCCAAAGACAACCGGCCTCCCCCTACCCCTCCGCCGCCAAAATCGCTTGGGCCACCGCGTAATGCTGCGTGTGCGACAGACTCACCAATGCCACCGTCACCCCTCGTGCCGCGGCCAACTCCACTCCTTTGCCATGCCAGACGATGAACGGCTCACCGGACTCGCGCTTCGCAATCTCCATGTCCTGCCAGCCGAGCTGGCGCCCGATGCCGGTGCCGAACGCTTTCGAGATCGCTTCTTTCGCCGCAAATCGCGCCGCGAAGTGTGTGGCCGGATACTTCATCCCCTGACAGTACGCAATCTCGCCCGGCAAAAAGCACCGTCGCAGAAACCGGTCGCCAAACTTTTCCAGCGATTCCGCCACGCGCTGCGTCTCGACAATGTCCACGCCCGTTCCCACAATCTTCATGCGCGCGCGATGACCTCCACCATCTCCCGCACCGCCTGCCGGAGTCCGACGAATACGGCGCGCGACACGATCGCGTGGCCGGTATTCAGCGTGTCGAGGTGCGGCACACCGCGCACCACGGCCGGCGTGTTGGCGTAGTTCAGACCGTGCCCGGCATTCACCCGCAAGCCAAGCCGATGGGCTGTCTCAGCGGCGGCCGTCAGTTTGGCCAACTCGGCACCGGATTCGCGCGCATTCGCATACGCGCCGGTATGCAACTCGACATAGTCGCCGCCGACCTCTGCCGCGGCCCGAATTTGTTCCTCGTCGGGATCCACAAAGAGGCTCACCACGATCCCGGCCGACTGCAATCGCGCGATCGTGCTCGTGAGCGACTTCGCCGCCGCCCGGACGTTCAACCCGCCTTCCGTGGTCACTTCCATCCGTTTCTCCGGCACGAGGCAGACTTCGTCGGGCCGGATGGCCAACGCGATCTCGACGATCTCCGGCAAATCGGCCATCTCCAGATTCAGGCGCATCCGAATCGTCTCCCGCAACAACCGCACATCACCGTCCTGAATATGCCGGCGATCCTCCCGCAAGTGGACGGT
>CAZJCX010000086.1:9690-9948 GCA_964544425.1 uncultured Verrucomicrobiota bacterium
ACCGGCTCGGGCTCCGGCACGAGTCCGCCCGACGTCTTATAACGGGCCTGCCGGAGAGTCGCGATGTGATCAATGTTGACGCCGAGTCGGGCCATGCCGCGAGAGTACACACCGCCCGGCAGCGGCGCAAAAAGAAAGTGGGAGGGCGCGAACCGCCCTCCCACTGATGACCGGCGCAGGTTAGTTCAAGCTGCTGTCGTGTTGCAACGCTTCCTGGACAGCCGCTGTCCACCGATTGCGTTTCCACGCCGGGAAGTG
>CAZJCX010000086.1:9988-13184 GCA_964544425.1 uncultured Verrucomicrobiota bacterium
CGATGTCATACCCGACCTTCTCACTTTCGATCCACTTGTATTTGGCAATCTCCTCCCGCTGGGACCGTTCCAAGTCAGCGAGCGGAGTTTTCTTTCGGATTCCGTATCCTGTTCGCAGCGTCATACCAACCTCCTCCTCGGTTCACAACGCGCGCACCATACGCGCCCCGCCCGTGATGTCAAATCCCACTCCGTGACAATTCGGCAACGGCGCAGTCGCTTCCCCGGCAAGGGCTTGCCCCCCCCCCCCCCCCCCCCTTTTGTTCCCGCGCATGACCGCTCCGCGTTATGCCGAAAAGGTCGCGACGCACGCCCGGCAAAGGCTCCTCTTGAAACAGGGCGCCCGACCCGCTGACGCGCTGACGGCCTGCAAACAATTCCTCAAACTCGAAGACCACCGCCTGCGGATGCTCCACCGGTCGGGCGGCGGCGGCCGCGAAGTCGCGCGCGGCCGCGCCCACATCATCGAAACTTTGCTGACCCATATTTTTCGGGGAGCCGACGAACATTACCGGCAGACGCGCAGCGCGGACACCGTGCCGGTCGCGTTGCTGGCCATCGGCGGATTCGGGCGCGGCGAACTCAGCCCGTACTCCGACATTGACATCATGATTCTCCACGACGGCGGGTCGCGCGGCGGCGAGCATCCGTACGTCAAAACCGTCGTGGAAAAGATTCTCTACATGCTCTGGGATGTCGGACTCAAAGTCGGTCACTCCACCCGCTCGATCAGCGATGCGGTCGTGCAAGCCAATCAAGACATGCAGTCGAAAACGTCGTTGATTGAATCCCGGCTCCTGCTCGGCCCAAAAGACCTGTACCGGGATTTTCAGGAAGCCGTGACCAAACAATGTGTCCGCGGTCACACCGACGAATACATCGCCGCCCGCATGAAAGACCAGGAGGAGCGCCACGAGAAATTTGGCGACACGATTTTTCTGCAGGAGCCCAACGTCAAAAACGGATGCGGGGGCCTGCGCGATTTTCAGAACCTGATCTGGATGGCGTACTTCAAGTATGGCGCGCTCACCCTGCCGGAGTTGCGCAAGCAAGGTTTTCTCGAAGCCTCCGAGCAGCGCGATCTCGAGGACGCCTACGAATTCATCCTCCGCGTCCGCAACTCGCTCCATTACCTGACCCAACGCGCGTGCGACGTCATCGCGCTCGGCATCCAACCCAAGATCGCCGACGATTTGGGCTACCGGCATCATGACCTGTTGCGTCGCACGGAAGCGTTCATGCGCGATTACTACCGGCACGCCCGCAACGTGTTTCTCCTGACCAACGCCCTCGCCGAACGCATGGCCTTGCGCCCGTCCAAGCTGGCGCGGCTGTCCGCCCTCCTGCCGGGCCGCACGAAAAAAGACGAACCACACGACGGATTCTTGTTCCGCGACGGCCAGGTCAGCGCCACCGCCCCGGACATCTTCAAGACCGACCCACTGCGGCTGCTCCGCGTCTTCCGCCACATGCAGCAACGGCAAGCCGACCTCAGCCCCGAGCTGCGGAACATGATCCGCCGCAATCTCCGCTACGTAGACCGCGCCTTCCAATACTCACCGGCCGCCCGCGACAGCTTCCTCGCCATCCTCCAACACAAAGGCCAAGTCGCCCGCATCCTCCGCCGGATGCACGAAACCGAAGTCCTCGGCAAATACCTCCCCGAGTTCGGCAAACTCACCTGCCTCGTCCAGCACGAATTCTTCCACCGCTACACCGCCGACGAACACACCCTCCAAGTCATCGAACACCTCGACCGGGTCATTGACGCCACCCGGCCGCCCCACGAAAACTACCGGAAACTCTTTCAACAAATCGAACACCCGCACATCCTCTACCTCGGCATCCTCTTCCACGACGTCGGCAAAGCCGCCAATGCCGAACGCCACGCCGAAGTCAGCGTCGAACTCGCCCGCAAAGCCGCCGCCCGCCTCAAACTCTCCGCCGACGAAACCACCACGCTCACCTTCCTCGTCCGCGACCACCTCAAACTTTCCATGCTCTCCCAACGCCGCGACATTGACGACCAAGCCACGATTGACGCCGCCGCCCGCATCGTCAAAAACGAAGTCAACCTCGACTTGCTCCAACTCCTCACCTTCGCCGACGCGGCCGGCACCAGCATCAAAACGTGGTCGGACTGGAAAGAAGCGCTGCTTTGGGGGTTGTACCACCGCACCAAACAAGCGCTGGCCGGTCCCGAACGCGCCAAAAACATCCTCTCCCGCCGCATCGAGCAACTCTACAAGGAAGTCAGCGGCAACCTGAAAAACGAATTGCCGCTCGAAGAAATCTACTCCCACTGCGAACTGATGCCGGCCAGCTACTACATCAACACCAGCGCCGACCAAATCGTCGAACACCTCCGCGTCATCCACCAATTCCTCGCCCGGCAATTCGACATGGAACAACCCGAAGACGCCCTCGTCCCCGCCGTCGCCTGGCACCCCCACCCCGCCCACGGCTACTCCCAAGTCGCCATCGCCTCGTGGGACCGCCTCGGCTTGTTCTCCAAAATCTGCGGCGCCTTCGCCTTTGCCGGACTCAACATCCTCCGCGCCCAAATCTACACCCGCGGCGACCACGTCGTGCTCGACATCTTCGACGTCGCCGACCGGCAACTGAACGCCGTCTCCGATTCCAAGACCATCCAAACCGCCGAACAAATGCTCCAACGCACCCTCACCCACAAGGAAGTCATCCACTTCCCCGACCTGCTCGCCCGCATCCGCAGCGGCCGCCACGACACCCCGCGCATCCGCGAAGTCACCATCCCCACCGAGATCGGGTTCGACAACGACATCAGCAAAAGCCGCACCGTCATCGAAATCCAAACCGAAGACCGCCTCGGCCTCCTCTACACGCTCACCCAAACCATGAGCGACCTCAACCTCGACATCAGCTTCGCCAAAATCTCCACCGAAAAAGGCGCCGCGATTGATTCCTTCTACGTCCAAGACCAACACGGCCACAAAATCACCGAACCCAACCGCCTCGAAGCCATCCGCGCCAAAATCCACTCCGCCATCACCCTCCTCGCCAGTTGACCATGCCCCGCTCACGTGAGCGGGGCGACACCAGACCCTTACCGGTTGTCAATACTCCAAGCCGTTTCAATCCACGCCCCGCTCACGTGAGCGGGGCGACCCGGGGATCGCGCGCCGCCGCACGGCGACCGGTGGTGTCAATCCACGCC
>CAZJCX010000087.1:0-214 GCA_964544425.1 uncultured Verrucomicrobiota bacterium
TCATCGCCGAGGCCGCCGAGATAGACGATGCGCTTCACACCCGCCGCGACTGCCGCCGCGCTGAAATTCTCCGCCGCGAGCCGGTCTTGTTTTTCAAAATCACCGGCCGACCCCATCGAATGGACGAGATAGTAAGCCGTCCGCACGCCGGTCATGGCGCGCGCCAACGATGCCGGATCGAACACGTCACCGGCCACGACTTCGGCGCTAGTGT
>CAZJCX010000087.1:254-2728 GCA_964544425.1 uncultured Verrucomicrobiota bacterium
CACCGCACCGGCACGCCGCGCTCTTCCAGCGCGCGCAACAACCGCCCGCCCACGTAGCCGGTCGCGCCCGTCAGCAGCACCAGAGATTTCATCGGATGTTCAACCGCCAGATTGCGAAGTTCAACGCCGTCGCAAAACTCACCCACGCGAGGTAGGGCACGAACAACCAACCCGCTACCGGCGACACCCGCCAAAACGCGACCATCGTCCCCGCAATCGCCACCCACAGCAGAATGATAATCACGAGCGCCAACCCAATTTGGTGCATCCCAAAAAACACCGGCGACCACATCGCGTTCAACGCCAACTGCACTCCGAACCAAACCAGCGCTCCACCCCATCCCACGCGCCGCCACACTAACCAACCGGCCACGGCCATCATCGCGTAGAGGGCAGTCCACACCGGACCAAAGAGCCATGCGGGCGGTGTCCAGTCCGGTTTCGCGATGGTCGGATACCAATCGCGCACCGCCGGTCCCGTTGCCAGACCGCCCACAGTCGCGGCGGCTAAACTGGCCAACAGAAACGCCGCCAGCACGAGCCATGAATGGGAGGGTTTCATCAGGAGTTCAGATGGCGCGGAGTTGTTTCGTGATTCACGACGGATACCGGTAGGCAGTGACGGCACTAATGAACCGGAAACCCCGCTTTTCCAGAATCGGTCGGCTCATTGGCCCAGCTTCGACGTAGAGGTAGCGGATTCCGCGGCGGCGGGCGGCTTGCACCCGCGCGGCGAGCAGGGCGGTGTACAATCCGCGACCGCGATACTCCGGCAGCGTCGTCCCACCCCAGAGCGCGGCAAATTGACTGCCGGGGTGGAATGTCATCCAGCCGGTGCTCGCGGGCTGACCGTCCTCATACGCGATATAAATCGGCTCGGTGTCGGCGTGGTGCGCGAGCGCATCACAAAGTTCATCACGCAACCAGCCGAGGTTTTTCTGCCAGACGCGCTCCTGGATTTCGATCAGTGCGTTGATTTGATCGGGATGCGTGGCCTGCCGGATATCGTGACGGATGGGGGCCCGCCGGTCGGTGGCCGCTTCTTCGACCGGCAACACGAGCAGCGCTTCGGTCGGCTCGGCCGTGAACCCGTTTTGCGCCAGTTGCTCCGCCAAATCCGCCGGCTGGTCGTGGTCATAGACTTTCCATTCGAAGCGGTGACCCAAGGCGGAGAAGTAACTGATTTCCCGTTGAATGATCTCGGGCACGACCGAATCATCCAGTTGCGAATAGACGATGGCGCTGTTGCGGCTGTTTAGCCCGACGTGACGCACGACGGGGGGAATCTCGTCGCGGCGCAGGGCGGGGAAGACCGCGTCGTAGCGTTGTTCCCGGTCAAAGAGGTCGCGAATCTCGTCAGACGTCATGCACGCAGTGGCTGGGCGGCGGCGCGGATCGCGCGGCGGTCGGCGGCGGATTTGCGAGACAGGTTTTGCAGTTGCATCGTCATGCGCTGGTTGCGGCGCAGCAAGGTCTCATGACGCAGGAGAAAATCCCAGTACAACGTCGTGAACGGACAGGCGTCGGGGCCGGTGGATTTCGCGGGGTTGAAACGGCAGCCATCGCAGTAGTTGCTCATGCGCTGGATGTATTTTCCGGTCGCGACGTACGGCTTGCTCGCCATCACGCCGCCGTCGGCGTACTGCGACATGCCGAGCACGTTGGGCAACTCGACCCATTCCACCGCGTCCACGTAGACGGCGAGGTACCACTTGTGGACTTCCACCGGGTCAACTCCGAGCAACAGCGCGTAAAGCCCGGTCACCATCAACCGCTGGATGTGATGCGCGAAGCCGTACTCCAGCGTCTGGCCGATCACCTCGCGCAGACAATTCATCTCCGTGTCCCCGGTCCAGTAGAAGCCCGGCAATTTCTGGTTTGCGCCGAGCACGTTGCGCTCCGCGTACCCCGGCATGTGGAGCCAGTAAACCCCGCGCACATACTCGCGCCACCCCAACACCTGCCGGACAAATCCTTCCACTGCCGGCAACGGAATCGTGGCATAAGCGTCCCGCTTGCGCTTTCGTTTTTCGGATTGGACAAGCGAGACGCATGTTCCACTTTCTCTCCAAGCGGCCACCGCGGCGGCGATCACCTCGCGCGGGTCGAGCAACTTCAAATTCAACGCCGCGCTCAGCCGCGAATGATACAAGTACGGCTCGCGCGTCCACATTGCGTCCTCCACGCGACCGAAGTCCGGCAGACGATCCGCGATGAAGTCCGCTAACGCTTCTTGCGCCTGCGCGCGCGTCACCGGCCAATCAAATTTCTCCAGCCGACCGGGATGTTTGGCGAATTTCGTTTTGACCAACTCAATGACCGCCCGCGTCGTAGCGTCCGGCGGAAAGCCAACCGGCTTCGGCACCAAGCCGGGACCTTCCTTGCCGAAGCTGCGGCGGTTTTCTTTGTCGAAATTCCACACGCCGCCCACCGGCTCGTCGCCATCCATCAGCACGTTGTGTTTACGGCGCATG
>CAZJCX010000087.1:2755-3285 GCA_964544425.1 uncultured Verrucomicrobiota bacterium
CTCCAGCCGGAGTTGTTTCCGTTCCTGGGCATGCGCGGCAAACTCCGCTTTCGTACAAAGAAAATGACGGTCGGGTCGAATCTCCAAATCCGGCACGGCGCATTTCAGTTCCTGTTCCACGCGCCACTCACCGGGTTCAACCACGATGACGCGTTCCGGTTTGAGTTGGCGAATGGATTCGCGCAGCACATCGCCGAAAGTCGTCGGTAGGGCGCGACCGCCGGGCGCGCCGCTGCCCTTCCCGGACGGACGACCCGGCGAGCCGTCCCTACCGGCAGCCAGCTCCGTGTAATGCACCGTGATACCGGTCGCGCGGAGTTCATCCCGAAAATGCCGCATCGCCGCGAGGAACATCACAAGCCGCGCCTTGTGTGACCAGACGTGTTCCGCCTCGCCGCTCACCTCCGCCATCCACACCGCATCCTGCCGGGGATCAAACCCGTCAAATGCCGCTGATTGCGGGTCGAGTTGATCGCCGAGAACGAGAACGAGATTTCTCATGCCGAAAGTCTCGCCTGCTGCGTGCTTTG
>CAZJCX010000087.1:3295-11144 GCA_964544425.1 uncultured Verrucomicrobiota bacterium
AGCTTGCCTGCTATTTCGTGCCACGCTCCGGCTCCCGTGATTTGTCTGATGCTTCCTCGAAGCTGGTGACGGCATCAAACTCGGGAGCACGCCCGGCTCTAGGATGCGTGCATTTCGGAAGGCTGCGCCATCCTTGTTCACGAGGCTGAAGGCATCGCGGATTTCTTGCTCAAGTGTTCCCGGATCCCGTTTTTTGATCTCTGAGAGAATTGAATCCACAAGACCGTTGAAGGCAAAGATCACGAAATTGATTGCGATCTTTCGCCGGTTAGCTTCGGCGTAATCGCAAGCCGCCGCCTCTCCCTGCTCGACCATGCGCCGTGAAAGCTCGCGTGCGGACCTGAGCGACTCGCCCGCAGCAGCATAGCCAAATTCTGCCGCCAGATCGTCGAGCAGATTGTGCGTTGGAATGAGGTACCGGTCTCCGTAGCCTTCCACAATGTTCCGCATGGCTTCAGCAGCCTGTTCGAGTTGCGACTTGTCACGCAAGGCGCGGTAGGCATCGCCGCCTATCTCCTCCGCGTGCTTCTCGGCCTCTGCCATAATGCGTCCGGCATCCCGCGTTGCTTGATTGAGCAAGGCTTCTGCCTGTTCGCGCAACACCTTCGCCCTCTGAAATGCTTGCAACCGTTCACCGTCTGCAGCGATGCGAGCCTGCTCCAGCAACGCATGCGCTTCTTTACGCAGGGCGGATGCCTCGGTCATCGCTTCAGCAAGCGAGCGCTGAACTTCGGCCTCGGCATCACGCAGGGATTCATATTTACGGAGCGACTCCATTTTCTGTTGAGCACCGGCGAGAGCGGCATTAACCTCCGCTTGCACGCGGCGCGCTTCCGCCTCGTAATGCTGGCGCACACGTTCAGACTCCTGCTCCAACGCGGCGCGCTGTTGATTAATAAGGTTTTATGACCGAGTTACAGCCTGCTGTGCCTCAATGCGCATGCGGCGAGCTTCGACTTCGTGGTTCTGCCGTACTTGTTCAGATTCTTGCTCCAGCGCTTTGCGCTGTTCATCAATCAGGCGCCGGCCATCTGCCATGGCCTGCTGCGCCTCGCCGTATATGCGCTGAGCTTCCGACTCGTAGTGCTTCTGAATGCGCTCAGACTCCTGTTTCACCGCAGCGATCTCGCCATCGCATTTTGCAACCAACTTCTCTAGCCGTTTCGCCTTCAGGAGGAAGACAAGAAACAGCGCAAGGAACACAACGGCTAAAATGGCAAAGAAGATAGACATCGCATTCATTTGGCTCCCGGTTCAGCCGCGGTTAGTTGTGGTTTCAGGTTCTCAATCTCGACTCGCAACTCTTCCCGGCAGCGCCGAACTTCAGCGAGAAGGTTGCGAGAATCCATATTCTCAGGAGAGGAGGAAGGAAGATCAGCCGGTGTCAGCGGGACGATTGCCTCAAAAGCGCCGGATTTGCGCGATGCCTTGAAATCCCCGCGGTGAATGAAGTTTTCCATCGCATCCGAAGGGTCAAGTCGGTCAAAGTCGAGGCGTGCTACATCGGCTCGAGGTATCGCAGCCGATAGAACTGGCTGCTCGACAATCTGTCCGGTACGCGAGTCAAGTTCATCAGCCGAGGCCGTGACTAACAATGTGTCGGCTGGCAACAATGCGAGAACCTCGCGCGCAACACGTAGTACACACGCGCAAACATAGTCTTGGTAGATTTCGTGAAAACGCGCTTTGGGCATTGCTTTGACGGATACTTTTCCCGTTGCGGTCAGCGATTTTATCTCCGAAGGAATCGCCTGTCGTCCATTTACTGTAAGCCGACACTCCACCAACTTTGGAGTGTGAATAGTGAAATGAAGTGATGAGCCAAGGTGCGAAATTTCCTCAAACGAGTTCAGATCCACCAAGGCTTCGATGTATGCTTTGTGCTCCCCGGCGAGAATCCGGAGGGCCAAGCCTGCCATCTTTTCCCATTCGGCTTTGTCCTGGGTATACCTTCCGTGCGCATCCTGAAACTCCTGCTCGTCCAACAACCGCGCCCGCGCAATAACGGCAGATTGGTCTTCTTGTCGCGTTGAAACTTCAAGTTGCTGTCGCGCCCTGAATTCCTGGTACGAATTCCTCTGCGGCGGCAACGGACTCAAGGAAGCCGCCAGAGCAATCCAATCCCAAGTCTCTCCCTGTTGCTTGTGGACTGATAGGAGCACGTCCAGTTGGTTTTCATGGGTCTCAACTTCCAACCGGGCTTGCTCGATAGCTGAAAGCTTGGCTTGGTCTTTTGCGCGCCGCTCCAACTCACGCTGGCGTTTCTGCGCCTCGCGTTGTTGCCGCCGCTCGGCAGCTTGGATTGTGCGAAGTGTTCCCTGCCACCCCATCGTTTAGTCTCCCCGAGCCAGACTTCTCGCTTCGACCAGAGTCTCCATGCTTCTGTCAGCAAAATCCTAGCCGGTATACTCTGGACCGGCAAGCCTCCGGCGGCGACCAAGGCGCGCATGGGTGATGGAGGCTTTCACCGCCGCTCCAGATGTGCGCGCACTTGTTCGGTGTCGAGGCTGCCGGTCCCGCGCCATTGTTCGCGGCCGGTGGCGTCGAAGAGGATGTAGGTGGGAGTGATGCTGACGTCGTGCGTCTGGGTAAGCTGCTGGCCATGCGGACTGCGGATGTCCACGCGACGGACGACGAGGCGGTCGCGCCATTCCGCTTCAAACCGGTCCACGGCAGGTTTGGCGGCGACGCAGGCGAAGCAGTAGGGGGACATCACTTCGAGCAGGACCGGCTGGCCGGTCGGCGCGAGTTGGGGGCGGGCGACCGGGCGGAACATCCACCACGCGCCGAAGTAGAGCGCCATGGTGAGGGCGAGGATGATCCAGTCGCCGGTGCGATTGCCGCGGCGCACGATGCCGATGGTGACGCCGATCAGGATCAGGATGCCGACGAAGAGGACGGAATGATGATTAAAGAATCTCATGGGTTGACTTGATTTGGCTAAAGGCGTGGAGCGCGCGGTCCCGGGCGACGGCGTGATCTATGATTGGGGCGACCGGCTCCTTGACCCACTGGCGGATGTAGTCGCCCCGAGGGTCGAATTTCTCCGCTTGGCTGGCCGGGTTGAAGATGCGGAAGTAGGGGGCGGCGTCCGCGCCGCAGCCGGCAGTCCATTGCCAGCCGAGCGTGTTGTTGGCGAGATCCGCATCCACCAGCGTGTCCCAAAACCACCGGGCACCTTCCTGCCACGGAATGAGGAGGTCTTTGACGAGAAAGGAAGCGACCACCATGCGGACGCGGTTGTGCATCCAGCCGGTCGTCCACAATTCGCGCATCCCGGCATCCACGAGCGGGAAGCCGGTCTCGCCACGCGTCCACGCCCGCCAGCCGGCGTTGGTTTTCGACCACGGGAAGCGGGCGAACTCCGGTCGCAATGGTTCCTCCGCCGTGTGGGGAAAGTGATAGAGCAAGTGATGGGCGAATTCGCGCCAGCCGAGTTGCCGGAGATACCCCCAACCGGATTGGTCGGCGTTCTTCGACAAGGCTTCCCAAATCTGATGTGGCGAAATCTCCCCGAAATGCAAATGCGGCGAAAGCCGGGAAGTCCCCAACAAGTCGGGCCGATCGCGGTTGGTCGTATATTGGCTGGGGTTGAAACTCCGCAGCAGCTTCTTCGCGCCCGTCTCACCGGGTTCCCAATTGAATCCCTTCGCCCATTCGAGTTTGGGGAGCAGGTCCAGTTCATCGAGAGGGAGGGACTTGGGTAGGGCGCGACCGCCGGGCGCGCCGCGAAACTCAACTTTCGCCGCGCCCGGCGGTCGCGCCCTACCGAGACACGCCTTCCAGAACGGCGTAAAAACCCGGTAGGGTTTCAACTCCCACGGTTCGAAGAGGAGCGCGGAGTTGAAACTTTCGCCGGGCAGGGCGGCTTTGATCATTTTGTCGCGCTCGATGAGCGCCGGTTCGTACCGGCGGTTCCAATAAACTGCATCCGCGCCGGTCTCTTGGAGCAAGGCGCGCAAGGTGTTGAGCGACGGGCCGCGCCGAATGATCAGTTGGGAGCCGCGTTGGCGCAAACTGGCATCCAGCGCCTGCAGTGAGTAATGCAACCACCATCGGCTGGCAGCGCCGGGCGGCCATTTTCCCTCTTCCTCCGGTGCCCAGATGTAAACCGGGATAACCGGTCCGCCACGTTTGATGGCGGCGGTCAGGGCCGGATTGTCGGTCAATCGGAGGTCGAGTCGGAACCAGACAATGGTGGCGCGCACAGGGTTAGAATGCCCGGTGGTGGCGGCTGGTTTCAGCAAAAAACGGCTGGGACGTGTCCTTGACTTGAGGGTTTCGGCTGATACACTGCCGCCTTCTCAAACGGAAAGACTGACATGAAACGGACTTATCAGCCGTCCAAGCGGCGGCGGCAGCGACGGTTTGGATTTTTGAAACGGAAGCGCACCAAGAGCGGCCGCGAGATTTTGCGGCGGCGCCGGAACATCGGGCGGAAGAAATTGTCCGTCTGACGAACAGGAGCGTGGTTGCGCGGCACGCAGACATTCGGCAAGCAGGAGCGGCTTCGACATGGGTACGAATTTCGGCGCGTGTACGATGAGGGAACGAAGTTTCCTGGTCGGCTCGCGGTGGTGTACGTGCGGGAGTCGGCGGCGCGCGCGTTGGGCGTGGTAACGGGGCGGCGGCTGGGCAATGCCGTGGTTCGCAACCGCGCGCGGCGGCTGGTGCGTGAAACGTACCGGCGCAACAAAGTGCGCTTGAACGAAAACATACAACTGGTAATTGTGGCCCGCCGGGCGATCCTCGGCAAACGATTGGCGGAAGTGGAGCGGGAATTGATGGCGCAGTTCGCCGCCGCGGGCCTGTTGAAACGTGATTGAACGGATTTTGCAGGGACTGATTCGGGGCTATCAACTCGTGGTGGCGCCGCTGAGATTTCTCCTGCCCGCGCCTCCGGTGGCGGGCAGCGGATGCTGCCGGTATCTTCCCACCTGCTCCGCCTATGCGCACGAGGCGATTGGCCGGCACGGCGCGGCGCGCGGGGTTTGGCTCGCCGTGAAGCGCATCGCGCGGTGCCATCCGTTTCGTCCCGGCGGGTTTGATCCCGTCCCAAAAGCATGATGGACAAGAAAACAATTGGCGTCGTGGCGTTGTGTTTGGTGGCGTTGATGGGCTGGCAGTGGCTCGTCAGCAAACTCTATCCACCCGTCCCGAAAACGGCGCGACCGCCGGTCATTTCCACGGTGACCAACGATGTCACGCCGGTCGCGGCTACCCCGGTGGCAACCGCGCCAACGGCACCCGTCGCGCCGGCCGCGGTCATCGAGCCGGAGCGTCCCCGGCCGCCCGAACAAATCGCGGTGCTCGAAAATGATTTCGTGCGCGTCACGTTCACCACGTGGGGCGGCGGGATTCGGTCGGTGGAATTATTGAAGCACCGGCTCAACGGCGACGGGAAGGTGCTGCTCAACACCAACGGCGTGCCCGCGCTCGCATGGCGCGGCTCGGAACACGGCGCGTACGACCTGACGCAGCCCACGCCGGACACGGTGGTTTTTCGCGGTGGCGGCGGTGAGAAACGATTCACGCTCGGCAAGGATTACGTGGTGCATGCGACGTTTCTGGCGCCGGGCGCGACCAGTCTCCCCCTTGCCATCGGCACGACGGCGAGTCTCGACCGGCATGAAGCGCCCGACCTGCTCGTGGCCGGCTGGCTCGTGGACACGAAGTATCACAAAGCGGGCGTGAACAAGACGAAGGACGGTCCGCAGCACGTCCCCGCGTCCATCCGCTGGGGCGCGGTGCAGAACCAGTATTTCACCATGGTGCTGACGCCGACCAACACGGCGACCGCGATCCATTACGAAAGCGCCGCGTTGCCGCCCCCGCCCGCCAAACCCGGAGAGCCGACGCCGGGAATCCGCGCGTGGCTCGAGGTGCCGGTGGACACCAATGGCGTGGCGCACGCGACGTACTATGCCGGACCGAAGGAATTGAAACGGCTGCGCGCGTTGGGACGCGGGCAGGAAGAAACGATGGACTTCGGGTTCTTCGGCATCATCAGCCTCGGGTTGTTGTGGGGGATGAACTTCTTCCACAACGCCCTCCCCAACTACGGCGTCGCGATCATCCTCGTCACCGTCTGCATCAAGATTCTCTTCTGGCCGATCCAAGCCAAGAGCATCCAGTCCATGAAAGAGATGCAGAAGTTCCAGCCGGTCATGGCCAAGCTGAAAGAGAAGTACAAAGACGACCCACAGAAAATGAACGCGGAAATGATGCGGCTCTACAAAGAGCACAAAATCAATCCGTTCGCCGGCTGCCTGCCAATGGTCGTCCAAATCCCGGTCTTTTTCGCGTTTTACACGATGCTGCGCAGCGCCGTCGAACTGCGCGGCGCCTCGTTCCTCTGGATTCACGATCTCGCCCAACCCGATACCATCGCGCGCCTCGCGGGCCTGCCGATCAATCCGCTCCCACTCGTCATGGGCGCCAGCATGATCTGGCAGATGAAACTCACGCCCCAAACCGGCGACAGTCAGCAGCAAAAAATCATGATGTTCATGCCGCTGATCTTCCTGTTCATCTGCTACAACATGGCCTCGGGCTTGGTGCTGTACTGGACCGTCCAACAACTGCTGTCCATCGCCCAACAATGGTGGAGCCTCCGGCAGCCCGACGCGGCCCCGGTCGTCCTCCCCGCCAAACCCAAGTAGGAGCCATTCATGGAACCCACTCCCGCTGCTGCCCCCGTCACCCCGGTCACCCCGCGCGACCCCAAGGAAGTCCTCCAAGCCATGCTCACCGGCCTCGGCCTCGAAGCCTCCGTCGAACGCCAGGACCGTGACAACCAGATTCTCCTCCACATCGCCACCGCCGAGCCTGGTCGCCTCATCGGCCGCCACGGCCAGACCCTGAGCCAACTTCAATTTCTGGTGAACCGCATCCTGCTGCGCTTCGACCAAAACGCCCCGCGCGTCCAGATTGACTGCGAAAACTACCGCCACCGCCAACGCGACGACGTCCTCGTCAAAATCAAAGACACCGCCGACAAAGTCCGCCGTTGGGGCGAGCCGGTCGTCATCGGTCCGTACGGCGCCACCGACCGCCGCGCCATCCAAGACCACTTCGCCGCCGACCCCGAGCTGGAAGCCATCCCCGAAGAAGGCGACGAAGCCGGCCTCAAAAAGCTGACCCTCCGGCTCAAACAAACTTCGTAAGTCCGTCGGCCATCACTCCGCGAGCGCGGCTTCGATGGCAGCGATGACGGCCGGGTCGTTGGGCGGCGTGCGGGGGTCGAAGCGGTGGAGGACTTCGCCGTTTTTGCCGATGAGGAACTTGCCGAAGTTCCATTTGATCTCGCCGGGGAATTTGGCGTCGGGGCCGGTCAGCGCGGTGTAGAGCGGATGTTGGCCGGGGCCTTTGACGTGGATTTTCTCGAAGAGCGGGAACGTGACGCTGTATTTCGTCGAGCAGAACGTTTTGATTTCCTCGGGCGTGCCAGGTTCTTGTGCGCCGAAATCGTTGCACGGGAAACCGAGCACGGTGAAGCCCCGGTCGGCGTACTTCTTTTGCAGCGCCTCCAGTTGCGTGTACTGCGGCGTCAAGCCGCACCGCGACGCCACGTTGACGAGGAGCAGCACCTGACCCCGGTACGCCTTCAGGGAGGCCGGGTTCCCGTCAATGTCCTTGAGCGGAATGTCGTACAAGCCGGTTGCCATGAGCAGTCCTCCAAGAATGAGTGCGTTCATCAGATCGTGAAATCCTGATCAATGTGTTGCTGTTTCAAGTAGTCAATAATCTGCGCGACGCTTTCGCCAACGGTTTGCCGGTCGGTGTGAATGATCAACTCCGGTGACTCCGGCGCTTCGTAGGGCGCGTTGACGCCGGTGAAGTTCTTGAT
>CAZJCX010000087.1:11154-13175 GCA_964544425.1 uncultured Verrucomicrobiota bacterium
GCGCTTTCTTGTATAGCCCCTTCGGATCGCGCTGTTCGCAGACTTCGACCGGTGCATTGACGTAAACTTCGACGAAATCGCCCGTCTTCATGATCGAGCGCGCCAGCCGCCGGTCGTCCCGGTACGGACTGATGAACGCCGTGACCACCAGCACCCCGGCATCCGCAAACAATTTCGCAACCTCAGCCACGCGACGAATATTCTCCGTCCGGTCTTCCGGTGCAAATCCAAGATTCGCGCTCAAGCCGTGGCGGACGTTGTCGCCGTCGAGCACGTAGGTGTGCAGCCCCATCTGGAACAACTCGCGCTCCAGGTCGGTCGCGATGGTGGACTTGCCCGCGCCGCTCAAGCCGGTCAGCCACACAACACCGCCTTTGTGCTTGTTGCGGCGTTCGCGCGCGTCGCGGGTGACTTCGCCTTTCACCCACGTGATGTTCGTGCTCTTGATGCCGGACATCACGTCGCGCCGGTCGGGATACTCGCCTTTGGAGATGATGCCGCCGCCGCACACCTGCCGGCCGTCCACGATGACGAAGCGGCCCGTGGGCACGAGGCGGTCATAGTTGTCGAAAGCCACCGGATATTTGGTGCGCACGGTGATCTCGGCCACGTCGTTGCGCGCGATGTGCGCCCGCGACGTGGGGTCAATTTCCTGGAGCGTCGAGGCATCAATCAGCTTCTCGATGGACTGAATCTGACACTCCATCTCGGTTGTGGTGAGCTTCAATTTCACCTTGCGGCCGACTTCGAGATTCTGCCGGCCGAGCCAAAACAGTTTCGCGTTGAACACGTCGGTCTCAATGGGCGCGTCGGCCTCGTGCGAGGCGACCTGGCCGCGCTCGACATAAATCTGTTCCGTCAGCGTGATGCCGACCGACTCACCGGCTTTCGCTTCCGTCCGCCCGCCGGTCGGCCACGTCTCGATGCTTTTGACCACGCTGACTTTGTTGCGCGGCGAGAAGATCAGTTTGTCGCCGACTTGCAGAGTGCCGGACTCGATCCGCCCGGCAAGGATGCGCCGCTCGTCGAACCGGTAGACATCCTGAATCGGAAATCGCAGTGGCAGGTTTTGCTGCGGCTGGGCGACAGGGAACGAGTCGAGCGACTCCAAGACCGTCGGCCCGGTGTACCACGGCATCTGCGCGGATTTGCTGGCGATGTTCTCGCCGTGATACGCGGAGATCGGGATGAATCGTTTCGGCTCCACGCCAAACTGTTTCAAGAACGTGCGGTATTCCGTCTCGATGGCGCGGAACGTTTGCTCGCTGTAGCCTTTCAGATCCATCTTGTTCACGAGCACGGCGATCTGCCGGATGCCGAGCAAGTGCAGCAGATACCCGTGCCGCCGCGATTGCTCCTGTACGCCCTCCGTCGCGTCAATCAACAGCAACGCCGCCTCGGCGTTCGCCGCACCGGTGATCATGTTCTTGAGAAATTCCTTATGACCGGGCGCGTCAATGATCACGTACTGCCGTTTCGCGGTGCGGAACCAAATCTGCGCCGTCTCGATGGTGATGTGCTGGTGGCGCTCCGCCTGCAACCCGTCCATCAAAAACGCCCACTCGAACGGCACGCCGCGCCGCTCGCACGCCGCTTTGATCTTTTCCACTTTGCCGTCAGGCAGCGATTTCGTGTCGTGAAACAAGCGGCCGACAAACGTGGATTTCCCATGGTCCACATGCCCGACGATGACGATTTTGAGTTGTTCGGTAGATTGCATGGAAATCACATATACCCATCGCGGCGGAGTTTCTCGAAGGCGTCTTCGCTCTCTTGATCCTGCGCGCGGACGCTGCGCTCGCTCTTGGTCGTCGTGCGCAACTCCTCCCGGATTTTGTCGTAAGTGTCGGCGTGAGAATCAATGCTGAACGTGCAGGGCACGCAGCCGAGCGACCGGTAGCGCTTGCCGTCCTTCGCAAAGTAAAGCGGGACGTTCGGGATGTTCTCGCGCTGGGCGTATTCCCAGATGTTCATCTCCGTCCAGTGCAACAGCGGATGCACGCGCAGGTGCGTGCCGCCGG
>CAZJCX010000088.1:0-3315 GCA_964544425.1 uncultured Verrucomicrobiota bacterium
GTTCCAACGTCGCCACACCCGCCGCCATCGCCAGGGGATTCCCGGACAGCGTACCGGCTTGATACACCGGACCGAGCGGCGCGAGACAATCCATAATCTCCGCCCGACCGCCGAACGCGCCCACCGGTAATCCGCCGCCGATGATTTTCCCGAGCGTCGTGAGGTCGCCGCGAACGCCGTACAACTCCTGCGCGCCGCCCCGCGCGACCCGAAACCCACTCATCACCTCGTCCATAATCAACAACGCCCCCGCCGACTCCGTCACCTGCCGCAACTTCTGCAAAAATTCGACGCGCAACGGAATCAACCCCATGTTGGCCGGCACCGGCTCGATGATCGCCCCCGCGATCTCACGCCAATTCACACTGGCCAACGCCGGCAGATCATTCAACGGCAACGTCACCGTGTTCCGCGCAAAATCCGCCGGCACGCCCGCGCTATCCGGCACATCGAACGTCGCCCCACCGCTGCCGGCTTTCACGAGCAACGAATCCGCGTGCCCGTGATAACAACCCTCAAACTTCACAATCTTGTCCCGCTTCGTGAACCCGCGCGCCAAACGGATGGCCGACATGGTCGCTTCCGTCCCGGAGTTCACAAACCGCAGCTTCGCCAACCACGGCATCGCCTCCTGCACCAGTTGCGCCAGCCGGATCTCGCGCGGATTCGGCGTCCCGAAACTCGTCCCGTCCCGCGCCGCGTCCACCACCGCCTGCAACACCTTCGGATGCCCGTGCCCCAAAATCATCGGTCCCCACGACAACACGTAATCCACATACTCATTCCCATCCACGTCCCAGAGCCGGCACCCTTTCGCCCGCTGCGTGAAGAACGGCGCCCCACCCACCCCGCGAAACGCCCGCACCGGCGAATTCACGCCGCCCGGAAAGAGCCGGTTGGCCTCCGCCCATAGTTTTTCGGAATACGAACACGCGTTCATGATCCGTCAGCGGGGAGCGGGCGCGGTGAAGGCGGGCGAAGGGGTGGCGGTGGCTTCGACGCCGACGATGCAGATGTCGTCGGGCTGGGTGCTGGAGCCGGTAAACTCGTTGAGGCTGGTGACGACGCTCTGGCAGAGGCCGTGGACATCGAGGTCGAGGTTGTCTTCGATGACTTGCCGGAGGCGGTCGCGGCCAAATTGTTCGCCGGTGCCGTCACCGGCCTCGAATACGCCGTCGGTAAAGAGGATGAACACGTCGTCGGCTTTCAGGAAGCTGGTGAAATTAGTGTACGTGCTGGTCGGAAACAGACCGAGCGCCGGGTTGTTTTCGAGGCGTTCGATCAGGGGCGTGACCCGCCGGCGCGCGCGGTCGGCCAGATACGGCGAGGGATGACCGGCGCTGGCGTAAGTGGCGATGGATTTGTCGGTGTCCACAATCAGGTAGAAAGCGGAGACGAAAACGAACTGGTTGCCTTGACCGGTGATGTTGATGAAGTGCTGGTTGATCAAGGCGAGAAACTTGGCGGGATCATTCCCCTGCTCCGCAAAATCCTGCAGCAACGTCCGCAAGATCGCCGTGACGAGGGCCGACCGGGCGCCGTGGCCCATCACGTCGGCGATGAACACGCCGGCGCGGGTGTCCGACAGTTTCAGCACGTCGAAGAAATCGCCGCCGACCGAACTGGTGGGTTTATAGACGTGATGAAAATTCAGCCGCAACGGATGGGCGGGGTTGCGGCTGCCCACTTGCGGGTAGCTGCGCGGCATGAGCGCCTCTTGAAATTCCCGCGCGAACTGCAAGTCCTCTTGAATCGAGGCGGTCTTGGCGGCGATTTCATCTTCGAGTTGCTCGTGGTAGCTCAACACGCGCCGCGACATCGCGCTGAAGTCGCGCGCGAGCTCTTCAATTTCGTCACGCGTGTCAATCCCCTGCAACTCCGCCAACACGCGCTGCGCCTGCGGACTGGCTGGCTCCGGCAACTCCGCTTGGGCGGGCCCGGCCAGCTTCGCGGATTCGGCCAGCGACATCGCGGCGCCGCGGAGCACTTCGAGCGGGCCGATGATCTTGCGGGTGGCGATGTAGTATCCCACCCACGTGAACAGCAAAATCAATGCGATTCCCGAAGCCGCCAGCAGCAAAATTTGCCGCCGCACGGGGGCCAGCACCGAGTCTACGGCATCATGCACGATGACGAACAACGGCGCGACGCCGGTCGGCACCTGTGGATCGGCCAGCGGACTGCCGAGATAAATCGGCGCGTGACCGACGAGTTCCGGTGTGTCGTCGCCCAGCGGGGTCGTGGTCCACCCGGGCCACGGGTGTGTCACGAGTGCGGCGCTGGTCGCTTGAATTCGATCGGGAATCCGCCGCGCCAGACGGCTGTAGAGTTCGAAGAGCACGTCGCCATCGGCATTGATCACCTCGCGGGACGGGCCATCATCCGCCAGGGCGCCGGGCACCGAGGAGAACAGCGGCGAGGAATTGAGCACCGCTTTGAGGATGCCGGTCGGGGCGGCGTTCGTCCCGCTGCGGGGCGCGACCGGCAAACACACATCCACGGAATAAACCCGAGCGCTCTGATCATAATGAATTCCCTCAAGATAGACGCGGCCCGGCCGCACGGTGCGGGCGCGCTGCCACCAGATTTCGTCCGATTGCCAGTAGTCGGTGGTCTTATGCGTGGCGGCGATGAGCCGCCCGCGATTGTCGGTGACGAATATCTCCGCAAAAAGCGGGTTGACCCGCTGGAATTGCCGCAGCGCTTGCGCGAGTTCATTCGTGAGCACCGGTACCAGTTCTGGCGATTGCGCCGTGAGACTGGCCCAGCGCCGGTCGATCTCCACAACCTGCGCGGCCAATTCAGCGTCAGTCTGGTGCGCCACGGATGCGCTGGCATCGCCCACGAAACTGATCAACGGCGACAACTCAAGCCAGTCGTCGAGTTTCTCGACCTCCTTGCTCAGGTTGTGGTCAATCGTTGTCGCCAGAAACGTCGCCATGCTCTGCAACGACCGGCCGTGCTCGCCCTTGTAATACCGGTACCCCAAAATCTCGATGGCGATCAGCGCGATCGACAACGGCAACACCGCCGCAATCAGCAGAATGCCAATGAATTTCCCCCGGATGCGAACTTGCACGCTCCGGTCTTACCACAGCGCGTGATTCGGCTCAATGGGTTCTTGACTTGGAAACCGAGTTCGCTAGAGTGACATCAAATAAGACAAAAATTGTCTGATTTGGAGAATCTCATGTCCGATTCCTTTGAAATCCTAAATTTGCAGGCCAGCGTCGAGGACAAGCCGATCCTCAAGGGCGTCAACCTCACCGTCCGCAAGGGCGAAGTCCACGCCATTATGGGGCCGAACGGCTCCGG
>CAZJCX010000088.1:3405-4996 GCA_964544425.1 uncultured Verrucomicrobiota bacterium
AACCGACGAGCGCGCCCGGCGCGGCTTGTTCCTCGCGTTTCAATATCCGTGCGAGGTGCCGGGCGTGCGGATGAGCAATTTCCTCCGGCAGGCGTGCAGCGCGCGCGCCGGGCGGGAGATCGAGGTGATGGAGTTCTTCGACAAGCTCGAAGCGAAGATGAAGCGATTGGACATGGACGAGAAATGGGTGAAGCGCTACCTCAACGAAGGGTTTTCGGGCGGCGAGAAGAAGCGGAACGAGATTTTGCAGATGATGATGCTCGAACCGGAGTTCGCGGTGCTCGACGAGACGGATTCGGGCCTCGACATTGACGCGCTGAAGATCGTCTCGCATGGCGTGAACGAATTGCGCGGGCCGAACCTCGGCATTTTGATCATCACGCACTACGAACGCATCCTCCGGTACATTCAGCCCGATGTCATTCACATCCTCGTGGACGGCAAGATTGTGAAGTCCGGTGATGCCGACCTCGCGAAACACCTTGAAGAACACGGTTACGATTGGATCCAGAAAGAGGTGGCGGCGTGAGCGATACCACTACCGGCCTGCTCCGCGGCGCGTACAAGGAAGGATTCCACGACGACATCCCGGCCCTCCACAAGGTGCCGAAGGGATTGAAGCACGAAGTCATTGATTACATGTGCGACGTGAAGCAGGAGCCGGACTGGATGCGGCAGTTCCGCCATCGCAGTCTCGACCTGTTCCTCAAGCAGGGTCTGCCGGAGTGGCTGCCGGGGTTGCGCGATGAGATTGATTACGACGACATCACCTACTACGCCAGCCCGGTCGCCAAGTCGGAGCGCAAATGGGAAGACGTCCCCGAGGAAATCCGCCGCACGTACGACAAACTCGGCATCGCGAAGGAAGAACAAAAACTCCTCGGCGGTCTCGGCGCGCAGATTGATTCCGAGATGGCGTACCACAACATCCAGGAATCGCTCGCGAAGAAGGGCGTGATCTTCCTCAGTTGCGATGATGGGATGAAAGAGTTCCCGGACCTCTTCAAGGAGCACTTCTCCAAATCCATCCCGCCGGAGGACAACAAATTCGCCGCGCTCAACTCCGCCTTCTGGAGCGGCGGCTCGTTTGTGTACGTCCCCAAAGGCGTGAAATGCGACGTGCCGCTCTCCGTCTATTTCCGCATCAACGCCGAGCAGTTCGGCCAGTTCGAGCGCACGCTGATCATCGTGGACGACGATGCGTTCTGCCACTACGTCGAGGGCTGCAGCGCGCCGGTGTACACCACCAACTCGCTGCACTCCGCCGTGGTCGAAATCTTCGTGAAGAACCGCGCCCGCTGCCGGTACACCACCATTCAAAACTGGAGCACCGACGTGTACAACCTCGTCACCAAACGCGCGATGCTCTACGAAAAATCCGTCATGGAATGGGTGGACGGCAATCTCGGCTCCAAACGCACCGTCAAATACCCCTCGTGCTACATGCTCGGCGAAGGCGGCCACGGCGAAGTCCTCAGCCTCGCCAGCGCCGACAAGGGCATGTGGCAGGATGCCGGGGCGAAGATGGTGTTCTTCGCGCCGAACTGCACCGCCCGCATCAACTCCAAATCCATCTCCGGCCACGGCGGCC
>CAZJCX010000088.1:5007-10525 GCA_964544425.1 uncultured Verrucomicrobiota bacterium
TCCTACCGCGGTCTTGTCCAAGTCCGCGACAAAGCGACAAACTGCCGGGTGCAGGTGAATTGCGACGCGCTCATCCTCGACGACAAAAGCCGGTCGGATACCTATCCGGTCATGGAGATCAAAGGCGACCTCGCCACTGTCGAGCACGAAGCCAGCGTCTCCAACGTCAGCGAAGAGCAACTTTTCTACCTCATGAGCCGCGGCGTCAAAAAAGAAGACGCCATCAGCATGATCGTCAATGGCTTCATCGAGCCGATTGTCAAAGAACTGCCCATGGAATTCGCCGTCGAAATCAACCGCCTCATCAACCTCCAAATGGAGGGCAGCGTCGGATGAACGCCGCCGCGTGGCAACAATACGAAGCGCTCCCCCTTCCCTCCCGCCGGGATGTGGACTGGCAGCATTTTGATTTGCGCGGCCTGAAACTCGACGACGTCGCCAAACGCGTCCAGCCGGTAACCGTCAAACTCACCGGCACGGTCCCCACCGGCGTCATCTTCGGCGAACTCGCCAAACACCGGAACGTTGCCAAACAATTTCTCGGCAAAGGAATCACCGGCGAAAGCCGCCACAAATTCACCACCCTCCACGAAGCGCTCTGGGAAAACGGCGCGGTGCTCCACGTCCCGCGCAATGTCCACATCACGGAACCGCTCACCGTCACCTACGACTTGCCGAACCACGATTCCGCCTCGTTCCCGCGCACGCTGATCGTGCTCGAACCCGGCGCGGAAGCCACGCTCATCCAGAAGTTCACCGGCGCGCCGAGCGTCCACGCCAGCGGCACGGAAGTCTTCGTCCAGTCGGGCGCGCGGCTCCACTACGTCAGCCTGCAAAACTTCGCGCCCACGGCGTACGACTTCACCATCAAACGCGCCCACGTCGCCCAAGACGCCGAAGTGGATTGGGTGATCGGAATGTTTGGCGGGTTGTTTGCCCGGTACGACATCGAGTGCGTCATGGAAGGCCGGGGCGGTCACAGTTTCATGTACGGCGTCGGCCTCGGGGAAGGCAAACAACAACTCGGCCAGTTCACGCGCCAACATCACCGGGTCGGCGACACGACGAGCGATCTCCTTTTCAAAAACGTCCTCCGCGATCAAGCCGTCGGCAACTATACCGGCACCATCAAGGTCGAAAAACACTCCAACGGCACCAACGCCTACCAGTCCAATCGCAACCTCGTCCTCAGCGACAAAGTGCAGTGCGACACGCGCCCGATCCTCGAAATCGAATCCAACCAACTCCGCTGCACCCACGGCGCCACGGTCGGCCGCCTGGATGAAGCCCAACTTTTCTACCTCCGCAGCCGGGGACTCACCCTCACCCAAGCCCGGCAGGCTCTCATCGAAGCCTTTCTCGAACCGATCCTCGCCCGCATCAAGGTCGAAAGCGTGCGCGACGAATTCTCTCGGCTCATCCATCAGAAGGTGATCCGATGAAGTGTCACCCTGAGCGAAGCGAAGGGTCTCCGTCGTTCTTCGGCGTCACGGCAGAGGTTCTTCGCTTCGCTCAGAATGACAACGTTTGTTAGGATGCGGCCATGATTCCCGTCCTCGACTCCGTTGAACTGGACGAAATCCGCGACGACTTCCCGGTCCTGCACCAACAAGTCCACGGCCAGCCGCTTGTCTATCTCGACAACGCCGCCACCTCGCAGAAACCGCACGTCGTCATCGAGGCGTTGAACGAATACTACCGGCGCTACAACGCCAACGTCCACCGCGGCATCCACGCGCTGGCCGAACGCGCCACCAAAGAATACGAACGCGCCCGCGACAAAATCGCCCGCTTCATCCACGCCGAGAACAGCCGGTCGGTCGTCTTCACCCGCGGCACCACCGAAGCCATCAACCTCGTCGCGCACTCCTGGGGCCGCGCCAATTTGAAGAGCGGCGACGAAATCCTCACCACGTGGATGGAACACCACAGCAACATCGTCCCGTGGTACCAACTCTGCGCCGAGACCGGCGCCGTTCTGAAGCGCATCGCGTTGAAGCCCGATGGCACGCTCGTTGAGCCGGTAATCGGTCCGCGGACCAAACTCGTCACTCTCACCCACTGCTCCAACGTCCTCGGCACCATCAACCCCATCCGCGAAATCGCCGACGCCGCCCACCGGGTCGGCGCGGTCGTCCTCGTGGACGGCGCGCAAAGCGTCCCGCATCTCGCGATTGACGTGCAAACGCTCGGCGCGGACTTCTTCGCGTTCAGCGGCCACAAAATGTGCGGCCCAACCGCGTCCGGTGTCCTCTATGGAAAGGAAGCGCTGCTCGAAGCGATGCCTCCGTTCCTCGGCGGCGGCGAAATGATCCGGGAAGTCACCGCCACCGGCTTCACCACCAACGACCTGCCCTACAAATTCGAAGCCGGCACCCCCAACATCGCCGAAGCCATCGGCCTCGGCGTCGCGGTGGATTACCTCACGCGCATCGGCATGGACAAAATCCGCCAACACGAAAAAGAACTCACCGGCTACGCGATTGACCGGCTACGCGAACTGGTCGAAGTCCGCATCTTCGGCCCGCTCGACGTGGAACAACGCAGCGGCCTAGTCTCATTCACCTTTGGTGACATCCACCCCCACGACCTCGCCACCATCGCCGACCAACATGGCGTCGCCATCCGCGCCGGTCACCATTGCGCCATGCCGCTGCATCAACATCTCAACCTCGGCGCCACCGCCCGCGCCAGCTTCGCCCTCTACAACACCCGCCAAGAAGTGGACACCCTCATCCGCGCCCTCAAAGAAGCCAAAAAGGTCTTCGGCGCCTGCCCCACCGCCCGCCAAATGGGCTATTGATCCGGCCTGATTTTCGCACCGCAGTGCAAAACAGATCCGCTTTAGTCGTTGTAACCGGTGATTGTCAATCGGCCAAGCGGTTCGGTGCCATGGATGATCCGGTGAACTCACTCATTCTGTGTGTTGTAGGCACCTGCCCCCTCTGATAAGGACGTTCTGCGCCCTCGGCGTCTCAGCGGTCAGTCAACAGTCCGGTCGCGTTAAAGTCGTTGCGCAGCCTCGTCAACAATCAATGTCTGAGCCTCTTAATTCCTCTCGACCTGATTCACGAACGCCGCATAAAATACTGCCGGGCTTCAACCGCTTGATGTCATTCGTGCACTGCCCATGCAGAAACGTCACCCGGTCATCCCCGCTCACCCACAACCACGTTCCCTCTGCCGTTGCGCCAGGGAAATCCAACACCTATGATGCCGCCATGATATTCAAATTTGGCTTCCCGTTCGTTGCTTTCCTCACATTCGCGCGGCTTGCCGGTGCGGCCGCACCCGACCGAGTTCTCTTCATTGGCAACAGCTATACCGGCCGCAACTCAATGCCTAAGATTTTCGAGAGCATCGTCGCCAGCACCGGTAAACCCGCTCCCACGACGAAAGCCAGCACCCCCGGCGGAAAAACGTTGGACGGACATCTCAAAGTACCGGCAACGTTGAAGCTGATTGACGACGGCAATTGGGATGTCGTCGTTCTCCAAGGCCAAAGCCTCGAAGCTGCCATGTCCGAAACGTCGGAAAAGATGCGCGAGAATTTTCTAGGGGGCGCAGACAGACTTTACGAACGCATTAAAGCCAAGAGCCCCAAAGCCAAAATCGTCTTCTATCAGACGTGGGCGAGACACACCGATTTCTGGCAAGATTCAAAAGCCAACCGGAGTGTCGGAAACAATCCCACCGAAATGCAGGCGTTCATCAGAAAGTGGTACCGGCGTGCCGCTACAGGCAAAAAGGACTGCGTGGTCGCCCCCGTCGGAGATGCATGGGAACTGCACTACCAGAAGCCCGGCACTCCGCGTCTTCACGATGGCGACAACTCTCATCCCACCTACAGCGGTTCCTACCTCGCCGCGCTGGTGATTTACACAACCATTTATCGCCCGCCGAAATTGGAGATTTCCTACCACGGAAGCCTGCCTGATCACGAAGCCGCCGCTCTTCAAAAGATCGCCACGACAATCCTCGCATCTCGATGAGCGCTGCACTCGACTAAATGTTTTGCCCCCCTCCGTGGAGGGGTTGGGGTGGGTTCCTGCCGTTCCGAAACCATCAATCACAAAGCGGCAGAACCCGGTGCCCCACCCGTTAGCTGGACAGAACGGTTTTGCGGATTTGCCTTCGCATCACGAGTAGTTTTGCTACGTTCCCCGCGACATATGCTCGACGACCTGTATCAGCAGATCATTCTCGACCACTACCGGCGGCCCCGGAATAAGGGGCGGACGGAGCCGCAGGATTTTGCGGCGAAGGAAAACAACCCGCTTTGTGGCGACGAGATCGAGGTCACGGCGCGGTTGGCGGATGGCCAGATCGCCGAGATCAAGTTTGCCGGGCACGGCTGCGCGATCAGCCAGGCGTCCGCATCCATCATGACGATGAAGCTGACCGGCAAGTCACTCGACGAAGCGGAGCAATTCATTACCGGGTTTCTGAAGATGATGCGGGGGGAAAAACTCTTCGGCGGCAAAGAACTGGGCGACGCGAAGGCGCTGGAGGGCGTGCTGAAGTTCCCCGTGCGCGTGAAATGCGCCACGCTGGCGTGGCACACGGCGCAAGAGGGCATTTCGAGCTTGAAACCAAAAGCGTGAATTCGGGCCGCGAGCAGGCTCGCGGCAACAACACATGAGCCAGCATCACTTCGCCAAACATTTCTCACTCGCCGAGGCGCGCGCGCTGTTGCCGGAGTTGCGGCAGATGTTCCGCGACATTCACCGGCGTCGCGATGCGGTCCGGCAGGCCGACGAGCAGCTGCGCGAGCGATTGAAGGCGACCGGCGGCGACCTCGGAGGGAAAGCCGTGACCGCCTTGTTGCTCGATTGGCTGCAGATGAACCAGCAACTCCGCCGCGTCCAGTCCCTCGGCATCCAGATCAAGGATTTTGACCGGGGTCTCGTGGATTTCCCCCACCTGCGCGAGGGCCGGGAAGTTTTCTTGTGCTGGGAACTCGACGAGGATGACATCGAGTTTTGGCACGATGTGGACACCGGCTACGCGGGGCGGGAGCGGCTGTAGCGGCGGTCCATGACCACCGCCGGTGCGTTCCACCGACAACCGCAGAACTCACCGCCCGTAATCGCGGCCGGCGCTGCCATCAAAATCGGTGCTGAACGATTCGGGTTTCCACTCGTTGTTCACGTCGCGGCGATAGACATCGCGTTGGACGCGGGAGGTGCCATCGGGGCCCGTCACCGCGCGCTCGACGATTTTGACGCGCGGCTTGAGCGGTTCCTCACTGGAAAACCGGCTACCGGTGTGCAGGATCGTTTCGCGTTCGACTCCGCCCGGTGTCTGCACTTCGGTCGTTTCAACGCGACCTTTGACGGTCCACGCGTTACCGACGCGCTCTTGGATGACACGGTTCGACTGCGTAGTGGTGCCGGTCGTCTTGACAACAGTTTCTTCGCGGGCGGTCTCGGCCAGCCGCCCGGTGAGATGATCGTAAGACTGGATGCTGCTGGTGGTGACTTTTTCATTCGGGCCGCGTGTGATGGTCTGTTCGGCC
>CAZJCX010000088.1:10542-12197 GCA_964544425.1 uncultured Verrucomicrobiota bacterium
GTCAGGCTGCCGTTGACATCGCGCTCCTGCTCGACCCGGTGGGCGGCGGTCGAGCCATCGGGCTTTTTGGTGATGTTTTCGGTGACGTGCCGGTCAAGCACCAAGTCGCCGCTGCTGTTGCGGGAGGATTCGACACGTGTGCGCGTTTCGCCGCTGGCGGTGGCGGTGACAATTTCGGCGACTTGCCGGGTCGTGCGCGTCTGGCCTTGCCGGTCGGTCTCGGCAATCTCGGTGACCGTGCGCGTCACGTCGGGGCTGACTTTCTCGGAAACCTCGCGGCGGCGCTGCGACTCGGCGTACGAGCCGTCCGCCAAACGGACGCGCGTGACGGTGTCGGTCTCCGTGCGCGCGTCGCCGACCTTGCGGGTCCGAGATTCCGCCGTGAGCGGGACAAACGCGCGATCCATCGTGTCCACGTGAATCTCGGTCCGGACGAAGCCTTTGTCTTTGTCGCCTGATTCCACCGCCACAAATTGGGCCTGTGCCCAAACGGGCACGATCAGCCAGAGCCAGCTCTGTTTCATTTGGTCTCCTTTGGTTGCTGCAATCTTTTGACATCTGCCGGCATTTCGCAAGTGCCAAAGCTGAGGGAGTACACAGACAGTCCCTGGCTGCGCACGTACAGCCGCAGTTCGTGGGAGCCGTACGGTTGATTGGCGATGACATGATACATCCGCGGCGCATCCACTTTGATATAGCTCGCGCCGTCGTCCTCAAAAAACACATCGGCCCCCGCCACCTCGCGCCGCACCGGGACGCCGTCTTGCGTGACGAGAACCTTCAGCCAGTACTCGGCGTCGGGTTTCATCACCACGTTGACCTCGGTGGCGCGATACACCAGCGCCAGACAGTCCTCGTACTCCTCCGTGTCGCGCGTGTGGCGGAGATACTCACTCTGGTTCGCCCACTCCCCGGCCGCGTAGATCGTGTCCGGCGACAACTTCGCCGGCAGCGTGAACGTCACGGGATCCGCCGTCGCGGTATCCGCCGCGTTGCCCAACCGGCCGCGGTCCTGGCCGAGATAAAGCTCGGGCGTCACCGGGTAACACACCACGCCTTCCCGGTCGGTGGGCGTCAAAGGTGCCATCGGCACCGGTAACTCGGCGTGCGGATGAATCTCACGGATCAATTCCTGAATCATCCGCTCCGTCGTCACATACGCACCCTCCCCGGTGTGGTCGAACCGAATCCGCCCGGCCTGATCAATCAGAAACTTGCGCGGCCAAAACCGGTTCTCGTACGCGTTGGCAATCGCGAAGTTGCTGTCCACGGCCACCGGATATGCCAGCCCCAGCCGTTGCACCGCGCGAAACACATTCTGCGGATCCATCGAGAATCCGTACTGCGGCGAGTGAATCCCAATGGTCACCAACCCGTGCGCGGCGTACCGGCGTTGCCACTCCTGCACGTACGGGAGCGTCCGCAAACAATTCACGCAGCTGTACTCAAAGAAATCCAGCAACACGACCTTCCCGCGCAACTCCGCCAACGTCAGCGGCGGCGAATTCAACCACGTCAACCCGCCGTCTAACTCCGGCGCCGGTCGTGACGACACCCCCCCGCCCCCGCCGCCTCCGCTCCACGCCAGAACCGCCGCCAACAAACCGCCTTGCCAGATTGGAAAACCGCGCCCCCCTGGCGCCGTCCCTCTGCCC
>CAZJCX010000088.1:12249-13123 GCA_964544425.1 uncultured Verrucomicrobiota bacterium
GACAGTACGCAACGCGGTGTAGTGGCCGCCGTCCCGGCGGCCCCGGTTTCTCATCCTCACCGCTGACAGACCGGGCACCAAAACGTCGTCCGCTGCGCCTGGGTGAACCGCCGGATCAGCGCCCGACAACGCCGGCACGGTTTGCCGGCCCGGTCATACACATCGAACTTCTGCACCTGAAAAATCCGCGCTCCATACCGGATCGCTTTCTGCATCGCCCCCACCAACGCCCGCCGCCACCGGCGCAATTCCACATCGGAAAGCCGATACGCAGTCCGGCGCGGATTGATCCGCGCGCGCCACAACGACTCGCAGGCGTAAATGTTGCCCACCCCGGCCACGAGCGACTGGTCCAGCACCGCCACCTTGATCGCCCGCCGCGTCCGTCGCAGCACGCGCGGATCGAACTCCCCATTCAACGGCTCCGGCCCCAACTTCGCCAACTCCGCCAACGACGACACCACCTGCACCGTGCCAAACCGCCGACTGTCCTCCAAATACGCGGTTACCCGCTTGGTGCGAATCGCCACCCGCCACTTCACCGGCTCACGAAACTCAAACCACCCCGTCATCCGCAAATGCGCCAACAAATACCGGCCGTCGCTCAGGTGAAAAATGATGTGCTTCGCCCGCCGCGTCACGTCCCGAATCCGCACCCCGACAAGGTCACCGGGCAACCGGATCTTCGCATCGCGCGACTCCACGCCGGCAATGCGCTCCCCGCGCAACCGCCGCCGCAAGGCCCGCACTTGGATTTCGACTTCCGGCAATTCCGGCATAAGCAAGAGTGCCCGGGGCGGGATTCGAACCCACACGGAGGTTTAACGCTCCTTCGGATTTTAAGTCCGATGTGTCTGCCATTCCACCACTCGGG
>CAZJCX010000089.1:0-3743 GCA_964544425.1 uncultured Verrucomicrobiota bacterium
CCTCTCAGTTTTGACATTGGACAGCGGCCAATGTTCCGTGCTCAATCAACAAAGTCCAGCCATTTTCCCCCGTGCTGACAATTCCGGCCATTTGCACGAAGGCTGAGGCTGAGGCACATCCACTGCTACCTCTCTTGTTACCATGCGTCGCCAACAACCAGGCTTCACTCTGTTGGAACTGATGATCATCGTCGCGATCATCGGCCTGCTGACGATCTTGGCGATCCCCTCGTTTTCCCGGCCACGCTCGACCTCCCTGAGCACCCACTGCGTCTCGAATCAGCGCGTCCTTTTCGGCGCCGTCAACCGGTACGAGTTGGACACCCGCGCCAGTCTCTATGTCGCCCGCAACAACGCGGCCACGATTCGCCAAACCCTCGTCACGAACCAATACGTCAAGCTCACCGCGACCTTCAACTGTCCCAACGACAGCAATAAAAACTCGGCGGATTACCGGCTCTACTACGCCAACGCCACCACGTTCACGAACACCTATTGCCTGATCGCCGCCTCGAGACACGTCCTCCGCTAATCACGTTACATCTCCCGTGACCATCATCTGCCCGCCTGGCAGCGAACGCCAGCGCACGTTCCTCAACTTCACTGCTTCCGCCACGCGCGCCACACCCCGCCCCGCCACCGCCGTCACCGCCGCCCGGCCGCCGATGATCTTCGGCGCATAGAAAAACGCCACCCGATCCACCAACTTTTCCTCCAGCATCGCGCCGAGGAAATCCCCACCGCCTTCCAGCAACACACTCGTGATCTCCATCTGCCCCAACGCCACCAACAACGCCCGCAACTTCACGTGCCCACCCTCCCCGGTCACAACCAGAATCTGGATCCCTCGTAGTGCCAGGTAGCGGCGCCACGCCGCCGCGGACTGCGTGGTTGTTACCACGATCGTCCGGTGACGCAGCCGGTCAGAGAATAGCTTCGCCTCCCGTGGCGACCGGCCCCGCGCATCCACCACCACGCGCCACGGTTGCCGGCCTTTCACCCCGTGCCGCAACGTCAACGCGGGATCATCGCGTCGCACCGTCCCGGCCGACACCATCACCGCATCCACCAGCGCCCGCAGCCGGTGACCTTCCCGTCGCGCCGATTCATCCGTGATCCATTTCGAATCCCCGGTGCGCGTTGCCATCTTTCCGTCGAGGCTGACGGCCACCTTCGCCGTTACCAACGGGATCCCGGTGGTGATCCATTTGTTGAACGCCGCGTTCAACGCCGTCGCCTCTTCAGCCAAAACTCCGGTCGTCACCTTGATCCCCGCCCGCCGCAACATCCTCAGCCCGCGTCCCCGGTGTTTCGGATTCGGATCCACCGCCCCCACCACCACCCGCTGGATACCGGCCTTCAAAATCGCCTCCGTGCAAGGCGGAGTTCGTCCCCACGTGCAACACGGCTCCAACGTCACATACAACGTTGTTGTGCCAGCGCCCTTCCGGGCGCGACCGGCCCGCGCAAGCGCCTCCACCTCCGCATGCGCCCCCCCCGCCCGCCGATGCCACCCTTCTCCCACAATCGTCCCACCGCGCACCACCACCGCACCCACGCACGGATTGGGCGACGTCCGCCCAACTCCCCGCCGCGCCAGCACCAGCGCGCGCCGCATGAATATCGCATCGCGCTCGTTCATGATTCTCCAAACAACGCCGCCGCGAAGCTTTTCGGATCAAACGGCTGCAAATCGTCCACCTGTTCGCCCAGCCCGATAAACTTCACCGGCAATTTCAACTCCCGCGCAATCGCCACCACGATCCCGCCTTTGGCCGTGCCGTCGAGTTTCGTCACCACCAAGCCGGTGACGCCGAGCGCCTGATTAAACTCCCGCGCTTGGACCAGCGCGTTCGACCCGGTCGTCGCGTCCAACACCAGCAACGTCTCGTGCGGCGCGTCCGGCACAACTTTCTGCAACGAGCGGTGCATCTTCTTCATCTCCTCCATCAAATTCTTCTTCGTGTGCAACCGGCCCGCCGTGTCCACAATCAGATAATCCACGTTGCGATTCACCGCCGCGCTCAACGCATCGAACGCCACCGCCGCTGAGTCCGCCCCGTACTGACCGGCAATCACCTCGCACCCGGTGCGTTGCCCCCAAATCTTCAACTGCTCAATCGCCGCCGCCCGGAACGTATCGCAGGCCGCCAGCAACACGGAATGACCCTGCGACTTCAACCAGTGCGCCAGTTTTGCCGTCGAGGTCGTCTTGCCGGTTCCGTTCACCCCCGCCATCAAAATCACCGTCGGCGGCCGGCCAGCCTTACCCAACGCCGTTGTCGCGACGCCCAACTCCCGCTCGATTTCTGTCCGCGCGATGGCGAACACATTCACCTCACGCTGGCGCGCTGCGGCGTCTTTCGTCTGCTCCACGATCCGCGTGGCGGTTTCGACGCCGATATCCGTCGAAATCAACAGCCCTTCCAACTCCTCCAACGCTTCCGCGTCGAGTTTTGGCGCGCGGGTGACGATGCGTATGATCTCCGTCGCCAGCTTGCTGGAGGTCTTTTGCAGACCGTCTTTGAATTTCTTGAACAGGCTCAACATGATTTCCGCAACGCCTCCACCACGTGGTACCCGACGACCACCGTCCCCAGCAACGGTTTGCCCCGTGCCGGCCCGTGACAATCACTCCCACCGGTCGCAATCAAACCGAGTTTGGTTGCCAATTCCCGGTAATGTTCCGTCTGCGCCCGGCTATGCTTCGAATGCCACACCTCCAACCCGCTCAGCCCCTGATCGCGCAACTCGTGCAGCCGGTCATCCACCCGATTCAGGCCGGGATGCGCCAGCACCGGGACCCCGCCGGCCCGTTTCACGTGCCTGATCGCCTCGGCTGCCTCCATCCGGTAGCGTTCGACGAACGCGGGTTTGCCGCGTTTCAGAAATCGCTCGAACGCTTCCTCGATGCTCTTCACCACGCCACGCCGCACCAGCGCCTCCGCCACATGCGGTCGCCCCACAGATCCACGTTCCGCACACGCCGCCACGTCCGCCATCGTCACAGCCACCCCCAACTCATTCAACCTCACCACAAATTGACGGGCCCGCTGTTCGCGCACTTGCTGCGCGTGCCGCAACGCCACCGCCAATGTGGACTCCGCCCAATCATCGTGGAAGAAGTACCCCAGCAAATGAATCTCCTGCTGTGCGACACAAGCCGTGATTTCCACGCCGGTAATCACCTCCACGCCCAACGCCTCGCCCGCCTGCCGAGCCTCGCACACACCCTCCAACGTGTCGTGATCCGTCACGGCTACCGCCGTCAGTCCGCACCGGTGCGCTTCCCGTGCCAGTTCCACCGGCGTGAAGGCGCCGTCGGAATACCGCGTGTGCGTGTGCAAATCGGCGCGCTTCATTTCGGCGCGGCGGCCGTCCGCGCCGGGCGCGGCAGGTCGAATTTGATCTTGTCGAGGATGCCGTTCACGAACGCCCCGCTTTCGCGGGTGGAAAACTTCTTCGCAATTTCCACGGCCTCGTTGATGCTCACCACGGGCGGGATGTCTTCCCGGCACAGCATTTCAAAAATCGCCAGCCGCAGAATGTTTCGATCCACCGCCGCGATCCGCGACAATTCCCAATGCTCCGTGTATTTCGAGATCTTCTCGTCCACCACCGCCTGATGCGCCATCACGCCGCGAACCAATTCCTCGGCGAACTGCCGGGTCGCCTCCGGGATCTCCTCCTGCGTCTGCCAGAAATACCGCAGCGCGTCACCGGGATCATCGGCGCTGACGTCG
>CAZJCX010000089.1:3753-4727 GCA_964544425.1 uncultured Verrucomicrobiota bacterium
AAACACTGCACCGCCAGTTCGCGGGCGTGCCGGCGTTTCCCGGTGGGTTTCACAGTGTTTGGCATAGTCTCGCCATCGTGATTGCTGTCGCGGCCGCTTCCCGGCCGCGGTTGTACGTTTTACCCACACACCGCACCCGCGCCTGGGTGCGATTGGCCGCCGTGACGATCCCGAAGATCACCGGCACTCCCGTTTCAATTCCGATCTGCGTCAAGCCGGTCGCCACGGCGCTGCCAATGTGGTCGGCGTGTTTCGTCTGTCCCTGCAACAACACACCCAACGCCACGATGCAATCGTACCGACCGGACTTCGCCAGCCGACCGGCCGCCGCCGTCACCTCAAAACTACCGGGCACGCGCACCACCCGCACCGTTTTCGCCCCGGCCAACGCCGCGACACAATTCGCCAGCAACGCATCCGCCAACTCGGCATTGTACTGGGCTGCCACAATCCCAAAGCGGAGGCCGGTGGGGCGGGCGGGCGGAAGCTGCGAGTGGGCGACTTTCATAACCGGTGGCCCATCTTGGTTCTTTTCGTCTCCAAATATTTGGCATTGTGCGCCGTCGGCTCGGCCTTGATGGGTAATTGCTCAACGATCTCCAGATTGAAACCTTCCAAGCCGACGACTTTCT
This sequence comes from uncultured Verrucomicrobiota bacterium, assembly GCA_964544425.1. Taxonomy (GTDB): domain Bacteria; phylum Verrucomicrobiota; class Verrucomicrobiia; order Palsa-1439; family Palsa-1439; genus OMJI01. Next base: position 4,386 of record CAZJCX010000089.1, read on the forward strand.
TCGGGTTGTTGGTGAGCAACCGGATGCTCCGCAATCCCAAATCCACCAAAATCTGCGCGCCCAGTCCGTATTCGCGCAAGTCGGGCTTGAAGCCCAGTTCCTCGTTCGCCTCCACGGTATCCAGCCCGCTCTCCTGCAATTTGTAAGCGTGCATCTTGTTGGCGAACCCGATCCCGCGCCCTTCCTGTCGCATGTACACCAACACCCCGCAACCTTCCTCGGCAATCCGCTGCAACGCATCGTGCAGTTGTGAGCCGCAATCGCAACGCAACGAGCCGAAGACATCCCCCGTGAGGCATTCGCTGTGAACTCGCACGAGCACACCGGCCTTCTCCTTCACGT
>CAZJCX010000089.1:4746-5508 GCA_964544425.1 uncultured Verrucomicrobiota bacterium
GTGATGCTGACCGTCCGTCAACGACCGATACAGATGCAGCCGAAACTCGCCGAACTTTGTGGGCATCGCGACTTCTTGTTCCTTCGCCACCAGTCGTTCCCGCGCCCGCCGGTACTCGATCAACGCGCGAATCGTGCACATCTTCAACTGATGATGCTCCCGCAACTGCAACAAGTCCGGCAACCGCGCCATCGAGCCGTCCTCGTTCAGAATCTCGCAAATCACCGCCACGGGATACAGCCCGGCCAGCTTCACCAAATCCACCGACGCCTCCGTGTGCCCCGCGCGTTGCAACACGCCACCCTCCTTTGCTTGCAGCGGAAACGTGTGGCCGGGCGCCACCAGATCCGCCGGTGACGCATTTGGGTCGGCCAACACACGAATCGTCCGCGCCCGGTCATACGCGCTGATGCCGGTGGTGATGCCCACCCGCGCGTCCACGCTGACCATGAAATCGGTTTTGAACTGCTCGCGGTTCTCCACCACCATTCGGGTGATGCCCAGCGCACGAAGCCGCGCGGCGGTCGTCGGCACACAAATCAGTCCGCGCGCGTGCTTGAGCATGAAGTTGACCGCGTCCGGCGTGATCTTCTCGCCCGCCAACACCAGATCGCCCTCGTTCTCGCGATCCTCGTCGTCGGTCACAATGATCAGCCGTCCCTGCCGGATATCTTCGAGACACTCTTCAACCGAATTAAAATGGGCGGCGTCTGACATGACGCGCAGCCTAACAGCAAGCCCCCCAGAACGCAACGGCGCGGG
>CAZJCX010000089.1:5607-10256 GCA_964544425.1 uncultured Verrucomicrobiota bacterium
CGACGAGATCGCGGACGATTTCATCCATCTCCGCGTACTGCATCCCGGTCGCGATCGCCCAGCGTTGCGTGTCCACGGTCACCGTCAGCGCCCATTTCCCGCGCAACATTGCGAGCAACAGCTTCACCGCCCGCTCGCTCAAACCAAGTTTGGGCGCTAATTCGAACAAATCTTCCGGGAACCGCAGCAGATCAATCAGCCGCTCCGGCGTAGTCACCGGGAAACGCACTTTCCCGACAAACGTCTTCTCCGCCACCACCGCCGGCACTGAAATCGTCTGGCTCATGCCAAGACCCTAAACAACTGTGGCCGCGCTTGGCAAGCGCGGCCACAATCCAAAACACCGTTTCTGTTTTTTACCGCCGACTCCACCAGCGCTGATGGAAGAGTCCAAGACCGACGACAATCAGGAACATCGTGGAGGGTTCTGGAATGGCGGAGACTGGCCCGTCGGTGATTTCAAACTGCTGTACCCAGCCGTTGTTGACCGTGCCACCCGCAAAGTTTGCCGAGGCGACTTGGACAACTGTCGTGCTGACTGCCAAAGTCGGGTAATACGCCGCCAAGGTGTAATAGTTCACACCGTTGAACACGATCCCGCCCAAGCCGTCGCCCTTGACATAGAAGTTGTAGGTCGCGCCGCTGACGGTACTGGTGAAGTCACTGTTCTTGTCCGTGAAAAATCCGCCGCGGAACACATCGCCCACCGTCAGCGTGGTGCGGTCGAAGTAGATGTCCAACACGTTGGCCGCCGTCAAGCTCGCGGTAAATGGTGTAGACGCGTCCGTCAGTCGCTCCACGTCGTTGCCGCTAGCCGACGCGTTGCTCCACGTCGGGCTGCCCAACTGCGTGAGTTCGAATCCGAAATCCAGCCCGCCAGTCGGGTTGAACTGGGTGGCGGTCTGGATGCCCGGACTGTTACCGGGACTCACAAACCCACTACCGCTCAACGCGCCCACAACCCCACTGCCGGTCAGGATTGCGCCGCTGTTGACAGAACCCCAGAACTGCTGGCGATGCTGCCGTTGACGACCAGTGTGCCGGCATTGACAACTGTGGACCCAGTGTACGTGCTGGTGTGGCCGCTCCCGATGATCATCGTGCCCGCGCCTTCCTTGCGGATGTTGCCGCCGGCACCCGTGATCGTGCCGTTTAGCGTGAAAGTCTGGCTCGCATCCACATCGAAGTGGCCGGTGATGCCCGACGCCACCGTCATCGTCACCCCCGCGCTCGTGGCGACGGATGTGCCGACTTGCAGCGTCCCGCTGCTGCTGGCGAAGTTCACCTTGCCGACGTAGCTGGCGGTGTTGCCAAGCGCGTTGGCGTGCGTGAGGCGAACGGTGCCTTGATTGACATTGAGTTTGTAGTTGCTGCCGGTGTTGTTGCCCGCGATGGTCAACAACCCGCTGCCGGTCTTGGTGAGGTCCGATGCTCCCGTCGCCGCCGTGATGACGCCATTGATCGCAACCGCACTGCTGTTGTTGACGGTCAGGTCGTTGTTGCCGCTGTTGCTGAGGTTGATGTTGTTGATGGATAGCGAACTGCCCGACGTGGCCAGCACCGTCAAGTCACGATTCATATTCACCGTCCCGGAGAGCGCCGTGGAACCGCTGGCAGCCGTGGAACTGATCGTCCGCGTCCCGGCGCCGGGGTCGGGATTGACTTGGATCGTGCTGCCCAGATCAACACCGGCTGCCGACAGCGCCAACGTGGCATTGCCGCCGGTGCCGCCATGACCCAGAAAGATCGCGCTGCTCACCACTCACTGACAACGTGCCGAGGTCAATCTCGGTGTCACGTGTGTACGTGTTGACGCCACCCAAAACGACCGTGCCATCCCCGCGCTTGATGAACTTACCGGAGCCGATGGGCGATGAGGCCGAGTTGGAGACAATGCCACTAAATGTGGTTACTTCCGTGCCACCGGCCGTCGCAACCAAGCTAGCATCCAACGTCACGGCGCCACTATAGGTGATCGCACCCGAACCCGTGGCGTTGTCAATCGTCTTTTGCCCCGTGCTGCCCGACCGCACCACGATGGCATTGGCGAGACTCGTGCCAGCAACACTGCTGTCCAAAGTTGCGGTGTCAGTGCCGGTCGTTTCCCCCAAGAAGATCGTGCCGGTGCCCGCGGCGTTGTTGTGATTCATCCCTGTGGTGCCCTGCACCAGGAACCACCGGCCCGCGTAGCCGGTATTTGCGCCGGTGATGCTGACTGTGCCCGCGCCCTTCTTGACGATACTAACCGTGCTGTCGCCCGTAAACGTCCCGGCGTAGACGCCCGACGCGTCGTTGACGATCAACTGCGCGCTGCTGCCCCCCAACTGAACTTGGCCGCCGGAGTTCAGGGCCAATTGGTTGATTGTCTCGCTGAAACTGTTCAGATTCCAAACGCCCGAAACTGTCACGTTGGCCGTATCACTGATCTGATGAGTATTCAGATTCCGCATGGTTCCCGCAGAGGCGACCGTGACGTTTGCGTCAATCGCCGCAGTGCCCGATGACTTGTTCAACTCCACCGTGCCCGCGTTAACAGCCACCGAACTGAAGTCATTGCCCGAACTGCCGCTGAACTTGACCGTACCGGAGCCATTCAAGCTCAGCGCATTATTGCCGGTCACAGCACCAGTGAAATCCACCGTGCCTCCCGTGGCCGCCCAAAAAACCGCCGCCTCGTTCAACGTCACCGCGCCTGAATAGGTCGCCGTCCCGCTCGTGTTGCGACCACCCACCGTCATGACACCACTGTTGCCCGATCGGACCGTCACATTCGCATCCTCTGTGACTCCGGCAGTGCCGATCATCAACGCCGCATCATCGCTGCCTGATGTCTCGCCGACAAACGCAGCCTGCGGAATGTAGTTGCCCTCGATCAGCAGCTCACCATCGAGTACGAACGTATCCGCCGTGTAGGTCTTGGCAACCGTGCTGAACTTCACAACGCCAGTCCCGTCAGCATCAATCAGCACGCTGTCGTCGCCGTTGATACCCCCCGCAAAGGTGACGGTCCCACCGTTTGCTGCGAAAAGTGTGACTGCCCGATTATCAAGGCCCGTGCTGCGATTGATGGCGCCGGAAAACGTATTCTCTCCGCTCGTGTTGATACCGCCAACGGTTCGTCGTCCGACTCCACCATCGCCCGGGTTGATGTTAATCGTCCGACTAAACGTTTTGCCGCCGTCCATGTCGGAAAGAAAGAATTTGGCCGTAGTTGTCGTTGCTCCGACACTACCAACGAATGTGTTGTTGTTCGGCGTGTCACCGTTGGCGCCAATCCACAACTCGCCGGCGTTGATTTGCGTCTCACCGGCATAGATGTTCGCTGCGTTGAACTCCACGATGGTATTTCCATCAATTACAAAGTGCCGATTGCCGCTCCCGCCGCTGCTGATCACGTTGTTGAAGGTAATCTTCCTGCCGGCAGTGGAGAACACGCGAATGTTGTTCACGTTCATGTTGAATGTCCCGTTGAACACCATGTCCCCGCTCACGGCCCCCAACTGGAAGGTGTCGACATCGGTCGTGTTATCACCAGTGATGTTCAGATTGATTGTCTGCGTATTTGACGAGTCATTCTGAATCTGCGGGTCGTTGCCGCCAAAGTCGAAGAAACTCATCGCGTTTCCACTCAACGAGAACGCACCCGCGCCACTGTTGAAAAAAATCCGATACCCGGCGATCGAGAGATTGTTTGTAGTGTCCAGCCGCGTAGTGCCGGCGAAATTCAAGAAGTTGTTCCCTGTTGGAGCAGAATTGTCAGCCCAGTTGTTTCCCGTACCCCAGAAATTGTCGCCCCCACCCCCATCCCAAGTCTCGCTTGTCTGGGCGCTTGCGGAAAACGGAAAAACACTTGCAATAATCATCAAGTTAACAAGCTTGAATACCATATTGATCGTCATCTTGCCCTCGCAATCAGCCTGTGCCATTTCCTTCTGGATACCACAAGACCCGTCGACGTCGCTATCGTTACACTAAATCGTTCTACCACGTCAATCACAAAAATATCCGCCAACGGAACAATTACACATTGATCAAATATTTCGCCCGTTATTTCCCTTGCCAACACATTCATTGACACTGACTTCAAGCGTCGCTAGCCTCGCGACCGATGTCTCCTGTACCTAGTTCCCTCCGTCGGACTCCCCTGTATTCATCCCAAGTAGCGCTTGGTGCGAAGATGGTTCCGTTTGGCGGCTGGGAGATGCCGGTGCAGTTCGCAGGGATTCTCGACGAGCATCATGCAGTGCGCGAACGCGCTGGCCTCTTTGACATCTCGCACATGGGCGAGGTACTGGTGGCAGGGCCGAATGCCGAGACTGTCTTGAATCACCTGCTGACCAATGACGTACGGCGGCTAGAAGTGGGTCAAGCGCAATACACGTTGCTCTGCAACGAGTCTGGCGGAGTCATCGACGATCTGATCGTGTACCGGCTGGAACCGACCGTCTTTCTGCTGGTCATTAACGCCTCGCACATCGAGCACGACTTTGTCTGGTTGAACGCGCGCGCGCCCAAGCCGGTCGTCTTGGACAACGTTAGCGACAACACCGGTGCCTTGGCCTTACAAGGTCCCCGTGCTGCAGATTCCATCCCACCGGCCAAGGCTCTCAAGCCGTACGCGCTCGACGTTTCCTCGGGAGTAGAACGCA
>CAZJCX010000089.1:10273-11138 GCA_964544425.1 uncultured Verrucomicrobiota bacterium
ATACCGGGGAGGATGGTTTTGAGATCATCTGCGACGCCGGTGATGTCGTGGCGCTGTGGGAACATTTCATTGCTACGGGCGTGACGCCGTGTGGACTGGGCGCGCGTGACACGTTGCGGCTGGAGATGTGTTACCCCCTCCGCGGGCAAGACATCACGGAAGTGACGACCCCACTGGAAGCGGGGTTGGGCCGGTTTGTTGCATTCGACAAGGGCGACTTTATCGGCCGGGCGGCTTTGCTCCAACAGAAGGAGGCCGGTTGCCAGCGGCGGCTTGTTGCGTTCCGGATGACGGAGAAATCACCACCGCCGCGACCGCATTACCCCCTGCTGGCTGGTGGGCAACGCGTGGGCGAAGTGACGAGCGGAACCTTGTCCCCCTCGCTCGGCACCGGCATCGGGATGGGCTACGTCACGACGGACGAAAAAAAATTGGCTGTGGAAATCCGGGGAAAACCGTACACTGCGGCGGTCGTTCCGAAACCGATCTATCGAAAACCATCATGAACATTCCCGCCAATCTGAAATACGCCAAGTCCCACGAATGGGTCCGCGTCGAGGGCAACACCGCCGTCGTCGGCATTACCGACCACGCGCAACACGAACTCACCGACATCGTCTATGTGGAGTTGCCCAAACCAGACGCCGACGTGGAAGCCGGCAAGCCCTGCGCGGTCGTCGAGAGCGTCAAAGCAGCCAGCGACATCTACGCTCCCGTCAGCGGCGACGTACTGGCCGTGAATGAAGAACTCACCCACGCGCCCGAATTACTCAATCAGGATCCCTACGGCAACGGCTGGCTGTTCAAGGTGCAACTGCGCGACCCCGGTGAGCTGAACGAACTGCTTTCCCCGGCCGACTACGCC
>CAZJCX010000089.1:11173-11426 GCA_964544425.1 uncultured Verrucomicrobiota bacterium
TCGGCGCGACCGGCGACGAACTGCGGGCCTTGCTCCAGCCAACCGGCCGCGCAACGCTCGACGCGGTGATTGACGCCGCTGTCCCAACGGCCATTCGCCTGCCGCACCCCCTCAACTTGCCGGCTCCGCTCGATGAATCGGCCGCGCTGGCCGAACTCAAGTCCATCCTCGCGCAAAATCATCTCACCAGGTCGTACATCGGCCAAGGCTACCACGGCACGATCACGCCACCGGTCATCCAGCGCAATATCCT
>CAZJCX010000089.1:11476-13077 GCA_964544425.1 uncultured Verrucomicrobiota bacterium
GCATGGAAGCGCTGCTCAACTTCCAGACGATGATCACCGACCTGACCGGCCTCGACATCGCCAACGCTTCGCTCCTCGACGAAGCCACCGCCGCCGCCGAAGCGATGCATCTCTGCCACGCCGTCGCCGGTACGCCGCAGAAAAACACGCTCTTCATCGCTCACGATTGCCATCCCCAAACCATCGCTGTCGTCCAAACCCGCGCCGAACCGCTCGGCATTCAGGTCGTCGTCGCCGACCACCGGCAATTCAAAATCACCGACGCCGTCTTCGGCATCCTCCTTCAATACCCGGCCACCGACGGCGCGATCTACGATTACTCTGGCTTGGCAACTCAAGCACACCAACACGCCGCACTCGTCTGCGTCGCCGCCGACCCGCTTGCCCTCACGCTCCTGAAACCACCGGCCGAATTCGGCGCCGATGTCGCCGTCGGCAGCACCCAACGGTTCGGCGTCCCGCTCGGCTACGGCGGTCCGCACGCCGCGTATTTCGCCACCCGCGACACCTACAAACGCCACATGCCGGGCCGCCTCATCGGCGTCTCGAAAGACGCCCACGGCAACCCCGCCTACCGGCTCGCGCTCCAGACCCGCGAACAACACATCCGCCGCGAAAAAGCCACCTCCAACATCTGCACCGCCCAAGTCCTCCTCGCCGTCATCGCCAGCATGTACGCTGTCTATCACGGCCCCACTGGCCTGAAGAAAATCTCCCAACGCATCCACGACCTCACCCGTAAACTCGCGGAGAACGTCCACCGCGTCGGCACCGATCCGTTCTCCTTCGACACCATCCGCGTCCGCGCCAAGGCTCCGGCAGGCATCAACGTCCGCGATTTCGGCGACGGCACCATCGGTATCAGTCTCGACGAAACCACCACGGAAGCCGACGTGGACGCGCTCATCAGCGCCCTCGGTAGGGCGCGACCGCCGGGCGCGCCGCCGCTTCCCTCCCGCGCCACCCCATTTCTCACCCACCCCGTTTTCAACTCGCACCACACCGAGCACGAAATGCTGCGCTACATCAAGCGGCTCGAATCCCGCGACTTGTCACTCTGCCACTCGATGATTCCGCTTGGCTCATGCACGATGAAGTTGAATGCCACGGCGGAGATGTTCCCCATTACCTGGCCCGAAGCCGGTCAGCTGCACCCGTTCATCCCGGCCGACCAAGCCACCGGCTACCGGCGCATCTTTCGCGACCTCGAAACCTGGCTGGCCGAGATCACGGGCTTCGCCGCCACTTCGCTCCAGCCGAACGCCGGTAGCGCTGGCGAATACGCCGGACTGCTCACCATCCGCGCATTCCAGAAAGGCCAGCGCCACGTCTGCCTCATCCCCGTCAGCGCTCACGGCACCAATCCGGCCAGCGCGGCGATGGCCGGAATGAAAATCGTGCCGGTCGCCTGCGACAAGTCCGGCAACATTGACGTCGCCGACCTGCGCGCCAAAGCCGAACAGCACCGCGCCGATCTCTCCTGCGTGATGGTCACCTACCCCAGCACCCACGGCGTGTTTGAGGCGGGCATCCGCGACGTCTGCGCGATCGTGCATGAACACGGCGGTCAGGTCTACATGGACGGCGCCAACATGAACGCG
>CAZJCX010000090.1:0-4406 GCA_964544425.1 uncultured Verrucomicrobiota bacterium
CAGCCCCGACCGCGCGCATCTGCACTTTGAGATCTGTTTTCTGTTGAATCCGGATTTCCAACGCTGGAATGCCCGCCGCGAACCGAAAGCGCCGCCATTCGGAAACTTTAACGGCCAAAACTTCATCGGGATTGATCCGGCGGCGTTCTTCCACGCCTACGCCGCGGACCGGCAACTCAACTTCGCCGAGTACCTCGCCCGGCAACCCATCGCGTTCACGATACTCGTGCGCGCCGACCGGCTGCCGTGGGCGAAATTGCATCCCGAACTGATTACCGGCGCCGGTCCCGCGCCGTTCTACGAAGTCGGTGTCACCGCCGACGGCTTGCCGGTCAAGCTGTGGCGGCGCGCGGCGACGGATCGGCGCGTGCCCGCCCTCCACCTCGTCAACGAAGCGCTTTTGGACGCCGACACCTGCCGGCGGCTCGTCACACGCACCGGCAACGCCTGGCAGTTGACGCCGACCGGCAGAGAGTGGTTGGAGTTGCTGACATTCGGGCGGGAGTGAAGGCGACTACTCCGCCGCGCGAAGAATTTCCAGCGGCGGATGGTTGCCAATCCCGCGGCTCGCGAGCAACCCGGCCAGCAACGTCGCGCCGCCGGTCACCAGCAGGGCGCCCACCATTGGCGCCAGCGCGGGAACAAACGCGATCTTGAACACCACCGCCGCCAGCGCCCAACTGGCCGCCAACGCCAGGACCAAGCCGGTCAGCCCGGCCAACACGCCGAGACAGAGATACTCGGTCGCCAGGATTTGCAGGATTTGCCGGCGCGACGCGCCGAGCGTGCGCAACAACATGCACTCCCGCAGCCGCTGATACCGGCCCGTCGAGATCGCCGCCGCCAGCACCGCCAAGCCGGTCACGACCGTGAACAGCGTCATAAAGCGAATGACCGCGCCGATGCGGGAAACCACCTTGTCCACGGTTTGAATGATGAGCGTCAGATCAATCGCGGAGACCGTGGGGAATTGCCGGACAACTTCGCGTTGCAGCGTGGCCGATTGCGTGGCGGAATCCACGCGCGTCGCCAGCACAAATGTCGTGGGCGCTTGTTCGAGCACGCCGGTGGGGAAGACGACAAAAAAATTGGGCTGGATGCGCCGCCATTCCACCTTGCGGATGCTGGCAATCGTGGTGTGGATCGGCAGTCCCTGCACGTCGAAGACGACACTGTCGCCCAGCGTGACGCCGAGGTCGCTCGCGATGCCTTCTTCGATGGATACCGGTACCGGCGCGCCGGGGCGGACGGCGGATGGCGGCCATTGACCGGCCAACAGCCGCTCGGTGTCGGCCAGTTCATCCCGGTAGGTGCTGCGGTATTCGCGTTGGAGCGCCCAGCCCGGCTCGGTCCGGCGCGGATCCGCGAGAATCTCGGCGATCGGACGTCCCTTGATGGAAAGCAACCGCATCGTGACCAGCGGCGCTTCTTGGAGAACGGCTAGGTTCAGCGAACGGACGAGCGCGGTCACGGCCTCGCGTTGGTCGGTCTGAATGTCGAACAAGATGGCGTTGGAACGATCTTGGTGCCGGCTGGTGGAGAGTTGCCGCAACAGCGCGTCATGCACGAAGAACAGGGTCAAAATCAAAAACGTTCCCAACCCCAGCGACAGCAGCAACAAGACGGTGCGGTTGTTCGGCCGGTAAAGGTTGGCGACGCCCTGGCGCATCACGTAGGGCCAGCGTGCCGACACAAGCCGCCGGGCCGCCAGCGTGATGAGTTTCGCCGTGATCGCCAACACGCCGAATGCCGCGCCCAATCCCAGTCCCAAACCCAACCCTTGCGCGGCCCGTTGAGTCTGACTCACGCAAAATCCCAAACCACCCAATGCGATGAGTCCATACACCACCCACGCCGCCGGGTCTTTCCACGATGCGTTGGCACCCGCGCCGGGCTGCCGCAACGCCGCCAGCGGCGTGACGCGGCGCACCGCCAACAACGGCAACAAGGTGAACAGGCAGCAGATCGCAAACCCCACGCCCATCGCCTGTCCGACCGCCGGCCATGAAACGCCGGCCGTCACGGGAAACGGCAGCAGCTCGCGCATCAGCAGCGGGATGACCCGTTGGACGCTGACGCCCACTGCCGCGCCACACACCGCGCCGATCAAACCGAGCGCCGTGCCTTGAATCAGATAAATCGCGAATGTCTGGCGGACAGAACTGCCCAGACAACGGAGAATCGCCACCGTGCCGAGCCGTTGCTTGATGTGGACATGGATGGCGCTGGCGATGCCGATGCCGCCCAGCAACAACGAGACGAATCCGACGAGATTCAGAAAGTGATACGCGTTGTCCAGCGCGTCGCCGAGGTTCTCCTTTCGCGTCGCGACCGTCTCCGCCCTCAGCCGGAACTGACGCAACTGCGGGCGGTGCTGCTCCACGAGCCGGTCGGCGTCCGTGTCCGGCTCGAACCGGTAATACGTCTTGTACCGCGCGAGACTGCCCGGCTGCAGCAGGCCGGTCCGTTCGATTTCGGCTAACGGCACGAACACCCGCGGCGCAAACGTGGCAAAGGCGAACGTCTCGCCCGGCACCCGCTGGAGAATGCCGATGATCGGCACCGTCAACTCGCCGATCTGCACCCGGTCGCCCACCACCGCCTCGAACTGCGTCAGCAAACTTTCCTCCACCAACGCCCCGCGGCCCGCGTGGAAATCCGCTGCGGCAGCGACCGGCACCGTCTCGATCGCGCCGTAAAAGGGAAACCCACCGGCCAGCGCGCGCACCTGCACAAGGCGTGTCCCGCCCGATTTCGGAAACTGGATCATCGAGGTGAACGCGATCTCCCGCGCCTGTTCGCCGCCGAGCGACCGCGCGAACGATTCCGCCGTGCCGGCGATCGGTTGGCGCGAACTGATGACGAGGTCTGCGCCGAGCAACGACCGGGCTTGCTGGTCCATCGCCCCGCGCAATGCCCGGCCAAAGGATCCGACGGCCACCAGCGCGGCGATGCCCATCACGATTGCCGTGGAATACAACAGCAATCGTTGCCGGCTGCGGCGCGTATCGCGCCACGCCATCCGCCACACCCACGCCGCGCCGGTCATGTTACCAACCGCCCGCCCCGCAGCCGAATGATGTGTCGCGCTCGTTGCGCCAGTTCCAGATCGTGCGTGACCAACACCAGCGCGGTGCCGGTCGCGGCGTTCAATTCAAACATCAACTCGATGACCTTGTGGCCGGTGTCGGCATCCAGATTGCCGGTCGGCTCGTCGGCGAACAAAATCTTGGGGCGATGAATGAACGCGCGGGCAAGCGCGACGCGTTGTTGTTCGCCTGCGGAAAGTTGACCGGGGTAATGCCGCAGCCGGTCACCCAGCCCGACCCGTTCCAGCAGGCGAATCGCCTGCTCGTCCGAATGGTTGCCGCCGCGCAACTCGACCGGCACGAGCACGTTCTCCAGCGCGGTCAGTGTGGGGATAAGTTGAAAATTTTGGAAAATGAAACCGATCAGCGTATTGCGCAACGCCGCGCGGGCGTCTTCATCCAGCGCATGTAAATCCTGCCCGTCCAACACGACGCGCCCCGCGGTCGGGCGGTCCAGTCCGGCGCACAAACCGAGCAGGGTTGTCTTCCCGCTGCCGGACGGCCCGAGAATGGCGCAGGTGTCGCCCGCGTTGAGAGTGAGGCTGGCGTCTGCCAGCACTGTCAACTCCCGGCCCGCCATCTGGTATGTTTTGACGAGGCCCGTGGCGAGCAGCAGGGGCGTGGGGCGGTTGACGGCGGGCGTGGGTTCGTGTTCAGTAGCGGGCATGATGATGGCGCGTGTCGTTTGCTGGCTTTGGTGGGGCGCACTATGCGCGACCCCATCCGTTTCTGCAAGTGAGCCGGTCATGGTGGTGCTGGGAGACAGCTTGGCGACTGGGTACGGACTCGATGTCGCGCAGTCGTACCCGGCCTTGCTGCAGGAGAAGATCAACGCCGCGGGTTGGAAGTTCGCGGTCCGCAACGCCGGTGTCAGCGGCGACACCACGGCCGGCGGGCTGCGGCGGCTCGATTGGGTGTTGCGCCAACGCGTGGATGTCCTGGTGTTGGCGCTCGGCGGCAACGACGGATTGCGGGGAATTGCGCCCGCCGCGACCAAAGCCAACCTGCAGGCGATGATCGTGCGCGCGCGGGAAAAACATCCCGGCATTGAAATCGTCCTGGCCGGGATGCGGATGCCGCCGAACATGGGTCGAGAATACACAGAACAATTCGCGACCATTTTCCCGGAATTGGCACGGCAGGAACGCGTGGCGCTCGTGCCGTTTCTCTTGGAAGGCGTGGGCGGGAAGCCGGAGTTGAACCAACCGGACTTGATTCATCCCACCGCGCAGGGTCAGCGCATCATCGCCGACAATGTCTGGGCCGTGCTGCGCCCGATCCTGGAAAAACTGGCGACCGGCTCGTAGAGTTACGGGC
>CAZJCX010000090.1:4437-7692 GCA_964544425.1 uncultured Verrucomicrobiota bacterium
CAAATTCCTCGCCGCCTTCCATCAGCACGCCTTGCTCTTTATACGTTTTGAGCATGAAATGGGTGGCGGTGCTGGTGACGCCTTCAATGGTGGCGAGTTTCTCGGCGACGAACTGCGCGACGTGGCGGAGGCTGTGACCCTCGACGAAGATGAGCAGGTCGTACCCCCCGGACATCAGGAAGAGCGAGGTCACTTCGTCAAATTTTGCGATGCGGCGGGCGATGCGGTCGAAGCCGCCTTCCCGTTCGGGTTGCACCTTGACCTCGATGACCGCTTTGACCAGGTCGGTGTCCACTTTGTCGTCATTGATGACGGCTTTGTACCCGAGGATGACCTTGTCGTCTTCGTATTGTTTGATGCGGCGCTGCACCTCGGCAACCGGGAGGTTGAGCATCTTGGCCAGATCGCCCGGTGTGCGCAGCGCGTGTTCTTCGAGCAGTTGGAGAAGTGGATCCATGATGAATTAAAATTGGTCGGGACGGCGAGATTCGAACTCGCGACCCCTTGCACCCCATGCAAGTGCGCTACCGGGCTGCGCCACGTCCCGAACCCTAGTAAATCTGCACTTTCTACAACTTCAAAATTGCCATTTGATACTGCCTTTTGATACTGACCAATCGAAACGCAGCCAAATCGAGCAAAAAGGCCTGCCGTAGAAAACTCCCTCCGCCAATCTGATCCGGCGCGTTCCATCGCGGACATATTTCGCCCGAATCCGCATTCATGGCAAGCTCAAACGTCCGCGTGCAATTGTTCCCAAGTCGGAACTGTCTGGCCATGCTCGATCTGCTTTCATTGGCATCCATGAATGCATCAGCCACTCGTCTGCGAGCCAAATGAGACGCAGCCAAACCGAGCAAACCAGCCCGTGGCAGAAGACTCCGTACGCCAATTTGGTCCGATACGTTCCATCGCGGACATATTTCGCCCGAATCCGCATTCATGGCAGGCTTATTGTCAAGTCGCTGAAAACGGACTCCATTGCGGTCGCCAAGCTCCGCCTCTCCGATCTGGAGAAGGAAGAACGGCAGAATGCCGAGCATCGCACGGCGGTCGCCACGGGGAAAATTACGTTTGGGGATTGCCTGACGGCGTACCAGAGACGGCGTGAGGGAGAGCCCAATTTCAAGCCCAAGACAAGGGACTACTACGAATATCGCACCAAGGCCCTGTTGAAGTCGTGGCCCGGTCTGGTTGACCGGGACGTGCGCAAGATCACGAAGACTGACTGCTTGGAGTGGGCAGCCAAGTTCCGCCCCGGGGTCAGCCCCTCCTCCTTTAATCACACCCTCGTACTGCTGCGCCATGTGTTTGAAATCGGGATCGAAGCCGGCGCCCGCTACGACAATCCTACGCGGTTCATCAAGACTTCCGCCGAGCGTCCGACGGAACTCCGCTTGCCGGAGCCTGACCAGTTCGCAGCGTTCGTCAAGGAGGTCGAGAGCGACGGCAAGGGCTATTGCCGGCACAGCGCCAATCTGGTCCGGTTCCTGGCCTACGGCGGATTTCGCATCCACGAAGCGCGCAACATCAAGTGGAAGGATGTGGATTTCAAACGCCAGAAGATCATCGTGCGCGGCGATTCGCAGACGGGGTTGAAGGGACGTATCGCGGGTGAAGTACGGGAAGTTCCCATGATCCCCGAGATGCGCGACTTCCTCCAACACCTCCTCAAGGAGCGAACGGACAACTCGGACGACGCCCTCGTCATGCGCGTCCGTGAATGTCAGAAGGCCATGGACCGGGCAGCCAAGGTCGTCAAGATGGAGCGGATCACCCACCATGATTTGCGTCACCTTTTCGCGACGCGCTGCATCGAATCCGGTGTGGACATTCCGACGGTTTCGCGCTGGTTGGGACACCGGGATGGCGGCGCGTTGGCCATGCGCACCTACGGCCATCTGCGCGATCATCACTCCACCGAGATGGCGCAGCGCGTCACCTTCCAGAAGACGGTGGCCACCGAAACGGCCAAGCCGCCGACCCAATCCGCTTCGGTCAAGCCGTAACAAGAGGCCGGCAGCACGCCGTTTCCTGCGCGGCGACCCAAGTCGTCTCTCGTGGTGATGGGGCAATGTCTTCGCTTCCGTCACATCAGCCTTTGCCAGCTTTGGCTGCGGACCGGTGGTTGTTTCTGGGCTTCATGAGTTCGGCGAGTTGGTCATCGACACGGCGTTCAGGGGACAATGCAGGCAACAAGTCTCCAATCGTGACCCCGAAGACGCGGGAGAAATAGTGCAGGTCGTAGTCGCTCACGTAGATGAGTTGAGATTCGATCTTGCCCACCCCAGCACGGTCTTTGTCCAGGAAACCTGCCAGATGCAGTTTCGCGATCAGCGTCTTTTGCGACCAACCTCGCGCGACACGGAGCTTTCGGATCTGTGGACCAACGATATTCTTGAGTTTCATCCCTCCGTTGTGAGGGGTGAAATCCCGCGCCAATAGAAGCTTCGTTGAGACTGACCGGGCCACGCTAATGCACCGCCACCCCCTGACCGTGGCGCACTGGATGGCGGACCGATTTTCCCGGTTTCTCTGAAACTGCCTCCTCGTTGTCGCCGGGCGTGTTGCCGTCGAGCTTGTTCGACGCCTGATTCCGGGTCAGGTCCAGCGCCTTGACGATCTCCTCCTGGCGCTGGGTCAGGCTCTTGAGCTTGGCCTCGTGCTCGAATGGCTCGCCGACCTTCGCTTCCAATTCCGCCATTCGTTTCCGGGAATCCGCAACGTCCTTCTCCGCCTGGGCCAATTTCTGGTCGAGCGCCTGCACCGCGTACTCCAGTGAACGCGTCGTGCCGTGGGCGCTGTCGGAAATGCTCGCGGAGTAGAGATTCGCGCCTTTCAGGACGAGTTCCGTGTGTTCCAACGCGCTCGCCCGCAACACCACCGCAAACCCGGCCAGTTCCCCGACTGCGTAATCCTTGCCAGCACCGCGAAGTTGCTGTGCCCGGCGATTGATCAACTCACCGGCAATTCCCCGGTCGGTGTAATCCGTGCCTTCGATGCGAATGCTGAACGCGTCGCCCTGTGTAGGTTTCCTAGCGGCGATGTCCTTGTGAAGATTCTCAATCCGGCCTGTGAGAATCTCGATCTCCTCGTGCGTCCGCCGGATGGTGTTGCGGATCCGGTACTGCGTCTCGTGGTGCTGCGCGCGCAATCGGCTGAGGCGACCCAACTCGGCGTCAATGTGAGCCTTCTCGATGACCAGTGGATTGCCCGACGCGATGGCTTTGACCTCGGCATACGTCAGCGCCGCGC
>CAZJCX010000090.1:7716-8410 GCA_964544425.1 uncultured Verrucomicrobiota bacterium
CGTTGCGGCCGGTCATGACCTGGTGGATGAACTTGGCTTTCGTTTCGAGCGTCTGCCACATGTAAGCGTCGAAACTGCCCTCGGTGACGTACCGGTAAATCTGCACCTCGGCGTTGCGGTTGCCCTGCCGGAGAATACGCCCCTCGCGCTGCTCCACGTCGGCCGGCCGCCACGGGGCGTCGAGATGGTGGAGCGCAATCAACCGCTCCTGAACGTTCGTGCCTGATCCCATCTTCTGTGTGCTGCCCATCAGGATGCGGACCCGGCCGGCGCGAACGTCTTTGAAAAGCGCGAGCTTGGCGGCGTCGCTGTCGTAATCCTGAATGAATGCGATCTCGGCAGCGGGCACGCCGGTGATGACCAACTTCGCCTTCACGTCGTCGTACACCGAGAAGCCGGTATCCTTCGGCGTGGACAAGTCGCAGAACACAAGCTGCGTCAGCCGGTCGGGCTTCGTCTCCTGCCAGATTCGCAGAATCTCGTGGACGGCTAGATTGGCTTTGCTTTCGGGATTGTCTCGCGCACCGGCGTTGACCAACCGCAGGTCCAGCGCCGCTTTGCGGCCTTCGGTGGTGATCTTGAGCATGTTGTCCTCGCGTGGATCAACACGCCCCTTACGTAGCCGCTCGGCGCGCTCGGCCAGCTTGGAGACGAGCGCCTTCAACTCCGGTGTTGCCGGCGCGCGGATGATGGC
>CAZJCX010000090.1:8455-10999 GCA_964544425.1 uncultured Verrucomicrobiota bacterium
GGCTGTGTGGATGTCGGCAACTTGCCGGAACTGTTGCATCAGTTCGGGCACGTTCACGAACCGCGCGAACCGGGTGTTCAGCCGGTAGCCTGCGCCGTCCGGGGCCAACTCCATCGCAGTCACCGGCTCGCCAAACGTCGCCGCCCACGAATCGAAATGATGGACACGCAGCTTTGTCAGCGCGACCATTTGCAAATACCGCTGCATGGTGAACATCTCGGCCATGCTGTTGGAAATCGGCGTGCCGGTCGCAAACACGATGCCGCCTCCGCCGTTCACCTGCTGGATATACCGGGTCTTAAGGAACAGATCGAAGGCCCGCTCGGATGCCGTCTGCGGCAGCCCGGCGATGCGGGTCATCTTGCTGACGTAAAACAGGTTTTTGAAGTAGTGCGCCTCGTCGATGAACAGCCGGTCCACACCCAGTTCCTCGAACGTCAGGGTGTTGTCTTTCTTCTCCTCGGCCAGAAGCAGCTTGAGCCGGGTCTCCAGGCGTTTCTTGGCGCGTTCGAGGTCTTTGACGATGCGCCGATCGTTCTTGCCGGCCCGCTGCTCGCGGATGGCCATCTCCAACTCGTGCAGTTGCTCCCGGAAGAATTCCTTCTTGGTCGCGTCAGAAACCGGTATGCGCTCGAACCCGGAATGCGTGACGATCACCGCGTCCCAGTTGCCGGTGGCGATGCGGCTCATCAACTGCCGGCGTTTGCTCGCCTCGAAATCTTCTTTACCGGCCACGAGGATGTTCACGCCCGGGTACAGCGTCAGCAGTTCTGACGAGAACTGGCCAAGCATGTGGTTGGGTACAACAAACAACGGTTTCCGGGCCAACCCCAGCCGTTTCAGTTCCATCCCCGCTGCAACCATCGTGTACGTCTTGCCGGCTCCGACGACGTGCCCCAGCAGCGTGTTGGGCGTTTGCAGGATGCGCCAGACGGCTGCTTTCTGATGCGCGTGAAGCGTCACGACCTGACTCGCGCCCGGCAATGTCAGGTGATCGCCATTGAACGTCTGGAGCCGGACGTTGTTGAACTCGTCGTTGTATTTCCGCACTAGCCGCTCGCGCCGGTCGTCGTCCTGCCAAATCCATTCCTTGAACCGGTCTTTGATTCGCTGCTGCTTGTCGCGTGCGCCTTCCGTGGCTTGGGGATTGACGATGAGCTTGTCGGATTTGGAATCTTTGTCGTAGATGGTGGGCGTGCGGAGATTCAGCGCGTCTTGGATCAAGTCGAGCGCGCCGGCTCGGTCTGTGCCCCAATCGGTCGTGTTCGCCACGGTGCGTCGGGCGAAATAGTCGCCGGTGACTACCCACGTGCCGATGGCGTGCGAGTGACTGACCTCGATGTCCGTCGCGCCGAGTAATTCCTGACAGAACTTCTCAATGTCCTCTGCCGGTATCCACGACGACCCCAATCGCACATCAATCTCGGTGGCCGACAAGTCCTCCGGCTGTACCGCTTTCAATGCCTCGACGTTCTCCTTGAATCGGGTGTCCGTGATGGCGGCGGCTTCCGCAACCTCCAGCTTCTCGCGGACATTGCCGGAAAGGTACTGGTCCTCGGTCTCCCATTCGTTGGTTTGCGGATTCAGGAAGACCGCGCCGCGCAGTTCCGGCAAGAATTCCTCTGGCGACCGGCACAGCAAGGCGCTCATGTGCTCCAAATCCACGCGGGCTTTCTCGTTGAGCGAAACGATCAAGGCTTCCTGCGGCGTGGCGACCGATTCGATGGGCTTCTGATACTGGATGGTGCGCTCACGGAAGATCGCCGTCTTCGTCGCGCGTTTGGTCTCCTCGTCGTACACCTCCAGCGACAACAGCAACGGCAGGTCGGGATCACCGTCGAACGCGCGGGTGTTCGACCGGCTTGAAATCGGCCCGAACCGCGCCACGAATGAATCGTAGGTCTGATTGAGTTTCTCGCGAGCGGCGACGATGGTCGCGTCGTCACTGCCGTCGAGTTGGCTACGAAGACATTCACGCAACGCGTCGCGCACGCGAATCAACCGCCTGATCCGCACTCTGGTTTCCGCCGGCAGCCCCGGCAGGGTCTTCAACGAATCGCCGACGCGAACCGCAACGTCGTCGTGAACCATCACGTAAGCGTTGGGCTTGACGTGATCGGGGGCGGGAAACGTCTGGTCGAGCGTCGGCGGTGTGACCGCCCGTTTCTGCGCCCGGTAGATGTTCCCCGGCAAACCGCCGACGGCTTCCGTCAGCGCCTCTCCCAAATCGCGACCATCGCTCGCCAGTGTCGGTTCGTTGTCGCGGTACATGCTGCCGGACAACTCCATTTCGCCCAGCATCAGGCGCGGACGCTGGGCGAAGAACTCGTTGATGTAGATCGCCTCGCCCTTGGAATTGATGTGCTCCGCCGTTTCCTTCCACGCCGGCCCGGACGGGGTTTCGCCGGGATTCAGCTTCCGCAAGATCACGATGTCGGTCGTGACCTCGGTATTGGCGTTGCGCCGGAACGCGTCGTTCGGAAGCCGAATTGCGGCGACGAGGTTGGCGCGGTAGCGCACGCGCCTGGCGGCCGACCCCCAGTC
>CAZJCX010000090.1:11082-13025 GCA_964544425.1 uncultured Verrucomicrobiota bacterium
GATGGGAAACTTGTAGACGTTGAAACGCGGATCGAACGGCTGGTAATCGCCGAAGGGAATGTTGGAGATCGCCACGTCGTAGAAACCATCCGCCAAGCGGGCTTCCTCGAACGGCTGGTGCCGGATGTCGGCGTCGGGATAAAGTGCCTTCGCGAAACGGGCGGTCAACAAGTCAATCTCGACACCGGTAATCTGCGAGTGGGCGTGCATCTCCTCCGGCATCAAGCCAACGAAGTGGCCCAGCCCGCACGCCGGCTCCAGAATGCGCCCGTGCTTGAACCCAAACCGCGCGAGCGCCGCGTACATCCCGCGAACGATCACCGGCGACGTGTAGTGGGCGTTGAGGGTCGAGGCACGGGCGAACGTATGCTCCTCGTCGGTCAGAAGCTCGGAGAGTTCGACCTGCTCCTTGAACCACTCCCGCGAATTGACATCGAACACCTGCGGCAATGTATGCCGTCTCATCACCGGCATTGGCGAGTTTCCATGGAACACCACCAGCCTTCGTATAGAAAGCAATGCTAAGTCGCCACATCACGCTGCAACGGCAGAAGTACGCCAAAGCGCTATCTGCGGCTGAAGTTGTTCGACAATTCCTCATGCGTGGCCGGAGGGTATCAGGTTGAACAGCAGGTCACAAGGCCGAACGATTCCCCTAACGAATGATTTCGCATCCTGATTGTGTGATGCAGAGGATTCCTGTACCGGGCGGGATTCACAAATGGCGGCTGTGGAATGTAGCGCGACTCGCCCTACGGTGGGCGAGCGTCTAGGAGCGATGTGGCCGCGAGAACCTACGGCTCGCAACGGCGACATCGAGGGCGCTATCGGATCGCCACCGGCAAGGCCAATGTCTTCGGGATTTGAAGCGGAGCACCGCTGTTGTGCTGCCGCGAAAAGCCCGAAGGCTTTGGCTGCCCGTGCGAGGTAAATGCGGGGCCGGCGGTCAGCCGATTTCACGGGCCAATATGGTCGTCGATTTCGTTTACGGAACGAACCGTCGGACGGTACGCTGTGAGAATGAGAGAGCCGCTGCCGGTGGCGATGTGGCCGCACGTGATGTGCAAGCGGCGACATCGCCAGTGTATCGAATAGCCCATGCCGGAAGAAAGTCAGGGCGCTTTGCATGCGACGGCTCCGGGGGTAGAGGGGAAAAGCCGGCGCGGCAAAGGCCATGTCTTTCGACGGCTCCCCCAATCAGGACCGGCGTTCAGCAGATTCCGGGCGATGTGACCGCGAGAAGCCACGCCTCGCGGTGGTGACATCGGTGCGCAGTCAAATTGCCAAAGGCAAAGCCAAAGTCTCTGGGTTTCGCAGCGGAGACGCCCGCAAAGCGGGTCGAAGCGAGAAACCCCAGTGTCTTTGGCTGCCGAAACGATGGGTTTCCCGGTCCGAGCGGGATGCGATACGACTCACTCGGGTAGCAGACTCAGCAGGTTGGTTTTGATGTGGGTTCCGGCGGATTGAGGGTCGTAGCTGATGCCAACCCGCAGCAACGGTTCCATGTCGGAACAGAATCCACGGTCGCGGAGGTGGGCATCCAGAATTCCCATGAACTCGGCGCGGGGGGCCTTGGTGCCTTCCTGTTGCATGTAATGCTGAAACGACTCGATGATGCCGGCCGGTTCAACGGGAGTGGCAGACTTGGTCAGCGCCCAATACAAGTCGAACAAATCCCGACCGCGTTTGCGTTGGAACATCGCGCGCATTTTGGTTCCCAGCAATTCGTGAATGTCGTAGCCCTTGATCTGCGTCTGGACTGGTTGCCCCCGGAACGGGAAGTGAAACGGGATCGCCACTACTGGCCGATGCGGTGTGCGCTCGGTCACATTCGCCTCAACGACGATGTCCAGCATCCGACCAGGTTCCATCATCGACGGGAGCGAGTACGTCATCCGCAACACGCGGGATGGTTTGACGGTATTGCGCAACGCCAAGGTGAT
>CAZJCX010000091.1:0-2315 GCA_964544425.1 uncultured Verrucomicrobiota bacterium
ACCCGCACGGGTGTGCCGGTGGATTTCGAGGCGGAGATCCCGCCACAATCCATCGCGTTGCCGGGCGGGGTGACGATTCTCGTGCGGGGGCGGATCGACCGGGTGGATCAAGTGGCGGGGGGGCTGGAGTTGTGGGACTACAAGACCGGTGGAACGTCGCCATATGAGAAGAAGAATCCGCTGCGCGATGGCCGGGTGTTGCAGCACGCGCTGTATGTCGCGATGGCCGGGCAGCATTACGGCAAACCGATCACGCGGTTCTGTTACTTCTTCCCCACTGAGAAAGGCCGGGGCGAGACGCTGGAATTCACCCCCGCGGAATTGGCCGGCGCACTGCCCGTGATCGCCGCGCTCCGGCAACTCGTGGTGACCGGCGTGTTCCCCGCGACGACCGACAGCAAGGATTGCCGGTACTGCGAGTTCCAAGACGTCTGCGGGGACGTGGACGCCGTCACAGCGCACAGCACCGTCAAACTGCGGTCACCCGCCAATAATATGCTCGCGCCATTCCGCGAATTGCGGCCGGGGGAAGAATGAAATCCACTCCCCCGGACAACGCGCAACGGCAACGCATCACGACGGAGTTGGATCGGTCGCTGCTCGTGGAGGCGGCGGCGGGCACCGGCAAGACCACGGCGTTGGTGAACCGGATCGTCGCGTTGGTCAAGGACGGCAAGTGCGCGCGCGACAAACTCGTGGCGGTCACGTTCACCCGCAAGGCCGCCGCCGAATTGCAGGAGCGGCTGCGCCGGGAGTTGCCGGGCGCGGAGGAGTGCGTGATTGGAACGATCCACTCTTTTTGCGGCCGACTCCTGCGCGAGCGACCGGTCGAGGCCGGAGTGGATTTGGAGTTCACGGAACTCGACGAAGACCGCGATCAAGCCCTGCGTGAGCAAGCGTGGGTCACGTTCACCAACGAACTGTTCGCCCACGACGACCCGGTGCTCGATACGTTGGAGGACCGGGGGTTGACGCCGGCCGATCTGCGGGCGGCGTTTCTGCGCTTTGCCGATTATCCCGACGTGACGGAATGGCCGGCACCGGCCACGGCGTTGCCGGACTTGGCGACCACCGGCGCGCGGTTGGAAGAATACGCGGCCCACATGCGCGCTCATTTGCCGGCGCGCGATGGCACTGATCCGTTCTGCGCGTTGTGGCCGCGGATCCTGCGGACGTTGCAGACGCACCGGCTGGACATCGTCGCGGAATTGGCCGAAGTCCTCGAACTTTTCAAACCAAATCTGAAGCCCGTCCACAAGAGTTGGCGGGGCGAGAAGACTCAAGCGTTGGCGGAACATGAGAAGTGGGACAAGTTTTGCGACGGCGTCGCGCAACCATTCGTGGCGGCATGGCGCGCGCGCCGGTACGCGGCGATTCTGCCGCTGCTGCACCGGGCACGGGCCGTGTACGACCGGCAACGCGCCGCGGCACACGCGTTGAATTTCCAAGACTTGCTGCTGCGCGCCGCTCAACTGCTCCGCGACCGGCCCGAAGTGCGCTGGTATTTCCGGCAACGATTCACCCACCTTCTCGTGGACGAGTTTCAGGATACCGACCCGATTCAGGCCGAGGTGATGTTGCTGCTGACCGCGTCCGACCCGGCGGAACGCGATTGGCGCAAATGCCAACCCGTGCCGGGTTCGTTGTTTGTCGTCGGTGACCCGAAACAATCCATCTACCGGTTCCGCCGCGCCGACATCGTCACGTACAACACCGTCAAAAACATCATCGGCAACGTCGTCACGCTCTCTGCCAGTTTCCGTTCCGCGCCGCCGGTCGTGGACTGGGTGAATCACACGTTCGCGCCTTTCTTTCCGGCAACCGCGACGGCGGAAGCGCCGGCGTACGTGAAGTTCACGGCGGGTCGCGCAGCGAGCGACCGGCCCGCGCGCATCGGACGTTTGGATGTCGCGGGTGAGAATCAGGACGAGATTGCCGCTGAAGAACCGGCTCGCATCGCGCGATACATTCGCGCATCGAAACGACCACCCAGTGATTTCCTGATCATCACGCGCGGAAAGAAGCGACTCAGCAACTACGCGGCGGCGCTCCAAGAACTCGGCATTCCCCACGAAGTGACCGGCGGCATGGCACTGAATCAGGTGCGGGAATTGCGCGTGCTCCACACCGTGGCGCGCGCGGCGTTGGAGCCGGAAGATCCGGTGCCCGTGGTGGCGGCGTTGCGCAGCGAGGCGTTTGGATTCAGCGACGCGGAGTTGTTCGCGCACCGGCAGGCGGGCGGGCGGTTCGATTGGCGGAGGAGCGCGACCGGCCCGGTCGGTGAGGCGTTCGCCGAGCTGCGCCGGTATGCGGAT
>CAZJCX010000091.1:2392-6912 GCA_964544425.1 uncultured Verrucomicrobiota bacterium
TGGCCGGGGCGCAGCCCGCCGGCAACGTGGCTGCCGGCAGTGTGGCAAAGGCGTTGGAATTGTTGCGCGCCCGGCAGGCGGAGTGGCCGACGGCGACGGAGTTGGTGGCGCAGTTGGGCCGGCTGGTGGCGCGGGAAGAGCCGCACGACAGCGCACCGGTCACGGCGCCGACCGGCGCGGCGGTGCGCGTGATGAATCTGCACAAAGTGAAAGGTCTGCAAGCGCCGGTGGTGTTCCTGGCGGATCCCGCCGGTGCGAAAGATTATCCACCGCAGTTGCATGTGGATCGTTCGACCACACCGGTGCGCGGTTATTTGGCGTTGACCGGCCCGCCCAGTGCCTTCGGCGGCCCGGGACCGATGCTGGCGCATCCGCCGGGTTGGGACGAGTTTGCGGCGCGCGAAAAGAAATTCGTCGCGGCGGAGGAGAACCGGCTGTTGTACGTCGCGGCGACGCGCGCGCAGGATGAGATCATCGTTTCGCTGCGCGCCAAACGAAACAAACTGAATCCGTGGGATCCCTTGGCCGATTCCGTAGCCGGGGCGATGATTCTGCCGGATCCCGGCCCGCAGCCGGTCACTACCCAGATGCCGGTGACGATGACGGCGGCGGATGTAGTTGCGGCTCGTGCGGACTTGGCGGCACGGTGGGAAGTGATTCGGCCGGCCACGTACAACACGCGCGCGGCCAAACCGCCTGTGACCAACGGCCGCCCCACGGTCGCGGGCGCGGACAACGACGGAATGCGTTGGGGGTCCGCCATTCACTTATTGTTGGAGTCGGTGATGCGCGCGCCGACGAGCGATCTGCCGGCAGCGGCGGTGTCGGCGTTGCGGGCAGTGGAGTTGGATGAGGCGCTCGCGCCGACGGCGGTGGAGCTGGTGCGCGGGGTGATGAGTGCGCCGGTGTGGCAACGCGCGCAGGCGGCGAGTCAGCGATTGACGGAGGTGCCGGTGGTGGTGGCGTTGCCGGCGGAGAACGGAACAGTGGTGCGGGCGGTGATTGATTTGGCGTTCGCGGAGCCACAAGGCTGGGTGTTGGTGGATTACAAGACGGACAAGGCGACGGGGCCGGCCCTCGTCGAAAAATACGGCGCACAACTGCGCGCGTACGCGGTGTGCTGGGAACAGGCGACCGGATTGCCGGTGAAGGAACTGGGAATTTACGCGACACGCTTGACGCAATATGTGACGGTGCCGCGATGATCAAAGTGGATTTGCACATGCATTCCGGGGAGGATCCGTACGATGGGTTGCGCTACCCGGCCACGCGGCTGATCGATCGCGCGGTAGAGCTGGGGTACGGCGCGATTGCGATCACGTTGCATGGGAAAGTGCTGGAGGATCCGCGGGTGTTTGAGTATGCGCGGGAGCGCCGGTTGTTACTGATCCCGGCGTGCGAGATTCGCGTCCAGAAGGTGGATGTGCTGGTGTACAACGTCACGCAACGCGAGGTGACCGGACTGCGCACGTTTGCGGATGTGCGGGAGTTCAAGCGGGCCAAAGGCGATGC
This sequence comes from uncultured Verrucomicrobiota bacterium, assembly GCA_964544425.1. Taxonomy (GTDB): domain Bacteria; phylum Verrucomicrobiota; class Verrucomicrobiia; order Palsa-1439; family Palsa-1439; genus OMJI01. The sequence goes on from CAZJCX010000091.1 coordinate 3,905, forward strand.
GACCTTGATCATCGCCCCGCATCCGTATTATCCGGTAGGCCACAGCTTGAAAGGGCACCTGGACGCGCAGATTGATTTGTTCGACGCCGTGGAGCAGGCACAGTTGCATCTGCCGTGGTTGAATTACAACAAGCGCGCCCTCGCGGTCGCGGCGCGTCACGGCAAGCCAGTGGTCGCCAATTCGGACGCGCACAATCTCTGGATGTTTGGCCGGCACTACACGCTGGTGGACGCGGCGGCGGAGATGCCGGCCATCTTCGCGGCGATCAAAGCCGGTCGTGTGAAATGGCACAGCCCGCCGGTCAGCGTCTGGGAGTGTGTGCGGATGTTTGTGATCGAGCCGGCGTTTGTCCGCAAACGCGGACAGTTGGTGAACAGCTTCGACTGACATGCTGAAACCCGATTTGCTGTTGGCGGCGTACCGGCAGGGAATCTTTCCGATGGCCGTGGATCACGGCGGTCGCATCGGCTGGTTCTCACCGGATCCGCGCGCGATCATTCCGTTGGATGAGAGGTTTCACGTGCCGCATGGATTGAAGCGGACACTGAAGAAGGCGCGGTTTGCGGTGACAGTGAATCGCGCGTTTGGGCGGGTGATCCGGGAGTGCTCGGTGCGCCGCGAGGGGACGTGGATTTCGCCTGGCATCATCAAAGCCTACACACAACTCCACCGCCTGGGGCACGCCCATTCAGTCGAGGTATGGCGCAGCGGCGCGGGAGAACAGGACGAGGTGGTCGGCGGGTTGTACGGCGTGGCGATAGGGGGGGCGTTTTTTGGCGAGAGCATGTTTCATCGGACGACCGACGCCTCGAAAGTCGCGTTGGTTTTTCTCGTCGAACGGTTGCGGGAGCGAGGGTACACGCTGCTGGACACGCAGTGGGTCACCCCGCACTTGCAGCGGTTCGGCGCGGAAGAGATTTCGCGGGCCGAGTATCTCGGGCGCTTGGCGGCGGCGCTGCTACGGGATTGTCACTTCGACTAACTCGCGCGGCGGCGCGCCGAGTTGGTGGTGGGCGGCGGTCTCCACGTGCCGGGCGCGGTCGGCAATCGGCGGAATGTTGGCGGCTTTGCGTTGCGTTTCCAGTTCGGCAACCGCCAGTGTGTCCACGGCCACCGGGTCGCGGCTGAAATACAACGCCGCCGGTGCCCAGGAGTATTTCGGACGGAACACCGGTCCGCCCGCGAAGCCACCCACCAACGCATCCAGGATCTGCAGCACCACTTTGTTCCGGATGTCCGGCAGGTTGTAGATCAACGCGATGTCAGGGTCGCCGGTCTGACCGGGAAACTCGAACCGCCGCGCGTTGTCCACCAGCCCGACCGACGCATGGTAGAGACAGCCGGCAATCCCGGTGGCCTCGTTGTCCTGGAGCACCGGCACGTTGATGAGTTTCGTGATGGTGCGCGTGACCAGCACCGGGAGGTGCGAGCGCGCCGCGAATCCCTCGGCTTCCCGGCCGAACATCAAATCGCCCCAAATCAGTTTTCCCACCACCCGTGATTCGTAGAATGTGTCGGAGTCCCAACCCGCGGGGCTGATCGCCTGCGCACCGGTGTAACCGGCCGCCCGGAGTTTCTGCGGATCACGGTCGAAGACGATGATGTTGGCGGCCGGCACGCCCGCCGCGGTCAGTCCCGCTTGAATGGCTTTCACCACGGGGGGATGCGTGTAGTGCAACGGCGCGGCTTGGGTGGCGATCTTGATGCCGACCACGTCGTTGCTGGAAGCGAAGTGGCTCCACGCAGCCGCATCCGTTTCCGCGCCGGTCAAGGCGCGCATTCCGGCGGCGACCATCGCGCGCGCCCGGTCGGCTTCGATTTCACCGGCGCGAACCGCCTGCGGATCGCGCACGACCACCACCCGTTCGCCGGCGGCGATGTGGGCGGCGAGCACTAAGCCCAGCAAGCTGGCGGTGAGTCGTCGTGAGTTCATCAAGCTGGTGGCGGCTAGAACCAGATGAAATGTTCCACGCGGATGCGGCGGATGCGGTCCTCCAGCAGCGCTTTCATGGCGGGGCAGAGTTCGAGCAGCCGCTGATAGACGGTGATGGCCTCGCGCCACTGTTGCTTCTGTTCTTTCAACGTGGCGGCGGCCAGACCGGCTTTGCCCAGCCAGAAACATTCGGGCGGCGTGGTGGGGTCGGGCCATTCCCGGGATTCGTAGAGCAGCTTGAGGTACACCTCACCGGCATCGTCGAGCTTGCCGGCCTTCTCGTAACACTGGCCGATCTTGAAGGCGATCTGGTTGCGGAACGAGCCGTCCGCCTGCGCGCCGCACTCCGCGGCGGCCCGGTAGGCCGTGATCGCCTCGTCGTACCGCTCCGCGGTGTAGAGGCAGTCCGCCCGGCGTCCGAGCGCTTCACAACGCAGGTAACAGTCGGGAAAATCCTGGAGTACCGCATCGAACACGAGCAACGCGTCGTTGAACTGCCCCAACTCCGTCAGCGCATCGCCTTGGGCGAACCGCGCGTCGCAGCGCCAGGATGAATTCGTGTGCGTCTTCATCAACGCTTCAAACAGCTCGATCGCGTTCTTGTAGTCCTGCCGGGAATAGGCGGCGCGCCCGGCCATAAACAGCGCGTCGTCGGCCAAGGCGCTGGCGGGATAGTTTTTGTGGATCGCGAGAAAGTTTTCCTGCGCCTTGACGTAGTCGTTCTGCTTGGCGAAGTGGTCGGCCACCCAGAACTGCATGTCGGGCGCAAGCGCGGCCTGCGGATGTTTGGCGATGAACTCCGAAAAATCCTGCAGCGTCTGGTCGGCTTTGCCCTGTGCGAACCAGCACCAGCCGCGGTTGTAAAACGCCCGCTGACCCAACTCCGAGTCCGGCGCGGCGGCGATGAGCCGGTCGTACTCTGCCACCGCCGCCTCGTACTGGCCTTCCCGGTAGTACGATTCGCCGATGGCCAACTGCGCCTGCGTTGCGAGCCGGTGCGCGGAAAATTTTTTCGTCAGGGCGGCCCACGCGGTGCGGGCCGTGGAAATCAACGTGGGCCAGCGTGGCAGTGAG
>CAZJCX010000091.1:6929-7196 GCA_964544425.1 uncultured Verrucomicrobiota bacterium
GCGCGTAGGTTCCGGCGGGAAACTGTTCGATCAGCGAGGTGAACACATGGACGGCCGCGTCCGGGTTTTGCATGCGCTGAAAGACGTGGCCGAGTTGAAACATCGCGCGTTCGACGAACGGTTGCTGCGGATAGGTGCTGACGAGCCGTTGATAACTCGCCACGGCGTCCGGCCACTGTCCGGTCTCGAATTGCACATCACCGGCCTTGAAGAGCGCTTCCGCCGCCAGCGCTTCGTCGCCGCTGGCGCTCGCCGCTTGGAAGGCCT
>CAZJCX010000091.1:7214-11183 GCA_964544425.1 uncultured Verrucomicrobiota bacterium
AAACGCGAGCGCGGCCGGTGGTTTGCCGCGTTTGACCTCGCACCAGCCCGCTTGAAAACTGGCGCGCGCCACCAACCGGCCCTGCGGATACCGGGTCAACGCCAGTTGATATTCCGCCAGGGCGTCCGCGAACGCGTCGCGGGAAAAAAACAGATCGCCGAGGGCGACCTGCACGTCTTCGGCCAGCGGGTCGCCGGCGTTTTCCGCAAGAAACTCCCGCAGGCGCGTCACCCCCGCCGCGACCTGATCGCCGCGCACCAGCGATTCGCTCAACTTCAACAGCGCATCCCGCCGCAAACTCGGCGACCGCGACAAAGTCAGCGCCTGGGTGAACGCCTCCGCCGCCGCCGCAAATTGACCCGCGCGAAAATGCACCCAGCCCTCCCCCGCCCACGCCTCGGCAGCCAATGGGGCATCCACCGGCTTGTGAGGGGCGCTTTGGAACGACTTGGTGATCACGCGCCAGAGCGCAATGGCGTCGGTCGCCTCACCCTGCCGGGCCTTGATTTCGGCCCGCCAGCGCAGTGCCCGGTACGCCCAAATCGAATCGGGTTCGGCTTTGGCAACGGCGGTGAACAGCGTGTCGGCTTCCGCGAGTTTGCCTTGGACGAGGGCGATCTGGCCGCGCAGCAACTGCGCCTCGTTCACCAGCCAGGCGCGTTGGGTGACCTTGAGCATCTCGTCGAGCGTGGCGCCAGCCTCGGCGAGGCGGCCCAGTTTGAACTGGGCCAGCGCGATCCCAAACTGCGCCCGCGCCCGATACAGACCGGCGGGCGCGTGCTGCACCAGCTCGGCGAGCGTCGTCTCCGCTTCGGCAAACTGCTCGCCCACCAGCAAGGCCTCGCCGCGCCACAGGGCGAAACCCTCCGGCAGTTGCGCGCCGCGCCGGCCTTTCGCGCCGGTGGTCAGCGAGGCCAGCGCCGCCTCCCACTTGTGCAACCGCACTTGCGCTTGCGCGAGCATCAACCACGCGCGGTCGCTGGATTCGGAGTCCGGAAACTTTTCGACGAACTCCCGCAGTTGTGACTCCGCAAATTCGTACAATTTGTCTTCAAACGCCGCCTGCGCCACCCGGAATTGTTTCGACTCTTCCGGAGTCGCCGCAGCCAACAACACGAGCAACAGAGGCCAAAGCCGTCGCATCACAGCGCGCACCATACGCGAACCCACCCCGGCAGAGCAAGCACCCGACCGCGGAACGACCGGCCCGTCCAGTGAGGGAGATCACAGGTACGGCAGCGGGAACCGGGCGGTGAGGGCTTTGACCTTTTCCTTCACGCGGGAGTGGACGGCCGGGTCCTCGGGTTGGCTGAGGACTTCGTTGATGAAGGAGGCGATCTGCTGCATCTCCGGCTCCTTCATGCCGCGCGTGGTCATCGCGGGGGTGCCGAGGCGGATGCCGCTGGTGACGAGCGGTTTTTCGGGATCGTACGGGATGAGGTTTTTGTTGCAGGTGATACCGGCTTTGTCGAGGGACTCCTGGGCGACTTTGCCGGTGAGTTTCTTGGGCCGCAGATCCACGAGCATCAAATGGTTGTCGGTGCCGCCGCTGACGATGCGGAAACCGTGCTGGGTCAACTCCGCGGCGAGGGCTTGAGCGTTCTTCACGATTTGGCGTTGGTAGTCGCGAAACTCCGGCTGCATTGCTTCGCGGAAACAGACGGCCTTGGCGGCGAGAATGTGCATCAGCGGGCCGCCTTGGATGCCGGGCAGCACCCAGGTGTCCACTTCCTTCGCATACTTCGCTTTGCATAAAACAAGGCCGGCGCGAGGGCCGCGCAATGTTTTGTGGGTGGTGGTGGTGACGAAATCCGCGTGCGGCACCGGGTTCGGATGCACCCCGGCCGCCACCAGCCCGGCAATGTGCGCCATGTCCACGAACAGGAGCGCGCCGACCAGATCGGCGATCTCGCGCATCTTCGGGAAATCAATGAGGCGCGGGTAGGCGCTGGCACCGGCCGTGATCATGCGCGGCCGGCATTGTTTGGCTTGCTCGGCGAGCTGGTCGTAGTCAATCCGCTCCGTGTCCGGGCGGACGCCGTAGTGGACGACTTTGTAGAATTGACCGGAGAAATTGCGGGGCGAGCCATGCGTGAGGTGGCCGCCGTGGGCGAGTTCCATCGTGAGGATGGTGTCGCCATGTTTGAGTTGGGAAAAATAGACCGCCATGTTCGCCTGCGAACCGCTGTGCGGCTGGACGTTGGCGTGCTCGGCACCGAACAATTGCTTCGCGCGGTCAATGGCGAGTTGCTCGGCGACGTCCACATGCTCGCAGCCGCCGTAATAGCGCCGACCGGGGTAACCCTCGGCGTATTTGTTCGTCAGCACGCTGCCGGCGGCTTCGAGAATGGCCGGGCTGGTGAAGTTTTCGCTGGCAATCAGCTCGACATTGTCCTGCTGCCGTTGTTTCTCGCGCTGCATCGCGTCGAACAATTCGGGGTCTTGCTGGGCTAACACAGAGTTCTTTTTCATCGCCAAGTTCGGGGGATTATCCATTTTGCTCACACGCCGGGCGTGCCGGCCTCCTTCAAATTCGGTCTTCAGCCACACATCCAAAATCCGCTGCGCCTGTTCGGAACTTGTCTCCAAGCCGGAGAGTACGATGACATTGGCGTCGTTGTGCTCGCGACTCAGTCGCGCCCATTCTTCGTTGCTGACCATCGCTGCGCGGATGCCGGGAAACCGGTTGGCGGCGATGCTCATGCCGATGCCGCTTTTGCAAATCAACACGCCCCGGTCGGCTTCCCCGCTGAGGATGGCCTGGGCGACCCGGAACGCGTAGTCCGGATAATCCACCGGTTCCGCGCTGCCCGAGCCGAGATCGGTGAACGGGATGCCGCGCGCTGCCAGCCACTGTGTCAAAGCCGCTTTCATTTCCACGCCGCCGTGGTCGCCAGCCAGGGCGAGCCGGTGGCGAACAGCCGGCGGGGCGTCCTGCAGAACGTACTCCACCACGGCCGGCAGCGCGGCGCGAATCTCGTCCCGGGTACGCCGGTACACGTCCACCGTCGCGCCGATGGGGTCGGCGATGTCGGGCGATTCGTGGGGCGCGACGGGGCTCAAGTCGCGCAACGCAAAAACTTTCTCCGCCGATTCCGGGTACAGCGCGTGCAGGACGTCTCGCTGCTGGGTGGTCATGGTGAAGATGAAGGTGGCCTGATCAATCATGCCCGGCCGCAACGCGAGGCTGCTGTGGTGCGCGATGTTGAGGCCCAACTCGCGCATCACTTCGACCGACGGCCGGCTGGCCGGCTGGCCGTCCACGGCGCCCAGGCCGGCGGAGAGCACGCGCACGTCCTCGCGGCCTTTCACCAACTCGGCGAACAAGCCTTCGGCCATCGGGCTGCGGCAGATGTTGCCGGTGCAGACAAACAGGATCGTCTTCATTGCCACGTCAACAACACCCGAATCCCTTTCAACACATCCACGGCCCGCTGCAACACCACGTCACGCACTTTCTGAATCTCCTCGCTCTCGCCGTTGGCGGACTCCTCCTCATCGGGCACGTCCACCGCCTCGCCGCGAAACACCTTCACCAAGTCGGCCTCCGACATGCGCTTCTTTGGAACGCGCGGCTGCAGGGTGACGGTCAGCGTCACGTTCGTCGCCGCGTTCAACACCACGTCCCGCTCCATCGCCAGCGCCAGCGGCACATAAATATCCGGTGCGATCCCGTGCGGGAAAATCTCCACGTTCGCCAACCCGCGCGGGTCGCTGGGCGTCAATACCACCTTCCCTGTCGCCACCCGCAACACCTTCCCGCTGCCCACCGGGATGTCCTGCACCGCCGCCGGCGCGCCGGCGGTCAAACTGCCCACCACCACGCCCCGGTCCTGTCCGCGCAACGCGCCGACCAACGCTTCCGCTGCGCCGCGCGTCTCGCTGTTCACCAGCAACATCAACGGGGCCGCCGCTAGCCGGTCGCCGGTCGCCACCGCCACCGGCTTTGCCCGGTAGGTCTCCCCGCCG
>CAZJCX010000091.1:11199-11859 GCA_964544425.1 uncultured Verrucomicrobiota bacterium
AGTTCGCGTTCCTCGGCAAAAAACCGGCTCGCCACCGCCGCCGCCGCCGCCCAATCCGAGCCGTCGGCGAACCGCAAATCCAAAATGTACCCGTCGCAATTTGCCGCGCCGAACTTCGTCAACTCCTCGTCCAACGCCGCCACCGCTTGCGCCGTCACGTCGGCCAGCCGGATGTAACCGATGTTGGGTTCAATCACCTCCGCCCGCGCCAACGGTTCCGCTTCTGCGGCGTCCGCCACCGCATTGGTCATCGTCAACGCCACCGCGACGGCCTCGTTGGTCGCGACCGGCTCCACGCCGACCAGCACCGCGCCGCGACCGAGCGCCTCAAGGATGCCCTTCACCGTCGCCGCATCAATCGCCGCCGCGTCGAACGTCTCGCGGTCCACGTAATTTTCGCGCAGCGCCCTGACCACCTCGTCGAGCGCGACGGGGGCGTTCGTCTCGGCCACCGCGCCGCCGGCCACCACCACCGCCGCCAGCCAACTGCCAAACCATTTCGTCATCATGAGTGTCCTAACGCCCGCGCCGCGATGTCGCGCCGATACTGGGCGCCATCAAACTGGATTCGTTCGACCGCCCGGTACGCCTGCGCCACCGCGGCCGGCAAGTCTGCGCCCCACGCCGTCACGCCCAACACCCGGCCGCCATCGGTCACCA
>CAZJCX010000091.1:11869-12800 GCA_964544425.1 uncultured Verrucomicrobiota bacterium
GGGGTGGCGGAGACGAACACCACCTGGCCGGTCGGGTCGCGCTTTGTCCCAGCGTGAAACACGCAGACGTTAGCCAACGCCGCCGCGTCTTTCAACCCCGCAATCGGCTGCCCCTTCGGATAGTGGCCGGGATACCCGCGCGCCGCCATCACGACGCAGACGGCCGCCTCGCGTTTCCACTCCAACTCGCAGCGGTCCAGCGTCCCCGTCGCGCAAGCCTCCAGCACCTCCAGCAAGTCAAAATCCATCCGCGGCACCACCACCTGCGTTTCCGGGTCGCCGAACCGGCAGTTGTACTCCAACAACTTCGGCCCGGCTTGCGTCAGCATCAGCCCGGCATACAACACGCCCCGGTATTCAATCCCCGCCGCCCGCAACCCGGTCAGCGTCCGCGTGAAAATGTCATGCAACGCCGGCTCCAACGCCCTCGTCACCATCGGCGTCGGCGAATATGTCCCCATCCCGCCGGTATTCGGGCCGCGATCGCCATCGAAAATCCGCTTGTGATCCTGCGCCGCGGCGAGAATCCGGTACGTCTGGCCGTCCGTCACCGCCATGACCGATGCTTCCTCACCGGCCAGACACTCCTCGATCACCACCCGCGCCCCGGCCTCGCCGAATACCCGCCGCTCCATGATCTCGGCAATCCCGGCTTCCGCTTCGGGGACCGACGACGCGACGATCACACCTTTACCGGCGGCCAGCCCGTCCGCCTTGACCACGATCGGCGCGCCGACTTTCCGCACATACGCCTTTGCCGCCGCCGCATCCGAAAAAATCTCCGCCGCCGCCGTCGGGATCCCGGCCTGAACGAACAACTGTTTGCAAAAGACCTTGCTGCCCTCCAACTGCGCCCCGGCTTTCGACGGCCCAAAAATCTTCAACCCGCGGCCTGCGAACGCATCCACCACCCCCGCACACAGCGGCGCTT
>CAZJCX010000092.1:0-6436 GCA_964544425.1 uncultured Verrucomicrobiota bacterium
ACCCCTGCCCCCCCTCCCTGATCGAACGTGGCAAACACACCGCCCGCCTCATCCCGCAGCGTCGCACTCACCAGATTCGAGTCCGCCCGCAACGCTCGCAACAAATCCCGTGCTGCCGCCGGATCCCGAAACGCCACCGCCGCCGCACAGTTGTCCGCCATCATCCGTCCCTGCGCGTCCAACTGCTGCACCAACCGCGTCCGCATCTGCGTCCACTGAAACACCGCCGCCGCGCCCGACGCCAACGCCGTTGCCCTCCCGGCGCATCCGCCGAAGCATCCCCTTGCTTTCCGGACATCAGCGCAAAAAAATTTGGGTTCGACCGCTGTTTGACGGGAAAAGAGCCGTGAGAGTCGCATCCGTGAGGGCGGACGAAACCATGGCGGGGCACGGCACCGACGGTCGAACCCAAAATGAAATCAAACTGGTAAATCCACTTCACACCCTCATCCTGCCACCCCCACCGCTCCCTGTCTGTCAGGCCACCACCTGATTTCTCTGTAGGGAAATCTCCCGACAAAACCGGTCAAGAAGTAAATACTTCGAGCGGGCGTGTCCCGGCTTGAGTCAGCGCGACCGTTTCCGGTAGTCTGCGCGACGATAAGGGGAATCTGCCATGAACAAAATTTCTGACCGGTGGCCGTGGGTAATGACAACGGTGTTATTGGCGGGGGCGTTGACTTGCAGCCGGTGGGGGATTGCTGTCGCGGCAAATCAGGCGGGGCAAGCGGATTCCCCGCGCATCCTGGAGTGCCAGGCGGATCTCGCGATGACGGCGCTGCTGTGCAAGGCCAGTGTCGTCGCCGGTGGTTCACTCCGAATCACCGACATCACCTACAACGCCAGCGCCACCTGCACGGCCAACACGACGGTGACGAAATATTGGATCTCAACTACCAGCAATGGACCTTCGGTCTGCTCGCTCGGCACGTTGACGCTGGGCGCATTGCCGCCCGGTTCCAACTATCTTTCGGTCAAGACCACCTTTACCTGCTCCAGTCTCCAACGCGGCAGCTATTGGCTGGTGGCCACCGCCAACCACGCTGTGAATACAAACATTGAGTCGGTGTTTTCCAACAACACCAACTCCCGGCCCCTCAGCGTCCTGTGATCGGTCATGAATTGGCTCCACTCTGCTCTGGCTTTGGCGTGGGCGGCGACCGCGCACGCCCAGATCGTCACGGATGGGACGATGGGAGCGGCGGGGGCGCTGACCGGGCCGGACTTTGCGATCCCGGACACGCTGGGGCAGACGCGCGGGAACAATCTGTTTCACAGCTTCAGCCAATTGAACGTCGCCGCAGGCGAATCCGCCACCTTTACCGGGCCGGTTCAGATCCAAAATGTCCTCGCCCGCGTCACCGGCGGCCACGCCTCGACCATTGACGGCGCGCTCACCTGCGACATTGCGGGGGCGAATTTCTTTTTCATCAATCCGTTCGGCGTAATCTTCGGCCCGAACGCGCGGGTCAACGTCAGCGGCTCACTCGTGGTCACGACCGCCGACCATGTGAAACTCGCCGACGGCGGGCGGTTCGACGCGCGCACCCCGGCGAATGACGTGTTGACCACCGCCCCGGTCAGCGCGTTCGGCTTCTTGGGGCCGACCGGCGCGATCACGGTGCAAGGGGCGGGCGGCAATCCCGTCCCACCGGACTGGGCCACTTTGCCGGACGGGGCGTCGCTGGCGCTGATCGCGGGCGACATCACGCTGGGTGATTTCACCACGCGCCTGCCCGGCGGCCGCGTGTTGCTGGTGAGTGTGCAATCTGCCGGGGAACTGACGCTCGATGCGACTGACCCGACCGCACCCGTTGACCTCACTCACTTCGATCAACTCGGTGACGTGACGCTGCATGCGGCGGCTGATTTCAACCTCAACGGCAGCCGCGGCGGCGGCTGGGAAATTCACGCGCACAACATCACCCTGGAATCGTTCACCGCCCGGTCGCAGGGCAGCGAGGCGGTGGACGGTCTGCCGTTTCGGTTGGCGGCGCGCGGCCAGTTGACGGCCAGCGGCACGCAACTGATCACCTCCAGCGACGCCGCCGTCGGCGGCGCCATCTTGATCAACGCGGCCCAAGTCCACCTCGATGGCAACGTCCAATTCAACGCCGAAAGCACCGGCAGCGGCCGCAGCGGGAATCTCACCCTGACGGCGACCGACTGGCTCCGCTTGGAAAACAACAGCGCGATTCGCTCGCTCGTCAGCGGCGTCGCCGGGGGCGACGTGACGGTGACCGCGCCGCAACTCACCCTCCTCAACAGTTCGTACATCAATGCCGACGCGCTTGTGGGGGATGCCGGCAACGTGATGATCACCACCGACTCGCTCCGACTCGAAAACGAAAGCGGCATCAGCGCGGTGGCGCAATTCGGGGGCGGCCGGGGCGGCGCAGTGACGATTCAAACCGGGGAGTTTGTCATCCGCAACGGCAGCGGCGTCAGCGTCCGTTCCGAGGGTAGCGGTGATGCCGGTGACATCACCGTCAACTCCACCAGTCTCTGGATCGAAGGCAATCCGGAAATCGCCTTTACCGGATTTACAGCGGAGACCTTCGGTGAGTCCGGTGCCGCCGGTCGCGGGGGCAACATCACCATCGTTACCGGCGACCTCACCATCCTCAACTCGGCCGTGATCTCCGCCATCTCGATCAACGACCAGCCCGCGGGCACGATCACGATCACGGCGGACAACCTGCGCGCGCGCGGGCCGTTCACGTTCATCCAGACGCGGTCGTTCGACACCGGCCCCGGCGGGGACGTTGTCATCACCGCCGCCCGACTCGTGGAACTGGCGGACCAATCGTTCCTCACCGCTGCGGCGTTTGGCAGTGTCGGCGGCAACATCACCGTGACGGCCGGGCGGGAAATCCGACTCACGGACAGTGCCGTCACCGCGCTGGCCGACGGCGACGGCGGCAACATCACCCTCACCGCGCCGCTGCTGATTCACCTGCTCAACACTGAGGTGTCGGCCGCGTCGTTCAATGGCACCGGCGGCAACGTGACCATTGACCCCATTTTCGTCGTCCTCCAAAACAGCCAGATTCTGGCCTCCGCCATTGCCGGTAACGGCGGCAACATCGCCATCACCACCCAATACTTCCTCAGTAACGACAGCCTCGTGGACGCCTCCAGCGAATTTGGCCTCGACGGCAGCGTCACCATCAACGCTCCCCGGCTGGACCTTACCGAAGCCATCCCCACACTTCTCGCCGAACTCCTCGACGCCGAAGCCCAACTCCAGCCCCACTGCTTCACCCGCTTGCCCGCCCACGTCAGCACCTTCATCACCACCGGCCGCGGCGCCACCCCAAACCGGCCCGACGAGCTCCAACCCACCCTCCCCAGCCTGCGATAGATGGCCCGCTCTTCCGCACCCTCCCGCAGCCCCGCTTGCCAAGCGCGGTCCCAGCGACCATTCACCCTCTTCGCCCTACTCTGCCTCCTCCTCACTCCGGCACCCTCTTTCGCCCAACTCGCCACCACGCCGCACGTCACTGTCCGGGAATTCCGATTCGAAGGCCACACCGTCTTCACCTCCGCCCAACTCGCGGCCGTCGTCGCCCCCTTTACCGGCCGCGAGATCACCCGCTCCGAACTCGAAGACGCCCGCCGCGCCGTCACCCTCCACTACGTCACCGCCGGCTACCTCAACTCCGGGGCCCTCATCCCCGACCAGCCGGTCACCGACACCATCACCATCCGCATCGTCGAAGGCCGCCTCACCGAAACCACCATCACCAGCAACCACTGGCTCCGCACCGGCTATCTGCGCGATCGCATCCAGCCCGGCACCCCGCTCAACATCCACCGGCTCCGCGACCAACTCCAAATCCTCCGCGTCAACCCCAACGTCGTCCAACTCAATGCCGAGCTTCAGCCCGGCAACGTGCCCGGCGAGAGCCGCCTCCACCTCCACGTCCGCGATCGGCAACCGTTTCGCGTCGGCTTGCAGGTGGATAATGAACGCCCGCCGAGCGTCGGCGCGTACCAAGTCCTCGCCCGGCTCGCCGACCTGAATCTCACCGGCCACAGCGACGCACTCGAAATCAACTACGGCATCGTCAGCGGCGGCCAAGGCGGTTGGGACGCGGATCCGGGCAACAACGTGGAAGCCAGCTACCAGATTCCGATTACGCCGCACGACACGACCGTCCGCCTCTTCGGCGACCGGCACAACTACGCGATCATCGAAGAACCGTTCGCTGCGCTCGGCATCGAAAGCGAATCCTACCGGTTGGGCGCGCAGATCCGGCACCCGCTCTATCGCACGGCTAACCGGGAACTGGCCGTCAGCGCCAGCGTTGAGCGCCGCCACAGTGAAACCGAATTGCTCGGCATCCCGTTCCCGATCACACCCGGCTCCGTGAACGGCGAAATCAACCTGTACGTTCTCCGCCTCGCCCAGGAATGGACTGATCGCGGCGCGCAACACGTTTTCGCCGTCCGCTCCACCATCAACCTCGGCCTTGATCTTGGTGATGCGACCGACGATGGCACCGACCGCGACGCGCAATTTGTCAGTTGGCTTGGTCAGGCGCAGTATGTCCGCCGGCTCTTTGGCACGCCGACGTTGCTGGTGCTGCGGACGGATTTACAGTGGACGGAGGACCGGCTGCTCGCGCCGGAACAATTCAGCCTCGGCGGCAGTCAACGCGGTCGCGGTTACCGGGAAGATCAACTACTCCGCGACCGGGGCGTCTTCGCCAGCGCGGAAGTCCGCTTCCCCCTCCTCGCCCGACGCAGTGGCGAGCCGCTGCTCCAAATCGGCCCGTTCGTGGATTTCGGCGCTGGCTGGAACCGCGACATTTCGCCGCGTCCCCGCACCATCGGCAGCGCCGGTGGCGGTCTCATCTTCACTCCCGAGCGCCGGCTTGCCGCGCAATTGTACTGGGGCTACGCCTTCCGCGATTTTGATACGAACGAGGAAGACGCCCAAGACTTGGGCCTCCACTTCCGCGTCTCCGCCGACCTATTCTGACAACCCAAGGGGCGCCGCGACCCAATGCCGCCGCCTCATCCCACGCTCGCTCCACCAATTCCCCCCGCGTCCCACTCTCCGGTGGGCCGAGCGTCCACGCGAGGCCGTCACTCTGCTCAACCCCATCCGCCCCACGCCGACAGCACCGTCGCTACGGCGTCTTGGACGGATCCGGCTTGCCGGCGGTTTGCAACTCATGATCCGCCGCTTCTTTCAACCCCGCCTGCAGGAACAACATTCCGCGCACTTTCCGCAACTCCCGTTCACTCGGTTTCTGCGCGATCTCCGCAGAAAGCTCCTCCAACGAATCGTACCAAAATCCCTCGTCGGCATAGACAAACGCCCGGTCCGTCGGATTCGCCGCCAACCGGGCCGCCAACTTCTCGCTCGGCAACACGTGCTTGATCATCCCGCTTGCCACCGCGTCTTTTGAGCGATTCTCGGGATCCGTCACAATCGCGACCGTCCACCGGTACTCGACGTTCGGCTCCAGTTTCACGTTGTGGTCGCGCAACGAGAACTGCCGGATCCCCTCGGCGTCAATCGGCGCCAGTTCCGCCTCAAACACCGGCTTGGCATCCGATCCGCGCACGATAGTCAGCTCGAACCGAGTTTGCGACCCGCGCGATTGATACCAAAACAAACACGGCTGCGGCCGCGAGGTCAACCCCAACTCCTCCGGGGCCAGGACCGTCAGCGTCACCAACACATCCTCCGCCGCCCGCAACCGGCCATCCACTCGCACCGCTGTCGTCGCCTCCGCCGGGCGGCGATACACCAACGGCTTCACCGCCAACATCGCGCTCGCGCTCTCCGCCGCCAACACCAACATCAGAATCCATTTCATAGCTTCACCTCATCCTCTCACATCCAATTTCCGACCAAAACATACGGCGCCCAGTAGCCGGGGTGGTCATATTTGGCCCCGCGCAACAGAGCCATTTGAGCCGCCTGCAACGCCTCGGCCTTGGTCCGGTCACGCCGCGCGTGCCACTGCCGGTAAAACTCCCCCATCACCTGCGCCGTGGACTCGTCCTGCACATACCACAACGTCCCCAACACACTGCGCGCCCCGGCTTTCACCGCCACGCCCGCCATTCCCAACGCCGCCCGGTCATCTCCCGCAGCCGTCGCGCAACCGCTCAACGTCAGCAACTCCAGCGGCTGACCCCGGTGCCGGGCCGGTCGCACCAGTTGCTCCAGTGCGGCGAAACTCAGTTTGCCGTCGTGCAATACGAGGTAGCTCTCCGCCGCGTCGTGCCGAAACTCGCCGTGGCTCGCCAAATGCACCACCGCGTACTGCCGGCCTGCGAAATCACGAGTCAATGCCGGCAGGACAAACTCCTGATCGATTCGCACCTGCGCGGAGAATAATTCCCGCACCACGGCCAACTCGTTCGTCACGTGCGGCAACGCCGGATACGGCGGCATCGCCGCACTCAAGCCCGC
>CAZJCX010000092.1:6453-6722 GCA_964544425.1 uncultured Verrucomicrobiota bacterium
ACTACGCCGCCCCACTTCACTCCGCCCCTCCAAAACCGTCAACCCGGGCGACATCGCCACCGCGTAGCGCTCCACCAAATAGGATTTCCCGTCATGCAACGCCCCGAGCGGGACCGTCCGCAACACCCCGTCCGTCGCAAACACCACCGTCGTCACCCCCGCCGGCCCCAGCACATCTTCCATCGGCTCCACCAACCAGCCGTGCAGTTTACGGCCCACCTCCGCGTGCTCGCGCGTCGTGCGTTTCTCCAGCAAGCCGCGCCACTGCC
>CAZJCX010000092.1:6732-12790 GCA_964544425.1 uncultured Verrucomicrobiota bacterium
TCGTTTCCAATTCTGTCGCCCCCACCGGCGCCGTCCGCCGCCGCAGCCCGCTCGCCAAACCCACAATCAACTCCGTCCGATCAGCAAATGGCAGCACATACACCACCGCCGTCTTTGCCCCAATCCGATCCCACGCCGTCGCCACTGGCGTCCGCACCGCGCAGGCGTCCTGCAAATAGTCCTCCAACTCGGCCGCCTTGAATCGTTCGATCACCGCGCACGCCTCGCGCAAATCCGCCTCGCCCTGCGCCTCCCGCAAAATCAAATCCGCCAAGTCATAGTAGAGTCCGCCGACCGACTCGCGAAACGATCCAACGGCGAAACCGCAGCCAGCGAGCAAATCCGCCTGAATCGGCCGCAACGTCGCCACCGCCCGCTCCCAAGCCGACCGGGCTTGCGGCAACTTCCCCTGCGCCCGCCACAACCGGCCCAACTGCCAGTCCCAGCGATACAACGCCTCGGGTGCCTGCGCGAGCTGCGCCCAAAACAATGCCTGCTCCGTCCAATCCACCGCACCCGGCACATCACCGCGCAACTCTGCGATGCGCCCCAACTGCCCTGCGGCAAAACTCCGCAGCCGCGCCTCACCGGCGGTTTCCCCCATCGCCAGAGCCGCGCGCGCCGACACCTCCGCTTCCGCGAGTTCACCCAACCGGATCTCCGTTTCCGCACACCGCAACCACAACTGCGCCACCCGGTGGGCCGCGCGTCCCCGCGAGGCCATCTCCTCTTCCCCGCTCGCACCACCGACTTCACGCTGCACCGCGTGCGCCAACTCCGCCACGGCCGCGCGGGCGCGCGCATTCCATTCGCGACTGCCCGCCACCGCCGCGCCGTTGACCAATGCCACCGGTCCGACGACCGGGTCCGTGACAGCTTTCTCAAACTGCACGAGCGCGTCCGGTATCTTGCCCCGCGTCGCCAGCGAATTCGCCAACCCAACGTGCGACCGGGCGGCGGCCTGGGCATCGCCCAATTCATCCGCCAGTTTCAGCGCCTCACGCAGTTGTTGCTCGGCCCACTCGCGTTTCGGGAGGCAGGCGCACGCGCCACCCACGCTGCTTTTGGCCTGCAGCAGCAACGACTGGTCGCCGCGCCGTTCCGCCAGCGCCACCGCCTGTTCCCACGACGCCACGGCCGCCCGCGCCTGCCCCGACGCCTGTTGTGCTTCCGCTTGCTGCAACAGCGTCGCGACATCCTCTGCCAGACAACAGACAGCGGAGGCCAAGAATGTGAGGGTCGGCAGCAGAAGTTTCATGATGCGCTTTTTACCAAAAAAGGCCATGACCGCAAAGCCCACTGTAGCCGCGCTTGGCAAGCGTGGCTACAACGGCTCCCTTCGTCGGGATGCCCACCGCTTGCGGAGCGATTCTCCGATCTGACGGCGGACCGGCTCCGGTAGGCACCGGCGGCGTTGTTTGGGCTGGTCGGTGGATTGGTCGGTACCGATCAACTTCTGCAATTCATCCTGCTGCTCCCACATCCGCCGCAAACTATCAGCGCTCATCGTTCCCCCGCCAACTCCGCCCGCACCCGGTACGCGAACGCGGGACAACAAGCGAAAACTTCGGCGTCCACATACCCATCCTCGAACTGCAACACCTCGATGCGCGCCCCCCGGTAATGCCGCTCACACGTCAGTAAGTTGGCCTGCGCCACACGGTGAAAAGGAACCCGCTCGCCCACCACCACCGGCATTTCCTCTGCGATAACGTTCAAGTGCTTCTCTCCTTGGCCGGCACCATACCGCAGTCAGCTCGGGAACGTCTGTCAGGCTCCAACCTGAAATGTTTGTCGGGATTTCTCCCGACAAACTTGGTCAAGGAAAACAATGCCAACCAAGATTCGCTGTCACCGCGTTTGGCAAGCGCGGTGATACGCCGCGGACGGGGCGTAAAGTTGCTGGTGCTCCGCCGGCTTCAGACTGCGGCTGGATGGCCGCGGAATGGCGTCGGAATGCGCACCTGAAAAGGGTACGGCTAAGCCCGCCCGCGACTCCCCCGCCGCCGATGCAGCCGGTACGCCGTCGCCGCGCCGACACCGAGGAGGAAGATCGTGGATGGTTCAGGGATGGCTGCAATTTCGGGCGTCGCGTACAAAACGTAGCGCTCCCAAGTGAAATCTGAATTCAAGTTGACTGTCGAGCCGGCACGCCAGCCTCCATCGATATCCAAGGGCACCTGATTGAAGTTAAAACTATAGCCTGCCTGTCCGACCCCAGAGTGCCAACTCAGCCGCAGTTGTGAATTGCCCCCAGAGACGTCGGCCGTATTCTGCTGGATGACATCTCCGAAGCCCGCAAAACCGATTGAGTAGCCGTTGTAATACCATTCTGTTCCGTTGGCAGTCGTCGTCGTGTTGAGTGGCGTGTAGGTCCGCACGCTGACCTCCGGCGCCGCCGCGAGCAGCGTGAATGTGGAGGAACCCACTGGCTTGGCGGCGTACATAACGTAGTCACCGGGTGAGACTCCAGCAAAGACCGTCGAAATTGGGACATCGAAGGTCCCATACGTTCCTTGATATGCAACCTGCCATCCCCATGCGCCAGTCACGGTCGTGACGGGAACATTCTGCTGCACACCATAAGGAAGGATAACCGCTTCAGCGCTGAAAACCGCGCTTGACCAAATGGAAACAACGATGAGAACCCACTTCATTCTAACTTTTTCCTCCTGACAGTTGGTACCCACTTCGCTTGGCACGCTCCCGTCTCACCCGGTACGCCACCGCCCCGCCCACGCCGAGCAGGAAGATCGTGGAGGGTTCGGGGACGGCGGAAGGCTCTGCCTCTCCCGCGAGAATACTTGCCCCCGGCACGGTGTTGTAGGCCCCATTGAGGAACAGGATCGTCGAAAGCGAGCCGCTGCGGGTGAAATCGTATTCGATGTATCCGTAAAGATTGGCGGCCGTTTGGAAGCCGAGGAAGCCGGTATGGCTGCCGGACCATGCACCTGCGGTTGCGCCATTGACTAGAATCGTATCCCAGTCGCTAAATGCGCTGACATCCGTTCCAAAGTTTCCAGGCCCGATACTTTCGCCGCCAGCGTACGATCTGAGGAAGTAGTAGCCACCGATCTGGAGACCGGTTGTCGAGAAGGTTCCGCCCCCTGGATTCGTGAAATCAAAGTAGTCGCCACTGAAACCTGGATCGAGCGTAAAAGAACCGGCTCCACCCAAACCAATGCTAGTGGGGGCTAAGTCGGGTACTCCGCCCTGCGAATATGTTCCTGTGATTGTGAATGGTGAAATAATCGCCAAGCAATGATTCGCCGCCAACACAACCATACCGACGAGGAATCCGAAAAATGTTCTCATGGTTTTATCCTTCATGTGATTCCCCCAAATGCACCTGACTGGCGCTCCGCCGGTACCGGCGCACGCGAGTTCGTGGAGTGGCGCCCGTCCCGGCCGCATTGGCTTCCGTATCAACCGCCGGAACAGCAGCCGCAACACCTCCCCGCCGCCTCCGATGCAGCCGGTAAGCCAGCGCCCCGCCCACACCGAGAAGAAGAAGTGTGGACGGTTCGGGGACGGCGCTCAGTTCGTTGAACTGGAAATCGCCGAGGACGAGGTAGCCACTGCCAGGCATCCAATTCACGGCGAAGGAACCTTCGTTGCCGAGCGTGGACACCCGGCCCGCCACCAAGTTCGTGAAGTCACCGGCCAAGCTCACCGAGGCCGACACCGTGGTGAACAACATGCTCGCCGTCGGCGTGAACGCATTGATCAAGGCCACGTCGAGTCGTCCCGTCAGCATCCCGCTGCCGGTGATGCTCAGGAAATCAAACTCCGTGCCCGGCGTGGTCCCGCCAATTTCCAGGCTCAGCACGGAACTGAGTTGCTGGGTCAGGTTGCCGGTGATGTTCAACTGTCCCGCCGAGAAGCCGGGCGCAATTGTCCCCGCGCTGTTCACCACCCCCGCCACCGTCCCTGTCCCTTCCCATCGCGACGCCGCCGCGAGAATCAACCCATCCTGAAACACATGTCCGCCGCCCAACAACTTCAACGTCGCCGGTGACGTTCCGTCTCCCACCACGAGCGCCGACCCATTCGCCACCTGCGACGTCTTTACCGACATGACACCGGAGTTGAACACCATCGCGCTGCTCAGGCCA
This sequence comes from uncultured Verrucomicrobiota bacterium, assembly GCA_964544425.1. Lineage (GTDB taxonomy): Bacteria > Verrucomicrobiota > Verrucomicrobiia > Palsa-1439 > Palsa-1439 > OMJI01. Next base: position 10,848 of record CAZJCX010000092.1, read on the forward strand.
TTGGTCAGAAACAGCCGATCCGCCGTCACCACCCCGCCGTCGAACGTCAGCGTCCCGCGCCGGATGTCGAGCGTGCCGGTGCCGAGCGCGTTGGTGACGTAGAGATTGCCGCCGCTGACGTTGATCCGGTTGCCGTCCGCTCCGGCATTGAAGCCGACATATGCGTTACTGGCGATGACCGACCCACCAGCGCCGATGTTGAGTGCGTTCGTGTCACCGGACCGACCGATATGGAGATCCGTCCGATTGTCCCACCTGGCGTTATTGCCAGTCACCACTACCAGATTGCTGCAGCTTGAGGTGTCCAAGCCAAGATAGCCAATTCTGTTAAACAGGGTGCCGCCGTCCTTCACGGTCAACTGGTTGCCGGCGCCAAATTCGCCCACGACGAAATCCAAACGGTTGCTCCAAATCGAACCGGTTCCCGTGACGATCGCCAGGTTATTGCTGCCCCACGCGTTCCCAATGAAGCCGTCGGCGTTCTGCACGAAGGCGGCGTTGGAGACAATCAGGGTATTGCCGGCGGTATTGCCCACATACAGATTGTTTGTCATCCGATGGGTGCCGCCGTTGGCGATGAAGGTGGCGCCGCCGCTGCCGGTGTCGCCGATGACGAAGGCCGAAAAGTTCGAGACCGAGGTGCCGCGGCTGACGACCGTGCCGGAGTTGAAGGTGAATACGCTGTTCAGCCCGTTGGTGACAATCAAGGCGTTTACAGAAATCGAGCCGCCATTGATGACGAGATTGCCGGCGCCATTGCGGCCAACGACAAGACCATCCCCGTAAGAACCACCTGCCGCACCGCTGTCAATCACAACCGCGGAATTCGACACCATTAAGGCGCCGCCGGTTGATATCGTCATCGTGTTTAGCACTTGGAATGGCGTGCTCAAACCGACGTTGGTCACCGCCAGCGTATTCACCGTGCCGGCAGGTCCTGCGATCGTGAGATTGCTCACGGTCATCGAGCTCGGGTAACTGCCAGCGGTCGTCGTATCAATCGTAACGGTTTTGGTGGTCGCGTTGGTGAGTTGCACTTCTTGCAGTGTCGCGTCCGGCCGATATGCCGCGTACCAACTGGACGCGGTTTCCCACTTGCCGCCAAGGGAGCTTTGCCACCGAACCCGGTAAACGGTCGTGCCCACCACCAGAGTATTGTAGTACCCTTCGCTCGAGCCAAACAAATACTGGTCATAGGCTCCCCCATCGGATGTGAGCGCCCCGCCAATGGAAAAATAGTTGCCGGCTTGGGATGCGATATCCGCCAGCGCAGCGCTGTTCAGCGAAAGTGACACCGTGTTGAATGGCACGCTCGCCCTAGTGAGCGTGAACGACCCGTAACTCGTGCCACCGCCCAAGTCATTCCAGATCGCCGTTGTCGCCAGGCCAACGTTATTATTGAGGGTCGCGGCGTCGGTCGAAACGTCATAGAGCACGAACGTTTCTGTCGCATCGCCCGCAGAGGATTCGCCGCCAAACAGATGGAGGGTGCTGGAAGTGACGTTCTGACCCCACGTATCCAGGCCGGTCAGCGAAAAGGTAAAGAAGTTGCGAAGATAATCTGAACCGGAGAATATGCTGATATAGTTCTCCCCCACGTAGTAATTGTCGTTGTCGTCCGTTGCGTTCAAATCCAGCGACCACCACCCTTGGTTGTTCACGCCGGCATCGAACTGGTTTTGATACGTGTGGAAGAAATATGTGCCAGCTTGAATGTTGGTTGCGCCCCAACTCGCGGCAGCTAACAGAACCAGTGCGATTCTTGAATGTTTCATGGTTGCATCCTCAACAGAACCATCGCCGGTCGCCCCGCCGCCGCTGCACCCGGTACGCCAGCGCCCCGCCCACACCAAGCAGGAAGATCGTGGAAGGTTCAGGGACGGCTGCGATTTCGGGCGTCGCGTACAAAACGTAGCGCTCCCAAGTGAAATCTGAATTCAATC
>CAZJCX010000093.1:0-3904 GCA_964544425.1 uncultured Verrucomicrobiota bacterium
GAGATCAAGAAGGCGTACCGGAAACTCGCCATCAAATACCACCCGGATAAAAACCCCGGCGACCACACCGCCGAAGAAAAATTCAAAGAACTCAGCGAAGCCTACGAAGTCCTCAGCGACGCCCAAAAACGCGCCGCCTACGACCGCTTCGGCCACGCCGCCTTCGCCCCCGGTGGCGGCGGCGCGGGCGCCGGCGGCGGCCAAGCCCAATGGGGCGGCTTCCACGACCCCGCCGACATCTTCCGCGAAGTCTTCGGCGGCGCCGGCGGTGGCATCTTCGACAGCTTCTTCGAACAAGCCTTCGGCGGCGGCGGCGGCCAACGCCAACGCGGCGGCGGCCAGCGCGGCAACGACCTCCGCTACGACCTCGAACTCGATCTCGAAGAAGCCGCCACCGGCATTGAAAAAGAAATCACGTTCAACCGCCCCGAAGCGTGCGCCGACTGTCACGGGCGCGGTGTCGCCGGGGATGCCCGCGCCGAAACTTGCCCCACCTGTCAGGGCCGGGGCCAGACTGTCCATTCGCGGGGGTTCTTCCAAGTCGCCTCCACCTGCCCCCGCTGCAACGGCGCCGGTGAGATCGTCAAGAACCCCTGCAAACGCTGCGGCGGCGAAGGCCGCACCCCGCAACGCACCAAAATCAAAGTCCGCATCCCCGCCGGCATTGACGACGGCTCGCGCCTTCGCAGCTCCGGCAACGGCGAGGCCGGGATCCGCGGCGGCTCCGCCGGCGACCTCTACGTCGTCGTCCACATCCGTCCGCACGACCTGTTTGTCCGGCAGGACGACGACCTGATTTGCGAAATGCCGATCAGCTTTCCCACCGCCGCGCTCGGCGGCGAAATCGAAGTCCCCACCCTCACCGGCCCCGCGAAATTGAAAGTTCCGCCCGGCACCCAAAGCGGCACCGTCTTCCGCCTGCGCGGCAAAGGCCTCCCCAACGTCCACGGCCAAGGCCACGGCGATCAACACGTCCGCCTCCTCGTCGAAGTCCCCACCCGCCTCAGCCGCGAGATGCGCCAAAAACTCGAAGAGTTCGCCCGCCTCGCCAGCGGAGAATCGTACCCCGAATACGCCCGCTGGCTCGAAAAAGCCAAACGCTTCTTCAGCAAGTAGCCAGCCACCGGCACGCGCGGTGCTCCCTTGGTGGGGCATGAATTTCCTGCACACCATTTTGTTGGTGGATGAGGACCCCGCCATTCGCGGAATGATGGCGGCGCGACTCGGTCAAATGGGCTACCGAATCGCAGAAGCGGAATCACCGGACACCGCCCGCGCCGCCGCCGCGCGGGAATTACCGGCCATGATTCTCGTGGATCGCGGTTTACCGGGCGACGGCCAGCAGGCGCGCGCCATTGTCGCTTCGCTGAAAAGTGACCCGCGCGTCGCGCACATCCCGGTGCTCATGACGAGCGCCCGCGCGCCCTCCGCCTCGTGACGACTCAGACGAACGGGTCGAAGAACAGCCGCCGATCGTCGCGCGCGCTCACTTGCCGGTAGCGGTCGAGTTGTTCCTCTCAGAGCCGGCGTTTCAACTCCCAAAATACCTGTGGATTCCGAATCGCCCCCCCCGCCGGTCCGTCCAACAAGATAGGCGAGGAAGAATTATCGCTATACCGGGCTTGCTCGCACGATCTCCTCCCAGTCGTACACCCCGGTCGTCTTGTGCGCGGGCGGGATCGTGAGAAAATCGGCGGCGTCCCATTGGCCGTTGATCAAGTTCTGGATCAGCCGGAGACTGCCCGCCAGATGGACGCACTCCTTGCCGGCCGCCGCGGCTTTCTCGCGAAACATCCCGACCATCTCCCGCGGTGTCGTTTCGGGAATATCAATGAACACCGCCCGATTCGTCCCGTGATCCAACAGCGGCGGATGCATCGTCCCCCAAATATACTTCGCATCCTCCTCGCCGTACTGCTCGACCAACTTCGCATACGCGTCGCCGCTCTCCACCTTCGGCGTCCCGTCGTCGGTGCGCAGAAAATAATCACCGCGTTCGAGGTAGCCGACCGACGAGAACGGCGTGCTGGGCGCGTCCTTGAAATTTTCCTCAAACCGCTGCTTCGAGCCGAGCAGGATCGTGCAGCAATCATGCGCGCGCGGCATCACCAGCGGCGTCTGCCGGGCGCGCAATCCGATGGTGGCATTGCCGCAGAGACCGAACAATATCAGGATCGCGTCGTACCTCTTGCCACTGGCTGCTGTGGAGTCAATTTTCGACTGGATCAGTTGGCGCAAACCGCCGCTGTTCGCGTGCTCGCCCAGCTCCGTGAATTCGACATCCACCACGTGCGGCGTCCGCGCCAAACACCAACACACTTCGCGCTGAAAGACATTGCACGAAATCAATTTGAGAACCATGGGCGAAGCATAGGCATCGCCCCCGGCGGGGTCAACCGAGGAGTGAATCAGCACCGCCCAGCGCGCGGAACGCACCGCCCAGTTCCGCGATCAAATCGCTGGTCTGCATCGCGATTTCGCCGTGGCGACGACAGGCCAGATCACCGGCCAGACCGTGGATGTACACCCCGGCCCGCGCCGCGTCCGTCAGGCCGAACCCCTGCGCGAGCAACGCACCGATGATCCCGGTCAACGCATCGCCCATCCCGCCTTTCGCCACCCCGGGATTGCCCGCGAAATTCACCCACACCGGCCCCGCCGCGTCCGTCACCACCGTCCCCGCGCCCTTCAACGCCACCGTCACGTTGTGCCGGCGCGCAAACGCTCGTGCTGTTTCCCACCGGTCGCCGACCGGCTTTCCCGTCAGCCGCGCCATCTCGCCGGGATGTGGCGTGAGCACACTGCGCGTGTTCTTCAGCACGCCGAGGTTGCCGGCCAACGCGTTCAGCGCATCCGCATCGAGCACGAGCGGTTTGCCGCCGCCGGTAATCAGCGGAAACAACCACGGCACGTCCCGCCCAATTCCCGGTCCAACAGCGATCGCATCGAATGTTTGCACATCCAAATTTTCCAACGGTCGCGGCATCACTTCCGGCGGGCATTGCGCGGCCACGATCGGATAAATCGCGCGGGGCACCGCCACCGTCACCAGCCCCGCGCCCGACCGGGCCGCCGCGCGCGCACACAAGACCGGCGCGCCCGTGTACCCTTCGCTGCCGGCCACGATCAGCAGCCGACCAAAATCGCCTTTGTGCGCCGACCGGCGGCGCGGCGGAAACATCGGTTTCACATCCGCCGCCGTGATCAACTCCACCTCCGACGGCGCATCCCGTGGCAACCCGATATCGGCCACCGCGATCTCCCCGACGAAATCCGGCGCCCGCAACAAATCCACTTTCGGCAACCCCATCGTCACCGTCACCGTCGCCCGCACACACGTCGTCGTGCCGAGGCCGGATGGCACATCAATCGCCACGACGGGCGCCGCTTGTTGGTTGATGAACTCGATGGCCGACGCGAATGGCTCGCGCACCGCGCCCTTCAAACCGGTACCCAACAACCCGTCCACCACCACGTCACCGCGCAACGCCACGCGCGACGGCACCGGCCATTCGTGCACCGCGAGAGTACCGAGCTTGCGAAGCTGTCGCAACGCGGGTTCGCCAAGCTCCTCGCGTTTGCTCAACAGCACCACCGTCACGGTCACGTTCGCCGCCGCCAACAATCGCGCCGCCACAAACGCATCACCACCGTTGTTCCCCTTCCCGGCAAACACCAGCGCGGCGCATCTTCCGGTCGGCGGCAAAAACGACTGCGCCGCCTGTGCCACTGCCGTCCCCGCGCGTTCCATCAACACATCCAGCGGCGTCCCCGCCGCGATGGCGCGCGCGTCCGCCTCCCGCATCTGCTCTGCTGTGACTGCCTTCACACCCAGCAGTGTAGTGAGCCGATCACACTCCGGCAATCCAAGAGGCGTCGGTCGCCGCCGTCCCGGCGAGCTCCC
>CAZJCX010000093.1:3917-6815 GCA_964544425.1 uncultured Verrucomicrobiota bacterium
GCGCGGCTACAACGAACGAGGCTACAACGGGCGCACGAAACGGCCGGCTCAGTACGCGCGGGCGTACCGGGCTTCTTCGTGGCGACCGGGGATCCAGACTTTCGTCTCGACCCACTCGCAGCGTTCCGGCACCCAGACGCGCCGGCGGCATTCGGGTTTGATCACCACGTGCCGCCGCGTTCCGCAGCGGTCTTTGACCCAGCCGTACTGTGCGGGTATCACTTCTTCGCGCCAGTAACCCGGGTGGACGACTTTCTCCCGGCGCACTTCATAGTAACCGGCCACCCACCGGCGGGGCGGTTCGCATTTCACCGGGCGATGCGGCGCGCTCGCGACCGAGAACCGGAAGCCCTCGTGCGCGATGTTGAAGAAAAAACTCACCGCCTCATGCCCGCGCCGATGGCGCCGATCATCGTCATCATCGGCTCGCACGCTCGGCGTGAACGTCAATGCTGCCAATCCCATCCCGAACACGGCTGCTGTTTTCCAAATCGCTTTCATTTACTTGCGCTCCTTTCGTTGGTTTGCGCTTCTGCCCCGTTCGACGGGGTGAGGGTGCGCTTATTCAGGCCCCGCCGTAAGTCGCGTGGCTGGCTTGACTTGCCGCAGGTTGCCGACAAGAATGCCGCCATGAAAATCCTCGTTGGACTCGCTCTGGTGGCGTTATTGACGGCGGTGAGTTGCAAGAAGCCCGAACCGCCTGCTCCCCCGCCACCGCCACCAGCGGCCCCGGCTCAGTTGCCGCCCGGCCATCCGCCCATCGGCGGCGACATGCAGGGCCAGACGTTGCCCAGCGCGGCCATGACCAGCGCGGCGAATCCACAGTGGGTGCCACCCGCGCATTGGGAATTGCAGCCACCTGCGCCGATGCGGCGCGCGACGTTTCGCGTGGCAGGCGCCGATGGCCAGACGGCGGAAGTCGTGGTCAGCGCGTTTCCCGGTGAGGTCGGCGGGTTGCTGGCGAATCTCAATCGCTGGCGGAGTCAGATCGGTCTCGGTCCGGTCGGCGAGGAGGAATTGAGTCGGCTGACCGGCTCGCTGAATCTCAACGGGACGACCGGCACGGTGGTGGATTTTGCCGGTGAGCAACAGCGGATGGTCGTGGTGATCTTGCCGCACGCGGGCGATTCGTGGTTCTTCAAACTGACCGGCCCCGGCCCGGTCGTGGCGACCGAAAAGGTGAAGTTGATCGAGTTTGTGAAATCCTTGAGGTTTTGACCGTGTACAACTGGGAAACGGAATTTCGACGCCGTTACGAACACGCGCTCCAGCGCTACCAAACCGGTGAGCGGAATGCGGCCCGGTACTTCTCGAAGGCCGAGACGGCGTATCTCGCGTCCATCGGCCTGACGGCGCAGGAGATGTTCGACTACGCGGAGGATGCCGGGGAGCTTTCGTACGGCGATGCGTTGCTCATCACGGCGGCGCGGCGGGATTACTTTCTGGTCGTGCAACACGGGCAACCGTCACGCCGCACGATTTCGATGGCGGATCTGCCGCCGAAAGACGCGGCGGCGGCCGGTTTCGTGTGGCTGCCGCGGATCAGCCCGAAAGCGCGTGCGAAGTTGCGCGGCGAGATGCCGGCGGACTTGATGTACGGGTGCGGCGGCGACCGGGCGTTCCTGCGCAAGGTGAACATTCATCCAGCCGACTTCCTGCGGTTCGTTTGGTCGGCGCGGGACGATGATCAGAAGATCATCGAGTATGTGAAACGCGGCGCCGCTGGCTGAGCCACGCATCCAACGGGCGCAGCGCCGTCAGGTAAATCGCGTACACCCCGAACAACGTCATCTGGCAAATCAGCTTCGCGATGAGTGTGTGACCGTGGAAGGGTTGCAGCAGGCCCTCGCCCAAAATATCAATCACCGCCGCGACGCAGAAAAATTTCGTCAGCCACAAACTCACGCGCGGCCAGAGCCACGCGCTCCACGCCACCAGCCCCGTCACGGCCACCGCGGTGGTCGTGTAGTAGAACGCCAGGGTGGGCGGCGGTTGCTGGTTCCACAGCCAGTGGCAGGCGAAGCCGGTCAATGTGATCGAGAGGAGCGCAACCGCATCCCACTTGGTTGACTTCATGGCGTTTTATCCTGCATATACGACGCGCATGCAAACTCTGACGATTCATCTTATTCCCAACGCGCATCTCGATCCCGTCTGGCTCTGGGACTGGCGCGAGGGGCTAAACGAGGGCTGGCAAACCTGCCGCACCATCCTCGACCTGATGGATGGGTTTCCCGAACTCACCTTCATCCGCGGCGAATCCGCCCTCTACCAACACATCGAGCACCACGACCCGGCCACCTTCCACCGCATCGCGAAGATGATCCGCGCGGGCCGGTGGGATGTGGTGGGCGGCACCGTCATCCAACCGGACACAAACTTACCGGCCACCGAAACATTCCTCCGCCATTTCAGTCGCGGCCAGGCGTATTTCCTGGCGAAGTTTCGCAAACGCGTCCGCATCGCATGGGCGGCGGATTCCTTCGGCCACAGCGCCGGTCTGCCCAACATCCTCGCCGCGGCCGGCATCGAAGGCATCGCCTTCACGCGCACCGGCAACGTTCTGCCCGCCAAACCCGCGTTCTGGTGGGAAAGCTCGACCGGCGCGCGCGTGCTCGCCTACCGGCCGCCCGTCGGCTGGTACGGTTGTGAACGGGATGAATTGCCCAAGCGGTTCGACCAGGTCCTCACCGAAGCCGCCAAGTGCGATCTGCAAAACGTCGGCCTGTTCTTCGGCCTCGGCAATCACGGCGGCGGCCCGACCCGCCGGCACTTGCTCGATGTCCGCGCGTGGACCCAGGCGCATCCGGAAGTGCGCGTCGTCTATTCCGGTCTCCACCGGCTGTTCGACGCGCTCCGCGCGGAGCAGAAAGAACTGCCGGTGCATCGCGGCGAATT
>CAZJCX010000093.1:6825-8728 GCA_964544425.1 uncultured Verrucomicrobiota bacterium
GTCTGCGCGGCTGCTACGCCGCGGTCGCCAAACTAAAATTCGCCTACCGGAAAGCGGAAACGCTCGTCAACCGCGCCGAGCGCGTCGTCGCGGCGACCGGCGTGAAAGCCGATTTATCCGACGCCACGAACGCGGTGCTGTTCAATTCGTTCCACGACATCCTGCCGGGCAGCAGCATCGAGCGCGGGTTCGACGATCAACTCGCGCAACTCGGGGGCGCGCTTCACGCCGCCCAGCGCGCCGAATTGCGCGCGCTCAACGCCTTGGCGAGGCGGGTGGACACCACCGTCCCGCGCGTCACGGGCGATCACCCCGCGGCGACGCCGTTCCTCGTCTGGAATCCGCAGCCGCACGAATTCATCGGCCACGTGGAATTGGAAACCTGTCTCGATGCCCGGCCGTTGTTTGGCTACCGCGGCCGGCCGCGTGAGGTGCCGCTCGAAGTGCGCGGGCCGAACGGCAAGCCGGTCGCCTTTCAAGAAGTCGCGCACGAACATCTCTTCTTCCCGACCGACCCGTGGCGCAAGCGCGTGGTGGTGCCGGTCAAACTTCCGCCGCTGGGGTGGGCGGTTTACACTCTGGGCTGGGTCGAGGGAGCGGCGCGCCCGGCGGTCACGCCCTACCGGGGCGACGTGCAGACGACTCGTGACGAGATTGTCTTGTGGGATGACGTGCGACTCACGGCCATCACCGTCGAGGATGCCGGTGGTTCATGGGGCGATTTCGCCGAGCAGGCAAATAACTTGCAGCAAATCCGTCACCGCTGGCAGATCAGCCGCGTCGAGCAGGTCGAAGCCGGTTCCGAACGCGCGACGTGGTGGGTGAAACTGCTGGCCGGTCACTCGCGGATGGAACTGTTCATCCGCCAGTACCGGGGCCGCGCCGCGGTGGAGTTCGACGCCCGCGTGCTGTGGAACGAAACGGCCGCGCGGCTCAAACTGGTCTGTTCCGATTTCGGCAACACAGCGGAATACGACATTCCCGGCGGCGCGATCACGCGCGGCGAACTCGGCGAGGTGCCCGGTGGGCGGTGGGTGCGGGGCCGGTACGGGTTCGCGAGCGATGCCCTGTACAATTTCAATCTGCACGCCGGTAGTCTGCAAGCGACGGTTTGCCGCGCCACCAAGTATGCGTGGGGCGGCAGCGACGATGTTTTGAAAGAGCCGTGGCATCCCGTGGTGGATGCCGGCGAGCTGAGGTTCCGCTTTCTCCTGACGCGCGACACGGCCCGCGTGGCGCGGCTCGCCCGTGAGTTGGAAATGCCGCCGCTCATCCAGACCGTGCCCGCCCAACCCGGCACGCTGCCGCGCTCCGGCAGTTTCGGCGCGTGCAACGTGACGGTGCTGGCGTTGCGCGCCGATGGGCGGCATCTTTTCGTGCGCGTCCAGAACGACACCGCTCAACGCCGCGTCGCGAAATTTCGGGGCGTCACGCTCGGCGCGCTGGCGTCCGGCGAAATCGCCACCTTTCGGCTCACCGGCAAGAAAGCCGCGCGCGTGGCGGTGACCGCGTTGTAGTTTCCATGCGCCCGGCAATCAGGTAGGCTGTGGTCATGCAGCGCTTGTGGCGAATGCTGATGGGCGGTCTGCTGGCCGGCGCGGCGTGGGCCGGGCAGCCGTCGGGGACGGTGCAGTCCACGCGCTTGTACACGCCACCGGATGCGACGGCGCGCGGGGGAATCCGCGCGCACGTAAGCGCCCCGGTCGAAGCGGTGTTTGCGATGCCGACGCATGATCCGAGCAAGGTGTACCGGGGCGAATTGTCCGGCGGCGGGAAGGAGTTCTTGGTGCGGGGGTTGCCGGTGGGAAAATATGATTTGCTGGTGCTGGCGGCGGACAAATTCTATGAGGGGTTCACGTTGACGCGCGAACCGGATACGCTGACGGACGGGGACCGAGCGGGG
>CAZJCX010000093.1:8738-9849 GCA_964544425.1 uncultured Verrucomicrobiota bacterium
CGCGACGGTGGGCCGGGCGGTACCGTTTTTCGATACGAAGAAGATTCACCGCGTGGCAGGGACGACCGGCACGGCCGGCAAAGCGCGCTGCGTATTGCAGGAGGTGCGGACGGGGCTGATTCTGGCGCAGTCGGCGGAGGAGTTGAAGAATACGCAGATCCGCAGTCTGAAGCTGGCGTGGTTGGAGGACGTGGGTGCGACCGGGTGGCAGTTGATCAACTCGCGCGAGTTGGTGCGGCAGGAAGTGACCGGCGCGATGCCAAAAGGGATTTTACCGCACGAGTTTCGCGCGGCGCTGGGCGGGATCCGGGTGACGGATGGGATCAAGAATTTGGGGCTGGTGGAGTTGAACCGAAAGGATGCACGGTAATGGCCAAGCTGATTTGCACGATGGGGACGAACGCGGGACAAACGCTCGCATTGGAGACAGACTTGATCCGGTTGGGGCGGCTGCCGGACTGCCAGGTGGTGCTGGATGATGTAGCGGCGTCGAGTCAGCACGCCGAGTTGCGGCGGGAAAACGGGGCGTGGGTGTTGACCGATCTGAAAAGCTCCAACGGCACTACGGTGAACGGCAAGGAGGTTGTTTCGGCCGCGTTGCGCAGCGGTGATTTGATCCAGATCGGGACGACGCAATTTCGGTTTCAGGACGGGGCGACGTTGCAGCCGACCGACGACGATTTGTTGCTGGTCGAGCAGATGCGGCAGCGGACGCTGGCGATCCGGGAGGAAGTCGGCAAAGTCATCGTCGGCCAGCAGGAAGTGCTGAATCAGATTTTGATGGCGATGATCGCCGGTGGTCATGCGCTGTTGGTCGGGATGCCGGGGATGGCGAAGACGCTGATGGTGCGGACGATTGCGAAGGTGCTCGACTTGAACTTCAAGCGGGTGCAGTTCACGCCTGATTTGATGCCGACGGACATTACCGGCACCGAGGTGTTGGAGACGAATCGGGATACCGGCGAGCGCGAGTTTCGGTTCATTCGCGGGCCGATTTTTTGCAATTTGCTGCTGGCCGACGAAATCAACCGCACCCCGCCGAAGACGCAGGCGGCGTTGCTGGAGGCGATGCAGGAACACCGCGTCACGGTGGGCAGCGCGACGTTCACGT
>CAZJCX010000093.1:9897-11056 GCA_964544425.1 uncultured Verrucomicrobiota bacterium
CGAGCAGGAAGGCACCTATCCGCTGCCGGAGGCGCAGCTTGACCGGTTCATGTTCAACATCTGGGTGGATTACCCGCTCGAACACGAAGAGGAACAAATCGTCACCGCCACCACCGTCACCCAAGCCGCCGAACCCCGGCAAGTCATCGCGCGCCAGCACGTGTTGCAGTTGCAGGAAACCGTTCGCAAAATCCCGGTCTCGCCGCACGTCGTCAAATACACCACCCGCCTCGTCCGCGCCTCGCGCCCCGGCGACGCGCGCGCCCCGGACTTCATCAAGCAATACGTCAGCACCGGAGCCGGTCCGCGCGCGAGCCAGTTTCTGATTCTCGCCGCCAAAGCGCGGGCGGTGCTCGAAGGCCGGATCCACGTCAGTTGCGCCGACATCCGGGCGGCGGCGATCCCGGTCTTGCGCCACCGCATCTTGACGAACTTCGCCGCCGACAGCGAGGCGATCAGTTCGATGGACTTGGTGAAACGCCTGGTGACGACCATCGAAGAACCTTCCGAACGAGACTACGTCCCCTGAAAACTCCGCTCGGCGCCGCCCTCGCAGTCGCGAGCCTGATCGCAGGCGCGTCGCTGACGGTAAACTGCACTCCAAATGCGGGCTTGCGTTCGCGCGACCGCTGGGCAAAGACTCCCGCCATGGTCATCGAAGAGGCTACTTTGCTGTTTGCGCCGCCCCAATTGAAGCCGCAGCGGTTGACGGAATTTGCCCAGACCGACGCGGTGTCCGCCTACCGGCAATTGGACGGCGCAGCGACCGTGGAGCTGCAACAGGGATGGTACCGGGATTGCCAGCCGTTCTTCCGGCCCGCCCGCGTGCGGACCGGCTGGACGAAGACCACGTTGGTCGTGGCGGCGGAATTGGACGACGCCGACATTTTCAACCCGGTCACCGAGTTCAACGCGCCCGGCTTCACGAAGGGCGACGTGTTCGAGATCTTTCTCCGGCCGGAAAATCAGGAAGCCTACTACGAATTCCACATCTCGCCGCACAACCAGCAGTTCCAGTTGCGCATCCCGTCCGCCGCGACGTTCAAACTGGCGCGGGGCAACGACGCGACCGCGAATTGGAAAATCCACCAGCCCGTGTTCGAGAGTCGCACGACCATCCGCGCCGCCGAGCAGAAATGGTGGGTCGTGGCCGTCATCC
>CAZJCX010000093.1:11066-12462 GCA_964544425.1 uncultured Verrucomicrobiota bacterium
GTTCAGCCTCGTCGCCGAACGCGCCTCGGTCGCCGTCGGTTCGCGCTGGTTGTTCTCCTTTTCCCGGTACGACTACACGCGCGGATCACCTCAGCCGATCCTCAGTTCCACTTCGCCCCATCCGAAAGTGGATTTTCATCGGCAAACCGAATGGGGCACGCTCCTCTTCGAGGATTGACCACCGCAAGGTGGCGGGACAGCGGACGTTCGGGCGGCACGCGAATCGCTATTTTCCCGCCTGATGCAAGGGCGAATTCTTAATTGGGCGATTGCGCATCACCGGCGCGCGATTCAGCAGAACCCGGAACAACCCAAAGCGTGGTCGAAACTGTACTCGACCTCCGCTGAGCATGGTCGCGAATCGGAGTTCATCGCGTTCTGCCAGGACGTTCTGCGCGTCCATCCTGGCAACCATCACGCATGGACATTCCTGCAACTGGCGGCCAAAACCCAGCCGGCCGCGCTCAACCTGCCGGAGTTCGCCAAAGAAATCGTCCGCCTCCACCCCGGCAACACCCGCGCCTGGGACAATCTCGATCTCGCCTTCGCCCCGCTGCCGGCGGAAGCGGAGCTGAAAGATTTCTATCGCGAAATTGCGAAAGCGCACCCGGACAACATCACCGCTTGGTCCCGACTCGCCGCCATTCACAAACGTGAGGGAAAATACGCCGAACTTGTCACCGACTGCCTCGAAATTCTCAAACTCAACCCCGAAGACCCGCAAGCCTGGTGCAGTCTCGGCGACGCCTACGCCGCCCAACGCAAATTCTCCCGCGCCACCTCCGCCTACGAAAAGGCCATCGAGATCCGCCCGAACCATCTCAGCGCGTGGAACAACCTCGGCAATGTCCTCCACACCCAGGGAAAATTCGACCAAGCCATCGAGGCCTACCAGAAAGCCATCGAACTCGACCCCCACGACGCCAGCCCCTGGGTCTGGCTTTGTCTCACCTACCTCGAAACCGGTCAGCATCCCAAGGCGCAGGAAGCCGTGAAGAAGGTCCAGAAACACCTCCCCATCGTCGCCAACATGCTCGGCGAAGAAGTCACCCGCGCCAGCTTGGAAAAGCCGGTCACCACCACCGCTCAAGCCAGCTTCAGAATGCTCACCCGCGTGTCGCCGTAGCCGCTTCGCCAAAACGCTGCAGTTGGAGGGTTCCCACCACCCTGACCCCTTGCGAGGATGCGCGGACCGGTAGGCACCCCCGCACATCGGCAGTGATTCACTTCACCCATTTACGCCTCGCCACCGTCGGCATGGTTCCTGAGTGTGCCATGCGCGACTCCCGTGGTACCAAATGAAATCTGGCTTCGCGGGGAATTCACACAGAGTGAAGTAGAGCGATCAACTGCGGTATCAGCGCAGGCGTAACGTAAAATTCACAAAGAATATTTT
>CAZJCX010000094.1:0-2112 GCA_964544425.1 uncultured Verrucomicrobiota bacterium
GTACGCCACAAACTCCGTTGCCGACAACGCGAGGTACACCGCCTCGCCGGACGTGAGGGTCGCCTGCAACCCCACCGCGTAGCCCGGCACGGCGGACAGCGGACGGTCGCGCTGGTAGCGCAACTCGGCGGGCCCGGTGGTGGCGTCGGTGTTCATGCGCCGATCGCGATCTCCTCATCGCGCAGGTAGCAGGCCGGGTCCGGCGCCCACGGATCACCGTGAACTTGCAGGGCGCGGACGCGGAAACTGCCGCCGCAGATTTCCTGGAAGCGGCACGTCGCGCACCGGCCTTTCAGCAGCGGGCGGCGATTGCGTAGTTGGGCGAGCAACGGGATCGTGTTGTCGGACCAAATGGCGCTGAACGGTCGCTCCTTGATGTTGCCGAGCGTGGTGGATTGCCAGAACTGGTCGGGGTGGACGTTGCCGAGCCAGTCAATGTTGGCGATGCCGACGCCGGAGGAATTGGCGCCGCCGCCGTTCCATTTCATCCACTGATAGACTTTGGCGGCTTGGTCGGGATGGCGCTCGCGGAGCTTGAGGTAGAGGTAGGCGTTGTCCACGTGGTTGTCCACGGTCAGGATTTCGCGCGGGTCTCCTTTCTCGTAAAATGCCGTCGTCCGCTCCACGATGATGTCCATCGCCCGTCGCACTTCGGCGTGCGACAGTTCGTCCGCCACGTTGCCGCGGCCGGAATAGACGAGGTGATAGAAGCACGCCCGCTCGATCTGCTCCGCTTCGATGAAATCAAAAATCTCATGCAAGTCCGCGCAGTTGCGCCGCGTCAGCGTCAATCGCAGTCCGACCTTCTGCCCGACCGCCCGGCAATGCCGCATCCCGCGCACCGCTGCGTCGAATGCCCCGGCCTTGCCGCGGAAATGGTCGTTGGTCGTGCCGATACCGTCGAGGGAGATGCCGGCGTAGGTCAGCCCGAGTTTTTTCAAGCGCGCCGCGATGGCCGCGTCAATCAACGTCCCATTCGTCGAGAGCGTCACGCGCAATCCCTTGCTGGTCGCGTACTCCATCAACTCGAACAAATCTGGTCGTGTCAGCGGCTCGCCGCCCGAAAAGAGCAAGGCCGGGATCCCGTAGCCCGCCACATCATCAATGTTCGCCCGCGCCTGCTCCGTCGTCAGCTCGCCCGGATACTTTTGCGCGTGACTGTCAGAATAACAATGCACGCACCGCAGGTTGCAGGTGCGCGTGCAGTTCCACACGACGATCGGCCGCCGTTCCGCTGCCGCGCGCGGCGCGCCGTGCCCATGACCGTATCGCAACGCGTCCGCTGGTTGGTTTTCGCCACAGAAAAGCTTCGTGATATTAACCATAGTTACCTATCTCCTGGACCCGCTGCATGGTTTAGCACTGGTCATGCCCCGGCAACTGACATCGTTGCAACCCTCTGCCGGTAAGCAGTATGAAACGATGTGTGCGAGGGTCCTCCCTGCCGGCACCCCGACAACTTGTCCGTCCTACAATCGCAACTCGACATTTTGTCTGATGTCAGACTGTTCGAGCCGGTAGCGCCAGCGGCGTCAATCCACAGGCGCAACGGGAGGTTGACGGCGGGGTGAAGCGGGGATTATGAGTTAGCCGGCTCTTAACCACACAGGAGGTCGCCATGAAAATTGTGAATCAGCTTTCGTTGTTTCTGGAGAACCGACCAGGAACGTTGGCGAAGTTGTGCGCGGCGTTGGCGCGAGCGAAGGTGAATATTTTGGCGTTGTCGGTTTCGGACGCGGTAGATCATGCGGTGGTGCGGATGGTGGTGGACAAGACGGACCGCGCACTGCATTTGCTCGGCGAACATGGAGTGCTGGTGGTCGAGCGCGAGGTGCTGATGCTGGAGGGGCGTAACGAAGCGGGTGAGTTGGCGACCATCGCGAAGAAGTTGGCGCGCGCGAAGGTGAACATCGAGTATGCGTACACCGCGACGCCGCCGGGCGCGGATGCCGGGGTGATGATTTTGCGCGTCGGCGATCTGAAGCGGGCGGCGAAGGTGTTGAAGGGGCATTGATTCGAGCCGCCTCGTTGTGGCCGCGCTCGGCAAGCGCGGCTACAGAGGGGCGCGGCGAAAGCGGATGGGATTACCAAGATGAGCGCACCTGAAGTCGT
>CAZJCX010000094.1:2126-12409 GCA_964544425.1 uncultured Verrucomicrobiota bacterium
ATCTGTCTCGACATCATTCCGCAATTCCCGCTGGCGGATGTGGATTACCGGGCGGTGATGCAGCCCGGTAAGTTGATTTTTGTGGATAAGCCGGTGCTGGGCACGGGCGGCGCGGTGTCGAATACGGGGCTGGCGTTGCACAAGTTGGGGTTTGCGACGGCGTTGATGGGGAAGGTGGGCGACGATCTTTTTGGGCAGGCGATCCTCGACATTGTGCGCGCCCACTCACCCGCGTTGGCGGCGGGGATGATCGTGGATCCGGCCGCGGTCAGTTCGTACACGGTGGTGGTGAACCCGCCGCAGATTGACCGGATGTTCCTGCATTGTCCGGGCGCGAATGACACGTTCTCCGCCGCCGATGTCCGGTACGAGGAGTTGCGGGGGGCGCGCTTGTTTCATTTTGGCTACCCGCCGTTGATGCGCCGGTTCTATGCGGATCCCGGTGAGCTGGCAAAGATGTTTCGGCGCGTGAAGGGTCTCGGCCTCGCGACGTCGCTCGACATGGCGTTCCCGGACCCGAACTCCGACGCCGGCCGCGCGCCGTGGCCGGTGATTCTGCAGAACGCATTGCCGTACGTGGACATTTTTCTGCCGAGCCTCGACGAGATGCGGTTCATGCTCCAGCGGGACGACCTGCGGGCGATCGCGAAACAGTTGCTCGACTGGGGCGCGAAGACGGTGGGTCTGAAACTGGGCGAGGACGGACTGTACGTGCGGACCGCCGATCGGGAGCTGCACGCGCCTTGTTTTCGAGCGAACGTGGTGGGCACCACGGGTTCGGGCGACTGTACCATCGCCGGTTTTCTGGCCGGTTGGCTGAAGCGCCAGTCGCTCGATCAGATGGTAACCAGCGCGGTCGCCGTCGGGGCCTGCAACGTTGAAGCCGCCGACGCGACGAGTGGAATCATCCCGTGGGACAAAGTCCAAACCCGCATCGCGGCCGGCTGGCCGCGCCTGAAATCGAAAGTAGCGTTGTGAGCGGATTGTTGATTTTCAAAGACTTACGTCTTGGCTTTGGGGATTTCTTGGCTTTACAGGGCGCGTTCGCGGCCTATAATGACGGCGTTTTGAAGAGGAGGTAGCCGTTTCAGAGCCCATGATTCAGACTGAGGAACGTTATTCCCAAATTTCGGAGGAACTGCACACGGCCATTGGCGGTGCGCAGGACTGGTTGCTTGACCGGCAGGCAGACGATGGTCATTGGTGCGCCGAGTTGGAGGGGGATACAATCCTCGAATCCGAGTACATCATCTACCTCCATTTCACCGACCAGTTCGACCCGGTAAAGCTCCAAAAAGCCGCCAACTACATTCGTTCCAAAGTCCTGCCCCAAGGCGGTTGGTCAATCTATCCGGGCGGGCCGATGGAATTGAGCGCCTCCGTCAAAGCGTATCTCATCCTCAAAATGGCCGGCGACGCGCTCGAGGCACCGCACATGGCGCGCACCCGGCAAGCGATCCTCGCGGCCGGCGGCGTGACGAAGTGCAATACGTTCACCAAGATTTACCTCGCGATGATCGGCTTGTATCCGTGGGACGGCTGCCCGGCCATCCCACCGGAACTGATCATGATGCCAAAATGGTTCAGTTTCAGCATCTACAACATGTCCTCATGGTCGCGCGGGATGCTTGTCCCCCTCGCCGTCATCCGCGCCCACGCACCGGTCAAGCCAGTGAAGGCCGAATGGGGCATTGACGAACTGTGGGCGAATCGGGACATCCGGCTGCCGCGCGATGTGCGGACGTTCACGTGGCACAATTTCTTCCTCGCGGTGGACACGTACCTGAAATTCTTCGAGCGTCATCCGCTCAAGCCTTTCCGCCGGTTCGCGCTCCACAAATGCGAGCGCTGGATCATTGACCATGGCCGCCTCGCGGGCGGGCTGGGCGCGATCTTCCCCGCGATGGCCAACTACGTCATGTCGCTGCGCGTGCTGGGTTACACGAACGACAGCTTTCTCGTTGCCCACGGCATCCGCGAGATGCAGGCGCTCGAAATCAACGAAGGCCACACGCTGCGCGTCCAACCCTGTTTCTCCCCGGTCTGGGACACCGCCATCAGCATCAACGCGCTCAACGAGGCCGGGCTGACGCCCGACCACCCGTCGCTTACCCGTGCGGCCCGGTGGTTGCTCGACAAGGAAGTGCGCCGCCCGAGTGATTGGTGCGTGAAACATTCTGAGAGCCACCGCTACACCGAGCCGAACAAGCCGGTCGGTGGCTGGTTCTTTGAGTATCACAACGAATTGTACCCCGATGTGGACGACACGATCATGGTGTTGATGGCGCTCAATCGCCTGCAAACGCCGTTCGACCGCGAGAAGTCCGCGGCGGTGCGGCGCGGCGTCCGCTGGGTGCTGGGAATGCAATGCAGCAACGGCGGCTGGGCGGCGTTCGACCGCGACAACGACAAATGGCTGTTTACGCAGGTGCCGTTTGCCGATCACAACGCGATGATTGATCCGGCCACCTCGGACATCACGGCGCGCGTGTTGGAGTGTTTGAGCTTTTTCGGGTTCACCGGCGAGGACGAGTGCGTGCAGCGCGCGCTCGCGTTCCTGAAACGCGACCAGTGCGCCGACGGTTCGTGGTTTGGCCGGTGGGGCACGAATTACATTTACGGCACCTGGCAGGTGCTGCGCGGCTTGCAGTGCATCGGCGAAGACATGGAACAGCCGTACATTCGCCGCGCCGTCGCGTGGTTGAAGGGCGCGCAGAACGCCGACGGCGGGTGGGGCGAAAGCGTCCGCAGTTACGACGATCCCGCGTACAAGGGGATCGGCCAGAGCACCGCGTCGCAAACGGCGTGGGCGTTAATGGGATTGCTCGCCGCCGGTGAGGTCCACTCCCCGGAAGTGGCGCGCGGCATTCAGTACCTCCTCGATCATCAGGAATTGAACGGGACGTGGCGCGAGGAGTTGTACACGGGCACCGGCTTCCCGAAGGTTTTTTATCTGCGCTATCACTTCTACCGGCATTATTTCCCGCTGATGGCGCTCGGCATGTTCCTGCGGTCGCAAGGTCATCCCGTCCCGCCCGTCCCGCGCGAAGAACGCAAGTCGCGCGCTCTCGAACAATTCTACAAGCAGCCCAAGTTGTACCGGCGTGTCGCTCGGATTCGGGCTTTGGCCCAGTTGGACGACAGCCTGTGAGAAAAAAGGAGATGTCATGAGATTTCCGTTCGCACTATCCGCCAAAATCGCCAAGCACATCATCGTCAACCAGATGATCCGGCGCATCGAAAAATTCGCGCTCGTCCTCCAACTCGAGCCGCTTCACACGTGCAATCTCACCTGCACCGGCTGCGGCCGCATCCGCGAATACTCCACGTCGCTCAAGGACATGATGAGCCTCGAGGATTGCCTCGGTGCGGCGGCGGAATGTGACGCGCCGATGGTTTCGATTTGCGGCGGCGAACCAACCATCTATCCGAAGATCGAAGAGCTTGTCGCCGGGCTGCTCGACCAGGGCCGGATCATTTACATCTGCACAAACGGGATGTTCATGCGGAAGAAAATGCGCGAGTGGCTCGCCCGCACCTACTCCCCGGCCACCGAGCCGAAGCTCGTGGAGTTGCTCGCGAAGAAACTCATCACGGAAAAGGAAGCTGCCGAAATCCGCAAGGGCAAGAACGACGGCCGCCCCAGCATCGCGCCGTCGCAATGGATGTACTGGAACGTCCACGTGGACGGCCTCGAATACATCCATGACCTCATTGTCGAGCGCGAAGGCGTGTTCAAGGAATGTGTCGAAGCCATCAAGATGGCCAAAGTCCTCGGCTATCAGGTGGCGACCAACGCGACCATCTACAAGGAAACCGACATGAACGAGATCGAGAAGATGTTCGATTTCCTCTCGCACCTCGGTGTGGATGGCCACACGATCACCCCCGGCTACGAATACGACGCCGCCAAGAAGGACATGATCAAACGGCTCGGCAAACAGCCCGAAGATTTCTTCCTCACCCGCAAAGTCACGCGCGAGAAATTCAAAAACATTGTCGAGTGGGGCCAGAAGTACACCTTCTTCGGCAGTCCGATCTATCTCGAATTCCTCGCCGGCAAGCGCGACCTCCACTGTACGGCCTGGGCCATCCCCACCCGCAACGTCAAGGGCTGGAAAGCTCCCTGCTACCTCATGACCGACGGCCACTACGACCGGTATCAGGAGATGCTGGAGAAAGTGGATTGGGACAAGTACGGCGTCTATGACGGCGTCGTCCGCGACCCGCGTTGCGAGAACTGCATGACCCACTGCGGCTACGAACCCACCCCCTCGCTCGGCATTGACAAGCAACCGGGCGACACGTGGAAACTCATCCGCTACAACTTCGGCAAGAAACCAGCCCCCGTCGCTGACGCGGCGCACGTGGACGCCTTCAACGGCGTGACCACCGGCCGCGGCCACCTCACCGGCAAAAAGGATTCTGTCCAAGCCAACCTCCAGCAAGTCCTCGCCGAAAAGGAAGTCACCGCCGCCGTCGCCGCCGAGAAGTCCGGTGACGGCTGCTGCGAATCGTGATTGCGATCCTGGTCGCTGTCAAACAGGAGCTGAATCCGATCTTGCGGTTGGCGCAGGCGGATCACATCGTCCGGCAGGCGCACCTTGATTTTCACGAGGGCAGGCTGGGCGGCCAGCCGGTGGCGTTGCTCGCCCTCGGCGTCGGGAAGGAATGCGCCCGCATCGCGGCGGAGATGACCATCAAATGTTACCGGCCCGACCTCGTCATCACGGCCGGTTTCGGCGGCGGCTGCGTCAGTGAAGTGGCCGACCGCGACATCGTCATCGGCACCGAGATTCTCGAACTCGAAGAAGACCGGGGCAGCGAAGTCCGCTGGCGCACCGTCAGCCAACCGGCTTCGCTCCACGCGCTCGACCAGTTTCGCGGCAACTTCCGCGTCCACTACGGCCGCGTCATCACCGCGGAGGAGATGGTGCTGAAAGCGGCCAACAAGACCCGCATTGGCCAAGCGACCGGCGCGTTGTCGGTGGACATGGAGACGAGCGCGGTGGCGGCGGTGTGCGGGGCGCGGCGAACCGATTTTCTGGCCGTCCGCTGCATCACCGACAAGGTTCACGAAAGCCTGCCGGAGCAGTTCAACGACTTTTTCGTTGTCGGCCAACTCCAACCCGGTCGCGTTGCGGCCGCGGTGACGCGCGACCCGCGATTGTTTTTGGACCTCGCGCGGCTGGGGTACCGGGCGACGCAAGCCGGTCACACGCTCGCGAAGTTTCTCGAAGCGGCGGTGCGGCAGGTCGGATTGCCGACGATGGCGCATCGGCGCGCGGCCGCCTGAAAAGTCCGTCGAATACGGTCGCCCTGCAACCGGGACTTGGTGGGCCGAGCGTCCCCGCGAGGCCTGTCTCCCCCGGCTTGTGGGCACGCTCGCATCGCCGTTGCCGCGTTCGACCGCCCCGGCCAGTGGTCAAGCTGAGAGGCGAACTTGTGCGTGCATCGAGGGTGGGGTTTGCTATCGTCGAGGGCATGGTTCGGCACGATAGGGAAAATGATGAGACGATGATCGCGCGGAAGCGGTCGGCCCGGGAGATTTTTACGCGGGTGTTCGGGTATGTGGGGCGGTATCCGGGGTTTGCGGCGGGGACGATGGTGTGCGCGGTGTTGACGACGGCGGCGGGTTTGGCGTTTCCGAAGTTGACGCAGGTGTTGGTGGACCAGTTGATTGCCGGGACGACGGGGGAGCGGATTCTGTGGATGGCGGGGGCGTTGTTGGGGGCGTGTTTGTTGCGGGACGTTTTCAATTTTCTGCGGATCCAGTTGAACAACCGCTTCGAGCAGCGCGTGATTTTCGACATGCGCCGCGATTTGTACGACAAGTTGCAGCGGCTGAGCGTGCGGTATTTCGATCAGCGGGCGACCGGGGATTTGATGACGCGGGTGATTGATGATGTGAACTCGGTCGAGCGGGTGTTGATTGACGGGATCGAGCAGGGGACGGTGTCGGTGCTGGCGATTGTCGGGGTGGGGTACATGATGTTCACGTTCAGTCCGCAACTGACCGGCTGGGCGTTGGTGCCGATCCCGTTGTTGGTGGGTGGGGCGTTGATCTACACCATGACGGCGCACCAGCGATACCGGAAGGTGCGGGAAGCGACGTCGGAGATGAACGCGTTGCTGAACGACAATTTGCAGGGGATTCGGCAGATCAAAGGATTCGGCCGCGAAGCGCACGAGTTGGCGCGGTTCACAGACAAGGCCGGGCGGCTGCGGAGCGCGATGTTGACGGTGATGGGAGCCTGGTCGGTGTACGGGCCGGCGATGGAGTTTGCGGCGTGGTTGGGGTACGTGGTGGTGTTTGGGTTGGGCGGGTTCATGGTCTGGCAGGGGAGACTGACGGTGGGTGAGTTGGTCGGGTTTCTCGGGTACGTGGGGATGTTTTACGGCCCGGTGCGGTCGTTGCACGGGCTGAATCAGCTTTTCCAAGCGGGCCGGGCGGCGGGCGAGCGGGTGTTCGACATTTTGGATGCGCCGGTCGAGGTCGGGGAGAAGCCGGGGGCGCACACGTTGGCGAGATCGCGCGGCGCGGTGGTGTTCGAGAACGTGCGGTTTGAGTACCGGTCGAATTTGCCGGGGTTGCACGACATTTCGATTCACGCGCAGCCGGGCGAGACGATCGCGTTGGTCGGGCCGACCGGGTCGGGGAAGACGACCGTGGTGAATTTACTGGCGCGGTTCTACGATGTGACGGGCGGGCGAATCCTGATTGAGGGGCATGATGTGCGCGACGTGACGCTGGCGTCGTTGCGGGCGCAGATCGGGATCGTGTCGCAGGAGGCGTTTCTGTTCAACGGGACGATCCGCGAAAACATTTTGTATGGGCGGTTGGACGCGACCGAGGCAGAGATGATCGCGGCGGCGCAGGCGGCGAACTGCCATGAGTTCATCACGCGGCTGCCGGAGGGGTACGACTCCAAAGTGGGCGAGCGCGGCGTGAAGCTGAGCGTCGGCGAGAAGCAGCGGGTGAGCATCGCGCGGGCGTTGTTGAAGGATCCGCCGATCTTGATTTTGGACGAGGCGACGGCGAGCGTGGACACGGCGACGGAGACGTTGATTCAGGAGGCGCTGGAGCGGCTGATGGCGCATCGGACCAGTTTCGTGATTGCCCACCGGCTCTCGACGGTGCGGAATGCCGACCAGATCCTGGTGTTGAAGTCCGGCCGCGTCATGGAGCGCGGCACACACGAGGAGTTGATGGAGGCAGATGGGCTGTACGCGCATCTCTGCCGCGTGCAAAGCACGGCGGTGACGATCGAAGAACAAATCGCCCGTGAAGCCGTGACGCAGTAACGGGCGCCTATTCGTTTGACAGGCTTGGGCGCGTTTGCCTATATCCCGCTCAAATTTATGAAGGCACCAATACGGGCGGTTTTGGCCGGTTGTGGCGGGATGGCGGGCGCGTGGTTGAAGGCCGCCAAGGAGACCGGCGTGGAACTCGTCGGGTTCGTGGACATCCGGGAAGAAGCGGCGCGAAAACGGGCGACCGATGCCGGGGTTACAAATCCCGTCGTCGGCACCGACTTGGCGGCCGTGCTGAAACAGACAAAACCGGACGCGGTCTTCGATTGCACCGTGCCGGAGGCGCACGTGAAGGTCACGTTGACCGCGCTTGCCCACGGGTGCCACGTCCTGGGCGAAAAGCCGCTCGCGGATTCGATGGAACATGCCCGGCAGATGGTCGCGGCGGCGCAGCAAGCCGGGAAGATTTACGCCGTCATCCAGAATCGCCGGTACATCCCTTCGATCCGGCGGGTCCGGCGGGTCATCGAGTCCGGGGCGATTGGCGAATTGACGACGGTGAACTGCGATTTCTATATCGGGCCGCACTTTGGCGGATTCCGGGAACAGATGAAACATGTCTTGCTGCTCGACATGGCGATTCACACGTTCGATGCCGCGCGATTTCTGACCGGGGCGGATGCGGTCGCCGTGTACGCAAAGTCGTGGAACCCGACCGGCTCGTGGTATGCGCACGGCGCGTCGGCGGTGGCGATTTTCGAGATGAGCAACGGCCTCGTCTATACCTACCGGGGGAGTTGGTGCTCACAGGGGTTGCCGACGAGTTGGGAGTGCGACTGGCGCTTCCTGGGCAGCCGCGGTTCCGCGCTGTGGGATGGCGGCGAAAAATTTCAGGCGCAACAGGCCACCGGCCAGGTGGAATGGACCGACAAAATGCGCGAGGTTGCGTGGGAGATCCGGAGCGACGACAAAGATCGCGGTCATGTGGGGCTGATGAAGGAATTTGTAGAGTCCATGCAGACGGGACGGACGCCGGAAACCATTTGTACCGACAATATCAAGAGTCTCGCCATGGTCTTCGCCGCGATTGAAAGCGCGGAGTCTGGACGGCGAGTGGAGATCAAATTATGAGCAATCCTTTGTTGAACATCCGCGTCGGCACCCTCGTGAGCGCCAACCGCAACTCCGGTGATTACATCCGCCAAATCAAGCCGCACGGCTTTGAGAGTTTCTCGCTGACGTTTTGGCAGCAGCTCGGCGACGTGACGATGAAAGGCCTGGCCGACGACGTGAAGGCCGCCATCGGCGACGACGACATCAAAATCAACTGCCTCGGCGTGTTCGGCAATCCGCTCGAGGCCCGGCCGATTGACGAGGCGACGCGGGCGGCATGGAAGGCGGCGATTGATAACGCGCACTTGTTCGGCGCGACGGTCGTGGCGGGATTCGCGGGCCGGTTGATTGACAAGCCGGTGCCGGAATCGCTGAAGCAGTACAAGAAAGTGTTCGGACCGCTCGCCAAGCGCGCGGCGGACAAGGGCGTCAAAATCGCCTTCGAAAACTGCGACATGGGCGGCGACTGGCAGCGCGGCGACTGGAACATCGCGCACGCCCCGACCGCGTGGGAAATGATGTTCCACGAGTTGCCGTCCGACAACATCGGCTTGGAATGGGAGCCGTGCCATCAGATGGTCAGCCTGATTGACCCGTTGCCGCAACTGAAGAAATGGGTGCACAAAGTTTTCCACGTCCACGGCAAGGACGCGACGATTCATTGGGACGTGTTGCGGACGGCCGGGCTGCGCGGCGGCCAACAGTTTGTTTATCATCGCACGCCCGGCTTTGGCGACACGAACTGGACGGACGTGATCAGCATCCTGCGGATGAACAACTGGCAGGGCAGCATTGATATTGAAGGCTGGCACGACCCGGTCTATCGCGGCGACTTGGAGATGACGGGCCAGGTCCACGCCTTGAACTACCTCAAGCGGTGCCGCGGCGGCGCGGAGTTCGCCCCGAATCCGAAGTAGCCGACCGGCTCGAGTTGTTACCGGCCCGCCAACAACCAGAGCAACGC
Organism: uncultured Verrucomicrobiota bacterium; assembly: GCA_964544425.1. GTDB lineage: Bacteria > Verrucomicrobiota > Verrucomicrobiia > Palsa-1439 > Palsa-1439 > OMJI01. The sequence goes on from CAZJCX010000094.1 coordinate 11,458, forward strand.
CAGCAGCACCACGACGGCCACCAGTTTCACCCACAGCGGCGCGGCGCTGCGCCCCGCCTCACGCCGGTCGTACTCGGCCCGGTCGAACTCCGCGGGGTCTTCGATGCCGGTGCCGTCGTAGATGGTTTGGTCGGACCAGCCGGTTTTCTCATCTGAACCGCATTCTGAACAAGCTTCCGCCCCCGCCGGCACGTCTGTGCCGCAGATCGGACAAACAAAATCTTCGTCGGGCATGGCGGCAGTATAGCGATGCGCGGGGAAATGTTGCGAGAAAACTGCGGGGGAGTCGTGGGGTTGTCACGCGCGACCGGTAGCGTGGCGTTGGATTTAGCGCTGCTGGCGGCTGCGCTCGGGAATCGGGGATGACGGTTTGGCCAGCGGGGCGACGGAGGGCGGTTCATACCCGCTGCCCTCCGTTTCTTTTTTGCTACGGCTGGGTCACTTGGATGGTCGCCTTCGACCTCAACGCCGCGAGATAGGCATCCTGTTCGGCTTGGTAGGACTGGAGGTTGGCGAAAGTGAGTTCCTGGCGAATCTGATTGCTGATCTCCCGCCACGCAGCGTCGCGGGCGGGGCCGGATTCCGGCAGGGGCGCGAATTGTTGACGGCGTTGCTCGTAGTGCGTTTGAACTTGCGCGTCGGTGACGTAGGGCGGCGGGACGCCGTTGGCGGCGAGGAGTTCCTTCTGGAGCAGCAGGCCGGTGGCGTCGCGCACTTCGAAGGCAAGCTGTTCCTCCAGCGTCGCGGAACTGTTGGGCCGGCCCAGCACGTTATCGGGGTTGACGCCGTCGCGGCCGTAGAGCGCTTGCTCGATCTGCGCCAGTTGCGCCTGGTGTTCGCGGTTCAACTGAATGCCGCGCGCCGCCGCCTCCTGCCGGACGAGTTCGCGGTGGATCGCCCGGTCGAGCAGGTACTGGTAGCCGACGGTGGACATGGAACGTTCGGTGGTGTT
>CAZJCX010000095.1:0-890 GCA_964544425.1 uncultured Verrucomicrobiota bacterium
TGGGAGCAGCGGCGGCGGGCGCGGCGACGGGTGCCGGAGTTTTGAAGACCGGGGTTTTCAGGCCGATAGCGGGTGTCAGTTTGGTAGCGACCGGTTCGGCCTCGAAACGCAGCACGACGTCGGCGAGGCGGACGGTGTCGCCGTGGCGCAGGACGGTTTCGGTCACGGGATGGTCGTTGACGAAACTGCCGTTGGTGGATTGCAGGTCGCGGAGAAAATAGTCGTCGCCCTCGCGCACAATCTCGGCGTGATGCCGCGAGACGAGGCCGTCGGGGAGGCAAATGCCGTTGTTGAGGTCGCGGCCGGCGAGGACGCGGGTGCCGTTGAGCGGGAATTCCTCGCCCTGATGCGGGCCGGCGATGACGGTGAGTTTCGGCATGGTTTCCGCAAAGCATATACCACAGAAGTCTCTGGCATCCAAGCGTTGCACCAAGTTTGGCAGGTTGCTTCGCCCCCGCCGTTATTGTTCCCGCTCTCCCCACTGGGTGGGCCGAGCGTCCCCGCGAGGCCGATCCGCGAGGCCAGATTCCGTACGATGTCGGCGGTGTGGCGCGGGTCAGCGCAACGCGCGCAGGATTTCATCAGCGCGTTTTTTCACGGCGGGATCCATGCGGATCAGGGGTGGCCATTCCCGGCAATTTGCTTCCCCTTTGATTTTGTGGGTGGCGTCGATCCCGACCTTCGTGCCGAACCCGATGGCGGGTGTGGCGTGGTCGAGCACATCGGCGGGGCCTTTGGTGAAAATCATGTCGCGGTCAGGATCAATGTTGGCCGTGAGCCGGAACACGACTTCGCTGAGGTTGTGGACGTTCACATCCTCGTCCACCACGACGATCATCTTGGTGAACATCATCTGCCCCATGCCCCACAGGGCGTGCATCACCTTCATC
>CAZJCX010000095.1:900-4265 GCA_964544425.1 uncultured Verrucomicrobiota bacterium
TGGCTTGGTAGGGAAAAGTTTTCTTGATCGAGACGACCACGAGATTGTGGAACGCGCCCTCGGCCGGCAGCGCCAGGTCCACGATCTCGTTGAAGTTCATTTTGAAGACCGGCAGGAAAATCCGCACGCTGGCCGTCCCCATGTAAAAATCTTCCATGGGCGGCGCGCCGACGATGGTGCTGGGATAAATCGCATCCGCTCGGTGTGTGATGCGCTCGATGTGAAACTTCGGATATGGCTCCGGCAGGGTGTAATAGCCGGTATGGTCGCCAAAGGGCCCTTCCAGGTCGAGTTTGTCTTCCGGTTCGACGTACCCTTCGAGGACGAAATCGCAGTTGGCCGGCACTTCCAGATCGTTCGTCTGGCATTTCACCAACTCGACGCTCCTCTTCCGCAAAAATCCCGCGAGCAGAAATTCGTCCAACCCATCCGGCATCGGCGCCGTCCCCGCAAACGCGTACACGGGATCGCCGCCGAGCGCGACCGCGACCGGCATCCGGCGCTTCAATTCCATGTACCGCCGCCAATGCCGGGCCCCGGTCTTGTGCAGTTGCCAGTGCATGAACGCCGTGCGCTCGTCAATCACCTGCATCCGGTACGTCCCGACGTTGCGCGCGCCGGTATCGGGGTCGCGCGTGATCACCAGTGGCAGCGTGATGAAGCGGCCCGCATCGAGCGGCCAGCATTTCTGCACCGGTAACACCCGCAAGTCCGGCGCCTTCATCACCATCTGCTGGCAGACCCCGGTGCCCACCGTCTTCGGCCGCGCGTGCCGCAATTCGAGCGCCGCGCCGAGCAGCGCGATCGCCTCGCGGAACGACGTCGGCGGCTTCGCTTTCAGCAACGCCTCCAGTTCGCGCGCAATCTCCTCCACGTCCGCCACTCCCAACGCCAGCGCCATCCGTTTCGTCGAGCCGTACGCGTTGATCAACAGCGGGAAGCCCGCATCCCGGCATTTCTCGAACAGCAACGCCTTCCCGCCGCCTGGTGATTTCATCTCGCGGTCCGCGATCTCGGTGATCTCCAAAATCGGATCCACCTCGACCGGGATGCGCTTCAACTCGCCCGCCGTCTCCAACTGCCGCACGAAGTGCTGCAACGATTCGTAAGCCATGTCGCCAGATATAGCACCAACGCCCGCCCGCACAAAGCCGTTCCTGCGTGATCGCGCGCCGGTGGCGCGAGCGTGAGTGCCCGCCCCCTTCGCGCGCCCAGCGGCGGCGGCGCTCATAGTGTGCCGCTACAGCAAGTCTGCGCTCGACAGGGCGGGCGGCTTTCTTACAATGCGCGCCATGCTCGCGAAGGTGGACTCGGCGGCCGTCTTGGGCATTGACGCCTACCCGATTGAAATCGAGGTCAACTCCGGCTGGGGCCAACCCGCGGTCATCATCGTCGGCCTGCCGGATGCCGCCGTCAAAGAATCCGCGTCAAGACCGCCATCGAAAACTCCGGTTACAAGTACGTGATGGGGCGCACCACCATCAACCTTGCGCCCGCCGACGTGAAGAAAGAAGGGCCGAGCTTCGATTTACCCATCGCCATCGGCATTTTGGCGGTCAGCGAACAAATCGTCGCGCCGGGGTTGGACGACTTCGCCATCGTCGGCGAACTCGCCTTGAGCGGCGAAGTGCGCAGCGTCAACGGCCTGCTGCCGATCGCGATCTGCGCGCGGGCCCAAAAGAAACGCGGTTTGATCGTGCCGGCCGACAATGCGCCCGAAGCGGCGGTCGTAGATGGCTTGGACGTTTATCCGGCGCGCAATCTCCGGGAAGTCGCGGAGTTTCTCGCCGGCAAGCGTCCGCTCGAACCGTACCGGGAGGATGTGGCCGCGATTTTCCAACAGCACCGGCGTTACGACGTGGATTTGGCGGACGTGAAGGGACAGGAAAACGCCAAGCGCGCCCTCGAAGTCGCCGCGGCCGGCAATCACAACCTGCTGTTCATCGGCCCGCCCGGCAGCGGCAAGACCCTGCTCGCCAGACGGGTTCCCACCATTTTGCCGCCGCTCGAATTGAGCGAAGCGTTGGACACGACGAAAATCCACAGCATCGTCGGGCTGCTCGCGAAAGGGCAGGCGCTGGTGGCCACGCGGCCATTTCGGTCGCCGCATCACACCACGAGCAATGCCGGGCTGCTCGGCGGCACGAGCAATCTGACGCCGGGCGAAATCAGCGTGGCGCACAACGGGGTGCTGTTTCTCGACGAGTTACCGGAGTTTCATCGCGACGTGTTGGAGGCGTTGCGCGAACCGCTCGAAGAAGGCCGCGTCGTCATCTCGCGCGCGGCCGGCACAATGACGTTTCCCGCGCAGTTCATGTTGGTCGCGGCGATGAATCCGTGTCCCTGCGGTTTTTACGGCGATCCGAAACGGGAATGCCGGTGTTCTCCGCACCAGATCACGAAGTACCGCAACAAGATTTCCGGGCCGTTGCTCGACCGGATTGATTTGCACGTGGAAGTCCCGGCCGTGAAGTACAAGGAGATGGCCGGGGAGGCCACGGGCGAGACATCCGCCGCTGTCGCCGGGCGGGTGCAGCAGGCGCGCGCCATCCAACGCCACCGCACCAGCCACCCCAACGCGCGGCTGACGCCGAAGCAGATCAAGGAGCATTGCCGGCTCAATGACGAATGTCAGGAATTGCTCAAACTGGCGATGACGGAATTGAATCTCAGCGCCCGCGCTTACGACCGGATTCTCAAAGTCAGCCGCACCATCGCCGACTTGGAAGCCAGCGACTCCATCCAACCGCACCACGTCAGCGAAGCCATCCAGTACCGCTCCCTCGACCGGCAGTTGTGGGTTTGACGGTTATCGTCGCGGCAAGTCGGGATTGCGGGGGAACTTGGCGAAGGGCAGGCGCGCGCCCCGGTAGGTGAAGAAATCGGCGCGGGTGCCGGCCGGCGGCAAAAAATCCACCGTACCGGCGGCGCCGATGATTTCATCCTCGTCCACGCCGTCGCCGCTGATGCCGATGGCGCCGATGAGTTCGCCGCTGCTGTTGTAGAGCGGGAAGCCACCGGGGAAAATCGTGATGCCGTTTGGCAACTTCGGTTCCGGTGGGGTCGCGCTCGTGCTGCTGGTCAGCGTTTCCTGAAAACCGTGGAACGGGCCGGGGGCCGTGCCATCAATCCCCGGCGGATACAGCGATTGCGCGAGGAAGCCGACGCTGCGGCACGACATCGCGACGTTTGTGGGCAACGGGAAGTAGGGGATGTTCGCCGGTTCGGAAAAAAAGACCGCCGTGCGCGCTTTCTGGACGGAAACATCCCAACTGAAAATCGTCGCGTCGGGCGTGCGGAATGTGCCGAGCACTTGCGCGGGGCCGTTGGTGCCGGGATTGTTGACGACGGCGATGAAAACTTGC
>CAZJCX010000095.1:4280-5745 GCA_964544425.1 uncultured Verrucomicrobiota bacterium
GCGCGGGGACATTGCGCGGGAGGCGAATGCGGGCGCGCGTGAACGCGGCACGCGCGGCGGCTTGGCCGAGGATGTTGGAGACCTGGCCGGCCGTGAGTTTGCCGAGCGGGTCGGCCATGATCGCGTTGCGGACTTCGCCCGTCACGCCGCCGAGGACGGCGCTCGGGTAGGAGATGGTGGTGGGCGCGCCGGTGAATGTGAACGGCGCGACTTCGTTGCCGGGCGTCGCGCCGCTGAAGAAGACGACGTTGGTGTTGATGCGCGGGTTGCGACCGCGCACGTACGGCAACCGGATGCCGTCGGCGAACACGCGCGAGCCGAAAATCGCGGGGCCGGGCGCGTAGCCCGTTTGCGCGGCCAGCGCGATCTCCTCGGCGACCGTGCGAGTGAGGAAATTAAACGTTTCGTTCGGCGTCTGCACGCCGACGCCGCCGACGAGGACGCCATTTTTGTAGAGCGGCACGCCGCCCGGGATGCCGCTGAACGCGAAGGGGCTGCCCGGATTGAGAATCGCGATTCCATTCGTACCGGCCTCGGTGGGGGTGCCGACGAGTTGCTTGAAGAAGTTGATGTCGGAGTGCGGCAGGTTGGAGTTTTGGACGCCGACGAGCGGGCCAGGCGGCCGGTTGCGGACGCCGCGCGGGATGGGAAAACGCGCCAGGGGGGTGTTGGTGAAGACCGGGGTGAAGAGCGGGAAGTTCGATTGCAGCGGCAACAGCGGCGGATAATGTTGGAGGATGATGAACCCGGCAGTGCGCGTGCTGAAGCTGTGTTGCCGGCTACTCAGAAACGCCGCCGTGCCGGCTTTCGCGATGGCATTACCGATCTCCGCGTTGCCGGGGGGCGCGCCGCCGTTCACATCCCACACGACCAGCACGTAGCCTTCGCGGTCGGTCACGGCGATGACCGCCTCCGGTGCGGTGTTGGTGGCTTTGAAGACGGCTTGCGCGATGATTTGCTGGAGATCGTTGGTGGTCAGCGATTGCGCCCACCCCGCCAGGCCGGTCAGCCACCACGCCGCCAAAATAAAGCCGCCGCGTCGCACGCGCAACGCATACCAAACCAACTCCACGCTTGCAATCCGCGCTCAGAAACATTTTCAATTCGGGCGTGAAGCGAGTGGCGTTCATGTGGGTGTGGGCGACGCTGGCGGTGGGGGCGGAACCCGGTGCGGTCAGGCTCCCGGCGAATTCCGAAGCCGTACCGGATCGGTGGCGGATTCCCGTGGGCATCTGGGAACGCTACGAAAATCCGGCCAGCCGCGGCACCGAGACGCCTTACAAACACGCGCCGCGCCTCTGGGACCCGTACCTCCAAAGCAAACTCAAAGGCGACTTTCCCATTTACGGCCAGGATGTGTTTCTGAATATGACGGCGTTCAGCATCAGCGACTTTGAAGCGCGCCGGCTGCCGAAGCCGTCCGGCATCAGCACGGAACAGCCGGGCAGCACCGAGTTCTACGGGG
>CAZJCX010000095.1:5763-8390 GCA_964544425.1 uncultured Verrucomicrobiota bacterium
GAGTATTCCCTTTCGCACAACCTCGGTTTCCGCGTGGATTTGTTCCGCGGCGAGACCGCCTTTAAGCCGGTCGAGTGGCTGCTGCGGATCGAGCCGGTCTTCAATTACAACTACACGAAGGTGAAGGAACGAAACATTCTCAACCCCAACCCGCAAGCCGACACCGACCGGCTGAAGTCGCATCTCGCGCTGCAGGAGGGTTTCTTCGAACTCCACCTCGCCGATCTCTCGCCGAACTACGATTTCCTTTCCAGCAAGTTCGGCCTGCAAGCGTTCAACGCCGACTTTCGCGGGTTCGTGCTGGCCGACACGGATCTGGGCGTGCGGATTTTTGGCAACGCCGCCAACAACCACTGGCAGTACAACTTCATCTTCTTCGACAAGCGCGAGAAAGACACCTACTCCGGTCTCAATACATTCACATCCCGCGACCAGTATGTTTTTGTCGCCAATGTGTACCGGCAGGACTTCCTCGCCAAAGGCTACACCGCCCAGCTCAGCTTCCTCGCCAACCTCGACCGCGGCGATCTCCACTACGACCGCAACGGCAACATCGTCCGCCCATCTCCGCTCGGGGATGTTCAGCCCCACGACGTTCACGCCTACTACCTCGGCTGGTCGGGCGACGGGCACATCGGCCGCCTCAACATCTCCCACGCCTTCTACCAGGTTTTTGGCACCGACGAATACAACGGCCTCGCCGGCCAACGCACCGACATCAACGCCCAGATGGCCGCGCTCGAACTCTCCGTGGACATTGACTGGCTCCGCCCCAAACTCTCTTTCTTCTACGCCTCCGGTGATCCCGACGCCGAGGACGACACCGCCGCCGGCTTCGACACCATCCTCGACAACCCCAACTTCATCGGCGGCCCCTTCAGCTTCTGGACCCGGCAAGGCTTCAACCTTGGCGGCACCCTCGTCGCCCTCAAACAACCCGGCAGCCTCGTCCCCAACCTCCGCACCAGCAAAACCCAGGGCCAAGCCAACTTCGTCAACCCCGGCATCCTCATCGCCGGCGCCGGCCTCGAAGCCGAACTCACCCCCAAACTGCGCGCCCTCTGCAACGTCAACTACATCCGCCTCGCCGAAACCAGCGCCATCGAAGTCGCGCTGCTCGACGAAAACATCCGCCCCGAAATCGGCTGGGAATTCAACCTCGGAATCATCTACCGGCCCCTGCTCACCGACAACATCATCGTGCTCGCCGGCCTCGGCGTCCTCGTCCCCGGCGGCGGCTTCCGCGACATCTACAAAACCGCGCCCACGCCCGTCCCGGGAGTCGGCGGCGGCGGCGGCGACGTGGACCCCGCCTACTACAGCGCCCTCCTCAGCGTAACGCTCACCTACTAACGGGTGTTTGCTGTAGCGGCGGTCTATGACCGCCGCTACAGAGCCAGCGACTGCCGCAATGCCCGGAGGGCTTCGGCAAACTTACCGGGATCAAAATCCGGGCGGGATTGCGCGAGCGCGAAGAGCGTTTCCAATTCCGGTGACTTCTGTCCGGCCAGCAGCCGGTCGAGCGCCAACACCAACCGTTCCGCGCGGCGTGCGTGTTGGAGTTGAGTCACGTCGGCGCGCTGAAACTCCGCGCTCGTGCCGGCCAAGCGACGCAACAAATCGCGTGTCCGGTCGGCGGTCCAACTCTCGGCCGCCGCGCGGCGGGCGAGTTCATCGGGATTGCCGGCCGACTCACCCGCTTGTGCGAGCAACCACTCCAGCGCCGCGCGTTGTTCCCGATTCGAGTCGTGAGCCTGGCCGACCAGTTCGCGCAACGCGACCGCCTGGCCGACAAGCCAGTTCTGGGCAGCCGGTCGGTCGCGTTCGGCGCGCCAGTGGCGTTTCATGCCGGTCAGTTGCCCATCCAACTCGAAGATCAATTCGGGATGACCGGCCTGCAGAAGTTCGGGTGCGACGTGCTGGTGACACGCGACGCAGGCGTTGGCGCGTTGGTACGGATCGCGCAGGTCGCGCATCCCGACGGCGAGCCGGTCGGCATGAGTATAGTCCTGGCGCGTGTGCGACCGCAACCACGGCTCACCGGCCCCGTGGCAATTCTCGCAGGAGACGCCTTCGAGGCGTTGCGTCGGGTGCGGCGCGTGACAATCGGTGCAGCGCCGGTCCCGCGTGGCATCCGTGCCACCGAGCGCTTCGATCAGCCGGGCGGAACGGCCCATTGTGAGCGTCGCGTAGGCTCGGGAGTGCGGATCGAACTCGTCCCAGATCGCCCGCTGTCGGCTGGTTTCCGCCGCGCCGCCGTGACAGCCTGACGTGCTGCAACTGTCCCCGCCGAGAAACTGCCCAGCCGCCGTGGTCATCACGCCCAGCCCGGCCACCAGCGCACCCGTTCGAAGAATCCGTGGCACGCCTGTTCTGTTAGCCAAACGACTTGTGGAAAGCAACTCTTTCGACGGCGGCTAGGCTTGGAGTTTGCGGAGTGTGGTGCGTTCCGCCGCGCGCATGCGTTTGCGTTGGGCGGGGGTGTGGTCATCGTATCCGGCCAGATGGAGCAGGCCGTGGACGATGTAGAGGCTCAGTTCGCGAGCGAGCGTGGTTCGGTAGCGTTTGGCGTTGGCGGCGGCGTGATCTGCGGAAATGAGCGGTTCGCCGGGGTCGCGGGTGGCGCT
>CAZJCX010000095.1:8400-12151 GCA_964544425.1 uncultured Verrucomicrobiota bacterium
CCAGTGTCGCCGTAGTCGAAGGTGAGGATGTCCGTCGGGCCGGTGACGCTGTGAAATTGCTCGTTGCACCGAGCCATTTCGTCATCACTGACGATGACAATGCTGATGGTTGGTGGCATTCGCGTCTTGTGTGTGCGGGCAGCGAGGGATTGCCCATCCGGGACGGTTGTGCCACTTGCGATGAAGGCTGCGGCTTGGCGGGCGAAACGGCGGAGGGCGGGCAGGTTGAGTCGGTACCGACGCTGCCGGTGGCGGACGGCGACCGTCATGGTTTCGCGGCTTGGCGGCGGCGTTCGCGTTCTTCTTTGAACTTCGAGTAGGCGGAGATGATTTTTTGGACCAGCTCGTGGCGGACGACGTCGGTTTCGTGAAAGTACACGATGTCCAAGCCGGCGATGCCCTTGAGGACGTTTTGGACTTCGATGAGGCCGGAGGTCTTGTTGTTCGGCAGGTCAACCTGGGTGATGTCGCCGGTGATGACGACTTTGGAGTCAAAGCCCATGCGGGTCAGGAACATCAACATTTGTTCGCTGGTGGCGTTCTGCGCTTCGTCCAAAATCACGAACGCATTGTTGAGCGTGCGTCCGCGCATATAGGCGAGTGGCGCGATCTCGATGGTGCCGCGTTCCATGTTTCGTTGGATTTCGTCGGGCTCCATCATGTCGTACAGCGCGTCGTAGAGCGGGCGCAAGTACGGCGAGATTTTTTCTTCAAGCGTGCCGGGCAGATAACCGAGAGCCTCGCCGGCTTCGACGGCGGGCCGGCAGAGCACGAGGCGGGCGACGCGTTCCGTGCGGAGCGCGTGAACGGCCGTGGCCATCGCGAGGTACGTCTTGCCGGTGCCGGCCGGGCCGATGCCGATGACGATGTCGTGCGTGCGGATGGATTCGAGATAGCGTTTCTGGCCCATCGTTTTCGGGACGATGGCGCGTTTGCGGGCGGAGACATCCACGCGTTCTTCGGCGAGTTCATGGAAGCGCAACGGATCGCCGCGGGCCGCCGCCGCGACGGCTTGGGAAAATTCCTGCCGGCGGATGTGCGCGCCGCGGGTGGTGGCGATCTGGAGTTGCTCGAACAGCGACTTGGCCTTGGCGACGTTGGCCGGTTCGCCTTCGAGGCTGATCCAGCCGTCGCGGGCGGTGACCTTCAACGTGAGCAGGTCTTCGAGGAGCCGGAGGTTTTTCGGCTCGTTGGCGTAGAGCGCCTGGGCTTGGCGGGCGTTGTCGAAATGCAGGGTTTCGCTGGGCATGGTTACCGGCGGTTCACCCTGAGATTACCCCAACGGCGTGCGCAGCTCAATCCCACGGAATCGTGAGCACCTGACCGGGATAAATCCGGTGGGGGTTCTTGATCTTGTCCTGATTCGCCCGGTAGAGGCGCGGCCACTTGAGCGGGTTTTTGTAAATGCGCCCGGAAATCCGCCACAGCGAGTCGCCTTTCTTCACTGTGTACGTCGTGGGCCGGTCGGGCTGTTCGACGACAGGCGCCGGCGTGTCCACGATGGTCGGGGCCGGTAATTCCGTCGCGGCCGGCAAGGGCGTGATTGCGGTCTCGACAGGCGCCGGCTCGCCGCTCGGCGCTTTGCCGACGATGTAACCGCGATTGCCCCATTGCCCGCGATCCACCCAGTAATGTTTCCGCCAATTCGGGTAATACTGCTTCACCCAGCCCGCCCAATCTGGTTCCAACTCCGGCTGTTCCACCACGTCCATTTGCTTGAGGAAGTCCCCGGCCGTGGTCGATTCGGCGGACGAAGGCGCTGTGGTTTTGGTGGTGGCGCACCCGCTGCCCAAGATGAGCGCGGCTGCCAGTGAAAATAGAACGACGGAAATCTTCATAACAAAACAATCCTCCTTGAAACGCTGCGGGGCGTGATAGCACGCGAGTCAGACCCCGTCAACGCCATTTTCCGCAGTTGGCGGCTGGTCTGAGCGTTGAGGCCGCCCTAGCCAAGCGCGGCTACGAGCCGGTAGGCGCGGCCAGCAATTGGGCGATCTCGGCGGTGTAGGGGTGAAACGGATTGCCCATGATCAGCGGGTCCTGGTCGCCGATGCGGATGGAATCCCAGTTGATGACGTAGTTGCCGTTCTGGTGGCGGAGCTGTTGGACGGCCAGTCCGCGCGCTTGGGCGCGGGTGTTGGCCGGGGGATGGGACGCGCAAAAGGCGATGCGCTCGTCGCTGAGCAGCCGCACGACCCGGTCTTCGGCGCGCAACGCGTGATAGAGGCCGGTGGCGGGGTTGAGGTTGTGGTATTCGAGGTCGAGCGAGGGCAGCCACGGATCGTCCCAACTGATTTTTTGCTCGTCCACGAAAGTTTGCAGCAGCCACTTCTTCGCGATCCAATCCACTTTGTTGGCTTGAGACATCACGTCGCGCTCCAAACCGTCCAGCACCGCCTCCCATTCGCGCAACAGCCAATCGTACTCCGCATCCATGCCGGTCAGATAGTTTTGCGCGAGGGCGAGGAACGAGCGTTGGATTTCAAAGGCCGACCGGGTTTGGCCGTTTTCGAGGCGGACGATCCACCGGTAACTTTGGTCGCGCGAAACGTCGCGGGTGGATTGGACCGGGTCGAGCAGGCCGACCCGCTTGGGTACGATGCCGTCCTCCAACAAATCCAGCACCATCGCGGTCGTGCCGATTTTCAACGCGGTGGTGAACTCGTTCAGATTCGAGTCGCCGATGAGCAGGTGCAGGCGGCGATACTTCCGGTAATCCGCCAGCGGCTCATCGCGGGCGTTGATGATCGCGCGGTTGAATTGCACCCATTGATAGATGTCGTTGACGATGTGGTCCGCGCGCTGGGAGATCTGGAAGAGAACCCGCTGGTCGGGCCGGTGCGGCTCAAACTCGAACGCGAGCGGATTCGCCTGGCCGACGCGCCCCGCGCCGGTGAAGATTTGCCGCGTGGCGAGAAACGACAGCAACGCCGCCAGCACTTGCGGTGTGAACTGCGCCCCGCGTTTCATCAGGTAATTTTCGTGGCAACCGAAGGTGGCGCCGGTGTGGTGGTCAATGTTGTTCTTCACAAACGATACTTTGTCCGCCAACTCCATCTCCGTCAGCGCCTGCTGCAGCAAGTAGTCACCGGCCTGGTCGTACGCGACGATGTCGCGCAGCGTCAAACATTCCGGCGTGGCGAACTCGAGGTGTCCCATGTCGAGGTAGAGCCGCCCGCCGTTGAGCAGAAATCCGCCATTGCCGGGCGGTTCCTCGTAATCCCGGTAATGCAGGTCAATCGCCCCGGCTTTGGCGACTTTGAACAGGTGGTTCTTGACCCGAATCGGAAACGCATCCGGCCCGCCCGGCCGGTCGTCGCTGCAGACGAGGCAACCGTACTCGGTTTCGAGGCCGACGATCCGGTTCATAAATCTTTCAGGGCCGACCGGATTTCCTTGTCGTCGAGCAATCGGAACTTGGCCGCGCCGCGCCGCGCGCGATCCAACACGGCCGCCTCGACGTGCCGGGTCTTCAGCGTCTCGCGCAGGGTTTTGGCCGCGTCAAAATCGGCGGGCAGTTTCAACTCGCGTTCGTCCGCGGGGCGGCCGCGTTCGGCGAGTTGCATGCCCACCGCCCACGTCTGCGCCGCCAACCGGATCGCCTCCGTCAGATCACGCTTCGAATTGCCGTCGTGCTCCACGAGATACTCGAGCATGAGCTTCTCCGCGGTGAGCGTGCCGGCGACCACATCGAACGGCTCGCGCATGTGGCCGATGACCTCGTCGAACAGTAGAATCACCGGGGTGCGGT
>CAZJCX010000096.1:0-3552 GCA_964544425.1 uncultured Verrucomicrobiota bacterium
GTTCTTGCCGAACTTCGACTTCTTCGGCAGCTCCAGCTCGGTGAAGCGGAGCGGGTCGCTGAGCGGGCCGCCGCACTCGAAGTAGCGGCCGAGCACCCAGGTGGCGCCCGCGACGCCGGTCGCCGTGGCGTCGCGCAGCGCCGACCCCGCCACGCGCGGGCGGGTGCGAAATTTCACGGTGCGGTGATTCGGTTGTGTAGCTTGGCCGGAATTGGTACAACGGCGCCAAACGGAGGCGGCAATGAAGCGGTGGGTTTTTGTTTTGGTTTGGCTCGTGATGCCGGTGCTGGCGCAGGAATCGGAGCGGGCAACCGCTGTGAAGGCGACCGTGAAGCTGCGCGATGGAACGGAGTTGCGTGGGGAGTTGGGGATCGCGACTTGGATGGTGGAGTCGGAGGCGCTGGGACGGCTGACATTACCGGCGGGACGGGTGCGTTCATTGGAGTGGAAAGCTGGTGTGACGAGCGCGACGGTGACACTGGTGAATGGCGACCGGTTTCAAGGCGTTGTGTTGGAGAAGTTCATCCCGCTGACGGCCGTCTTCGGTCCGGTGAGGATCCCCCTCGAGTCCATCACCGAGATTCAGGCGCGCGCTGGAGGGGCTGGTGGCGGTGCCCCGATAGAGTGGGAGATGTTGCCCATCCCGCGTGATCACGGTTGGGGCGGCGCGATGGGTGAGGCGTCGAAACGTGAGAATGACGTGATCGTGTTGCGCGGCTGGCACGTCCGCTCCAAGCAGACTTACCGGGCACCGTTGACGTTCGAGTGCGAGGCCAGCGTGGAGGAGTTGCGCAAGTTTGGCTGTCTCTGGATCAACTTTGCACCCGCCGGTCAGCCGCTTGATCGGCTGCCGGAGCGCGGCATGAGCGTGACGCTCGGCGAGGAGGCGGGGGTTGGGGTGCATCTGTTGCTCGAAAAGGGCGCACGGGAGACTTACCAATCGAAGCGGCTCATGGAAAAGCCCGGCCGGCTCAAAGTCGGTCACACCTATCGGCTCAAGATCGAGATCGAAGCTCACCGGGTGCGCGTCACACTGGATGGCGAAGTCTTCGAGACCAAAATCGCAGTAGATCCCAAGGCTGATTTGCAGGTTTACCTGCGTGGCTGGGAGCCAGAAAATCAATGGCACGTCCGCAACACTACCGCCCGGTAGGACGGTGCGCGCCTTGACCGGGGTGGGTTTGTTCCGCATGATGCGGGGCGATGCGGGTTACTTTTTTGGGGACGGGGACGAGTCATGGCATTCCGATGCTGGCGTGCGGGTGCGCGGTGTGCCGGTCGGAGGATGCGCGGAACAAACGGTTGCGGCCTTCGATCTTGATCGAGACGGCGACGACGACGGTGTTGGTGGATGCGACGCCGGATTTGCGGACGCAGGGGCTGCGGGTGGGGTTGCGGAAATTGGACGCGGTGGTGTTGACGCATACGCACGCGGATCATGTGTTGGGGTTGGATGATGTGCGGGTGTTCACGCAGGCGAGCGGTCAACCGATGCCGGTGTTTGGCGCGGCGGAGGCCGTGGCGGATGTGCGGCGAATTTTCGCGTATGCCTGCACGGACAAACCGAAGTGGCCGAGTTTGCCGTGTTTCGATTTGCGAGAGGTGACACCGGGGGTGGAGTTTGCGATCGGGGATTTGCGGTTTCTGCCGGTGGTGTTGCCGCACGGGTGGGTCGAGGTGCTCGGATTTGTCGTCAACGGCGCGCTGGCGTATCTGACGGATTGCAGCGCGGTGCCTGCGGCGGTTGTCAAACAGGTGCAGAGCGTGCCGGCGTTGGTGTTGGATGGATTGCGGCAGCGCCCCCATCCGACGCATCTGACGATCGCGCAGGCAGTGGCAGTGGCGGAGGCGACGGGGGCGGAACGGACGTGGTTGACGCATTTGTGTCACGAGGTGGATCACGCGGCGACGGAGGCGACGTTGCCGGGGAAGGTGCGGATTGCGTATGACGGTTTGCGGATTGATTTGTAGTCTCTGGTTCATCGCGGGAGCGGCTGCGGCGAACGACCGAGTCGCGATCTTCTTTAATGACCAGGAACCGGCCAGCCGGGAGTTGGCGGATTTCTATGCGCAGCAGCGGGAGATACCGGCCGAGCGTATCTACCGGCTGAGCGTGCGGCCGGTGGAGACGGTGACGCGGCAGGAATTCACCGAGACGATCCTCGCGCCGGTGCGGTCGCAGTTGCCGGCTGGGGTGGAATATGTGGTGTTGCTGCACGGCGTGCCGCTGCGGATCGAGAATGATCCGAATTTACGTGAAAGCGTGACGCCGCCGAAGCAATTCGCGCAGAACCACGCGTCGGTGGAGAGCGAGCTGACGGCGCAACTGCTCGACGCGAAGTCACCGGCCATCGGCTTGGTTCGCAATCCGTGGTTTCAGATGGGGGCGGCGACGCGGCCGGTGCTGGTGGGGCGACTTGATGGACCGGACCCGGCCACGGTGCGGCGGATGGTGACGGATGCGTTGCGGGTGGAGCAGTTTGGGTTGCAGGGCCGGGCGTACTTCGATGCGCGGAACATCCAGGAGGCCGGTTACAAGGTGGGGGATGATTGGATCCGCGACGCGGCGGCGGCGTTCCGGGAGGTGGGGTTTGAGACGGAGTTGGATGAGGAGCCGGGGACGTTGGCGGTGAACGATCCGGTGACGGATGCGGCAATTTATGCGGGGTGGTACGCGCACCACGTGACGGGGCCGTTCACGCGCGAGAATTTTCGGTTCCAGCCGGGCGCGGTGGCGTATCACATCCACTCGGCGAGCGGCGCGAGCGTTCGGACCAAGACGTTGTATTGGGTGGGGCCGTTGCTTGCCAAGGGGGCCGCGGCGACGATGGGCAACGTGTATGAGCCGTATCTTTCGCTGACGCCTCACTTGAATGTTTTTTTTCGTCGGCTGTTGGCCGGCAGCGTGTTTTTGGAAGCGGCGTACGCGAGCGTGCCCGCGTTGAGCTGGCAGACGACGTTTGTGGGCGATCCGTTGTACCGGCCCTTTTCGCTGCCGATAGACGAGCAGATTGCGCGGTTGACGGCAGCGGGGGAGGCCGATGTGGCGTGGGCCTATTTGCGCAAAGTGAACATGCTGCTCTCCGTTGGCCAGAAAACCGAGGCGGCGGAGTTGTGCCGGCAACAGGCGGTCGCGTTGGCGAGTCCGGTGTTATGGGAGAAGTGCGGTGATCTGACCGTGGCTGACCGGCGGGAGGAATCCGCCATCACGGCGTATCGGACGGCGCTCGCGCAGTTGACGGCTGACGGGAGCGTGGTGCGGGTGGCGCGCAAACTGGCGCGGTTGTACGAAGCCGGTGGGGAAACGGCGAAGGCGCAGGAATTGCACGCGCGGGTGGCGGCTATTTTGGAGCCGCCGCCGGAAAAGAAGTGACACGGCCGGTTGGCTTTGTTATAGCGGCGCCACTGTTCCGATGATGAGGCTGGGGATTCCCAAAGAAACAGCGGCCGGTGAGCGCCGCGTCGCGTTGGTGCCGGAGGCGGTCGTGGCGTTGGTCAAGAGCGGGTTGTCGGTGACCGTGGAATCTGGCGCTGGCGCGGCAGCTTTTTTCA
>CAZJCX010000096.1:3608-5327 GCA_964544425.1 uncultured Verrucomicrobiota bacterium
CCGGAGGCGTGGGGCGCGGACATCATCGTCAAGGTGCAGAAACCGACCGCCGCCGAGGCGGGCAAGCTGTGTGAGGGCGCGGTGCTTGTCGCGTTGCTCCAGCCCGCCAGTAGCGCCGAGTTGATCCAGCGACTCGCGGCGCGCCGCGTGACGGCTTTCGCGCTGGAACTGCTGCCGCGGATCAGCCGCGCGCAGAAGATGGATGTGCTCTCCTCGCAGGCGTCGGTGGCCGGGTACAAGGCGGTCCTGCTCGCGGCGGAACGGCTCAGCAAATATTTCCCGATGTTGATGACAGCGGCGGGCACAATTCCGCCCGCGAAAGTGCTCGTGCTCGGCGCGGGCGTGGCCGGGCTGCAGGCGATCGCGACCGCGCGCCGGCTGGGCGCGACTGTCTGGGGCTACGACGTGCGGCCGGTGGTGAAGGAACAGGTGGAGAGTCTCGGCGCCAAATTTCTCGAATTTCAACTGGCGACGAAGGAGACCGAGGACAAGGGCGGCTACGCGAAGGAACTTTCCGCCGAGGACAAAGCCCGGCAGCAAGCCTGGCTGGCGGAGAAGATGAAGGAATTCGACGTGGTCATCACGACGGCGCTGATTCCCGGCAAGCCTGCGCCGAAACTGATCACGCGCGCGACGGTGGAGGGGATGCGACCGGGTTCGGTGATCGTGGATTTGGCCGCCGAGGCCGGTGGGAACTGCGAAGTCACCCGCCCCGGTGAGGATGTGAATCACCACGGCGTTCTGGTGCTCGGCCCCCTCAACGTCCCCGGCACCATGCCCACGCACGCGAGCCAGATGTACGCCCGCAACGCCAGCGAAGTCGTCCGGCTGATCGTGAAGGATGGGAAACTGAACGTGGACTTCCAAGATGAGATCGTGAAGGCAGCCTGTGTGGCTCACGACGGAAAGGCGCTGACGTCATGACGGAATCGTTGATTACGTTGCTGGTGATTTTTGTCCTCGCGACGTTGTTGGGCGCGGAAGTGATCAAGAAGGTGCCGGCGTTGTTGCACACGCCGTTGATGTCGGGGTCGAATGCGATTTCGGGCATCACGATCATCGGGTCGATGGTGGTGGCGGGGTGGGGTGCGACGAAACTGGCGGCCGTGCTCGGCACGATTGCCGTGGCGTTCGCGATGATCAATGTCGTCGGCGGCTATGTGGTGACCGACCGGATGTTGCAGATGTTCAGGAAGAAGGATGACCAGAAGAAGTCATGAAGTGGCTGATTGAACTCGCCTATCTCGTCGCGGCGGTGCTGTTCGTCATCGGCTTCAAGTGGATGTCCACGCCCAGCACGGCCCGGCAGGGCAACCTGCTGTCGTCGGTCGGCATGTTGCTGGCCATTGTGGTGACGTTGCTCGACCAGCACATCGTCAGTTTCAAACTGATCCTACTCGGCGGCGTGATCGGCTCGGCGGTCGGGTTGTGGATGGCCAAGGCGGTGAAGATGACCGCGATGCCGCAGATGGTCGCGATCCTGAACGGGTTCGGCGGCGGCGCGTCGGCGTTGGTCGCGGCGGGCGAGTGGCACCGGCTGGCGTTGCCGACGTTTGACTTTCCGGTGGCGACGGGCATCAGCATTTACGCGAGCACGCTGGTGGGGGCGGTGACGTTTTCCGGTAGCCTTGTGGCCGCCGGCAAGCTCCAGGAAATCATCAGTGGTCGGCCGATTCTCTTCAAGGGCCAGCACATTTTGAATCTGGTGTTGTTGGTGGC
>CAZJCX010000096.1:5350-5586 GCA_964544425.1 uncultured Verrucomicrobiota bacterium
TGACGCACGACCAGACGTCGGTGTGGTTGTTCCTGCTGCTGAACGCGCTGGCGCTGTTGCTCGGCGTGTTGGTTGTGATCCCGATCGGCGGCGCGGACATGCCGGTGGTGATCTGCCTGCTCAATTCCTATTCCGGCATCGCGGCGGCCCTGACCGGCTTCGTCATTGCCAATCACGGTCTCATCATCACCGGCGCGCTCGTCGGCGCGTCGGGCATCATTCTTACCCAGATCATG
>CAZJCX010000096.1:5714-11888 GCA_964544425.1 uncultured Verrucomicrobiota bacterium
CGAAGACGCGGCGGCATTGCTGGCGTATGCCGAGTCGGTCGTCGTCGTGCCTGGCTACGGACTCGCCGTCGCGCAGGCGCAGCATCAGGTGCGGGAATTGGCCGACCTGTTGGAGAAACGCGGGGTGGACGTGAAGTACGGCATCCATCCCGTGGCCGGTCGGATGCCCGGGCACATGAACGTCCTGCTCGCCGAGGCCACTGTCGCCTACGACAAGCTCTACGACATGGACCAGATCAACCCGCATTTCGAGCGCACCAACGTCGTCCTCGTCGTCGGCGCCAACGACGTCGTCAACCCCGCCGCGCGCAATGCGCCGAACAGTCCGCTCTACGGCATGCCGATCCTCGACGTGGACAAAGCCGGGCAGGTCATCTTCATGAAGCGCAGTCTCAACCCCGGTTTTGCCGGGATTGATAATGAACTGTTCTACAGCGACAAAACCTCGATGCTCTTCGGCGACGCGAAGGCATCGCTGACGGCGTTGGTCGCGGAAGTCAAACAGCTCTAGCGCGGCGCTATTTTTTTCTTCTCGAACGCGGCGTCGAAAGCGGCGGCGCTGGGTTTGAAGTCAATCCGTTTCACGAAGGCGGCGGCTTCGGTCGCGCCGTGTTCGCGATCCATTCGACCGTCCTCCCATTCGACGCTGAGCGGGCCTTGATAGCCGACGTCGTTCAGGGCGACGATGATGTCTTCAAATCGGATGTCGCCGTGGCCGAGGCTGCGGAAGTCCCAGTATCGGCGCGCGTCGCCGAAGCTGATGTGGCCGCCGAAGACGCCGACCGTGCCGTCGCCGTGGCCCCACCACACGTCTTTCATGTGGACGTGGAAAATCCGGTCGCCGAATGTGCGGATGAATTTCACGTAATCCACGCCCTGATAACCGAGGTGCGACGGGTCGTAGTTGAAGCCGAATCGCTTGTGATTCTTCACCGCCTTGAGCGCCTGTTGGGCGGAGGCGATGTCGAACGCGATCTCGGTGGGGTGAACTTCGAGGCCGAAGTTCACGTTCAGCGCATCGAACGCCTTCAAGATGGGGCGGAAGCGCTTCGCGAAATCATCGAACCCCTTCTGCCAGTACTCCGCGCTCGTCGGCGGAAACGCGTAGATTGAATGCCAGATCGAGGAGCCAGTGAAGCCGTTGACCACGGCGCCGAATTTTTGGAGCGACCTGGCCTCCTTCGGTTTGGCGTCAATGAACTTGCGACAGGCCTTGCCGGTCTCGATCATGCGCTTGGCCGCTCGCTTGCGGACTCCTTCCGGATCGCCATCGCCCCAGACCTCGGGCGGCAGAATGCACTTGTGGCGTTCATCAATGAGGTCGCAGACGGCCTGGCCGACCAGGTGCGCCGAGATCGCGAACGAGGTCAGCCCATAGCCCATCAGGACATCCCACTTTTTCTTGCAGTAGTCTTTGTCCTTGAGGGCCTTGTCGACCTCGAAGTGGTCGCCCCAGCAGGCGACCTCAATGCCGTCGTAGCCGAATTCCTTTGCCTTCTGGCACATGGTCTCAAAGGGCAGGTCTGCCCATTGACCGGTGAAGAGAGTTACGGGACGAGCCATGGTTGGCAGCTCCTTGTTTGGAAAGAATCCACGGACAACAAAACACCCAGTTGATGCCGGCAATCTCAACTGTTTTCCGCGGGATTGTCAACCGGGCCTTCGGAGGATTCCGGCCAGAGAAGCAGGGCGGCAAGCGACAACGCTCCTGTGCCTGCCCGGTACAAGCCAATACGCCTCAACATGGAGATGCTTCATATGCTACGTTACGCTTTGGCGAGATTTCTGCCCGCTCTTGTTCTGGTCTTCTGTGGCCTGTCCGCGTGTGCCGATGAAGAGGTCGTGCTGTTCAACGGCAAGGATCTCGCCGGCTGGAAACTGCGCAGTCCGGAGCGGGCAGACACGTATAAAGTCGTAGGCGATGTGAAGCTCAACCCGGCCGATCCCGGCAAGTGGGTTGGCGAGGGCGAAGGCGCCGAGGGCAAGGGCATTCTCTTTCGCCAACCGATAGCCAAGGGATCGGACCTGGTGAGCGACAGGACATTCGGCGACTGCGAACTGCACGTCGAGCTGATGGTGCCAAAAGGCAGCAATTCCGGAATCTACCTCATGGGCCAGTACGAGGTGCAGGTGCTGGACAGCTTTGGCAAACCCGATGACAAGCTGAGTCAGGGCGATATCGGCGCGATTTACAGTGCAGCCAAGCCGTCGAAGAACGCCGCCAAAGCGCCCGGCGAGTGGCAGACATTCGATATTGTCTTCCAGGCCCCGCGCTTTGACGAAGCCGGGAAGAAGACACAGAACGCCAGGTTCCTCAGTATCAAGCTCAACGGAGTCGAGATTCAGAAAGATGTCGAAGTGAAGGGCCCGACGGGCGGGCAGCTTCCCGGCGGCGAAAAGGCCACCGGCCCCCTGATGTTCCAGGGCGATCATGGCATCGTCGCGTTTCGCAATGTGCGCGTGAAGATCAAGAACTGATGCGCCACCTTCCGAACGATCTTCCATCGCCCGCCGCAGTTCCCGCCGGGCTTGCCCTGTGATTCTGGCAGGGTTGCCTCGGGTCGTCCGGCAGTGTAGATACTGTCTTGACGACATGAGGAACGATATCACCCCACGCCCGGGATCGCTTCGAGCCATGCTTTGCTACGAGCCGCAGCCGCTCAAGTTCGGCACGAGTGGCCGGCGCGGCGAAGTTGTCCACCTGACCCAACTCGAAATCTACATCAATGCCACCGCCGAGATCCAATACCTGCAATCCCTGCCACCTGAGGACGGCGGAATCCGCCTCGGCGAGGAGTTCTTCTATGCCAGCGACCTGCGCCCCAGTTCCCGCTGCTTTGTTCCCGAGCAGGGGGGGCGCGGCGAGATCGCCCAGGCCATCGAGCAAGCCATTCGCGACGCCGGTATGAGACCCGTGAATCTCGGGCTTATCCCCACCCCAGCGCTGACCTGTTACGCCATCGCTCGCGGTCGGGGGAGCATGATGATCACCGGCAGCCACATCCCCTTCGACCGAAACGGCTACAAGACCAACACGGCACTTGGCGAACTGCTGAAAAAGGATGAAGCGCCGATCAACGCCCGCGTTGAGCAGGTGCGGCGGCGACTGTACGACCAGGCGGCCGGGGAATCAATGTTTGGCGCCGATGGTCGATTCAAGGATGGGCATCGTGAACTGTTGCCGGTGGATCCGGCCGCGCGCGAGGCTTACATCCGCCGGTATACGGATTTCTTCGCGGGAAAATCGCTGAAAGGAATGCGTCTGCTGGCCTATCAGCATTCGGCCGTGGGGCGCGATCTGCTTGTGGAACTGCTTCGCCGCCTTGGGGCGGAAGTGATTCCGGCCGGGCGAAGCGAGACATTCGTGCCCATCGACACCGAGGCGATTGACGCCGCGCAGCTTGCGGTGATACAGGACTTGGCCGCGACCGCCTGGCGCAAGTATGGAAGGATCGACGCGGTCGTCTCCACGGATGGCGACAGCGACCGGCCTCTGATTCTGTCGGTCGAACCGGCCGCTGTGCCGATGCCTTCGCCGAACTCCGGCTGCGACGATGCCGTCGTGCCCGATGGCGAAACGCCCTGCCGTGTGCGGTTCTTTGGCGGCGATCTGGTGGGCATGATCGTGGCTGAATACCTGCGCGCCGACGCGGTGGTGGTGCCGATTAGTTGCAACGATGCGCTGGACCGCAGCGCATTGAAGGACATCGTCGAACCAAAGACCAGAATCGGTTCTCCCTTCGTCATCGCCGGCATGCAACAGGCCCGGGAGAAGGGCCGACGAGCCGTCTGTGGCTGGGAAGCCAACGGCGGGTTCCTGACGGGCTCCGACATCACCCGTGACGGCCGGACGCTTGCCGCTTTGCCGACGCGAGATGCAATGCTGCCGATTCTCGGGGCGCTGTTCAGCGCTAAAGAGAAAGGCGTGTCGTTGTCGGCGCTCTTCGATCGGCTGCCGGCCCGATTCAGCAAGGCGGCGTTGCTGCGGAAATTTCCAAGAGCCACAAGCTTGAAGATCGTCCAATGGCTCTCGCCCGACACTGGCGACTACGGGAAAATCAGGGACCGAATCGCGCGGTTCTTCCGGCCCGAAGATGGCTTTGGCGGAATTGAGCGGCTGGATCATACGGACGGCGTGCGGATCTACTTTGATAACGGCGAGGTGGCCCACATTCGCCCATCCGGCAATGCCGATGAGTTGCGCATCTACGCCCTGGCCGACACCCAGGCTCGCGCCGACGCCATTGCAATGGCCGGTGTGGCCGAGCCGGATGGGATACTCCGCCAATTGGAACGCGCGGTCGCATCGGATGACACCGGCCTCCAGCCCTTGTGCCCGTGTGAACCGCGGCTGGTGCGTCTCTTGGCTCCCGTGCAACATTATGATTGGGGCGGGTTCGAGTTCCTCCCATCGTTGCTGGGAATTGCCGCCGAGCCGAATCAGCCGTGTGCCGAACTCTGGATGGGCGCGCATCCCAAGGCCCCGGCGACGGCACAACTGGGCGAAGCATCACTGCCGCTGACGGAGCTGATCGCATCTGCGCCGGCGGATATACTGGGCCAAACGACATCACAACGATTCAGCGGCAAGCTTCCATATCTCTTCAAGCTGCTCGATGCCCGAAAGATGCTCTCCATCCAGGCCCATCCAACGCTGGAGCAGGCACAGCAGGGTTTTGCTCGAGAGAACGCGGCCGGTATCGCGCTCGATGCGCCGAATCGCAACTACAAAGATGATAATCACAAGCCGGAAGTGCATGTGGCGCTGACTGAATTCTGGATGCTCCATGGGTTCCGCCCGATCGGGCAGATCGCGGAGATTCTGCGGAGGGTTCCGGAGTTCACCGATGTCTACCCTGCCCTGACGCGCGAACTGGAATCTCGCGGCGCCGATATGCCCGCCCGCGCTGCTTTGCTCCGCGGTCTCTACGAAACCATCATGACCATGCCGCAGGAACGGGTCGATGCAATCCTCGCTCCTCTCATCCAGCGGCTCTGCACTGGCCCGCAGCCGGACAAGAACACGCCTGAATTCTGGGCGATTCGCGCGGCCAGGCAATTCCCTTTGCCCGGCGGGCATTTCGACCGCGGCATCTTCTCCATCTACCTGCTCAACCTCGTTCGCCTCCAACCCGGTCAAGGCACCTATCAGCCGGCCGGGACACTGCACGCCTATCTCGAAGGCGTCAATGTCGAGTTGATGGCCAATTCCGACAATGTTCTTCGCGGCGGCCTGACTCCCAAGCATGTCGATGTGCCGGAACTGCTTCGCATCGTCAATTTCTCCGATGGTGTCCCGGAAGTGCTTCACGGCGAGATCATCTCCCCGGTGGAAACCGTCTATCGCACGCCGGCGGCCGAGTTCGAGTTGAGTCGTATACAAGTAACGCCCACGGTGGCCTACGCCGTCGGCTCGGAGCACAGTGCCGACATCCTGGTCGTTCTCGATGGCCAGGCGACCGTGCGTGGCGGTTCCGATAGCCTGCCGCTGAGCCGTGGCCAGATCGTGCTGGTTCCCGCCGGGCTGGTGTACACCGTTCAGGGACAGGCAACGCTCTATAAGGCGGGTGTTCCACGCCGTTGATGGATTCTCGGCAGGCCGCTGCCGTTCCTATTCCAACAGAAAAGCCCTCGAAGAAAACTTCGAGGGCTGAAATATCTGCCATTCCCGCAGGTTGCGTTTATGCGCCGGCCTGTGGCGTCAGATCGCGTGGCATCGCTTGCGGCTGAGGACCGGCGTCCTCCTCTTCCTCGAGCGGAGTCGCCAGCTTGGCAACCTTCATGTTCATGTACGGCGCAAAGGCGGTTCCAGCCGGAATGAGGTGGCCAAGGATGACGTTCTCCTTCAGGCCGACCAGGGTATCAACGGACCCGGCCAGCGACGCCTCCGTCAGCACCTTGGTGGTTTCCTGGAAGCTGGCGGCCGAGATGAACGACTCGGATTGCAGCGAAGCCTTTGTGATGCCCAACAGCAGCGTCTTACCGCGGGCGGGCTTGGGCTTCTTGCCCTTGGCGGGCTCCTTGCCGGCTGATTCCAAGCCCTCATTCACATCGCGCAGTTCCTGACGCGCGACCACATCGCCTTCCTTGAAGTTTGAGTCGCCGGGCTTCTCGATCTTGATGCTGGCGGCCAACTGGTCGTTATGCTGCCGGAAGCGGAACTTGTCCACAACC
>CAZJCX010000097.1:0-9493 GCA_964544425.1 uncultured Verrucomicrobiota bacterium
ACTTAATGTTGCGGCGTTTAGCCTAAACTCAGGACTTTCCAAACACGCTCTTAGTCAGTGGCTCATGCTCAACTCAACTCAGGTGGCGCAATTTCAACAGGATGGTTTTGTGCCAGTGCCGGGGATGTTTTCCCAGGCTGAGGTGGATATTCTCGTCGCCAATATCGGCAAACAAAAGCGAGTGGGAAAACACGAGTTTGCAATGGCCGATGCGACCGGCCGTGCGAGCAAGTTGTCATTATGGGGCGACATTGGCGACGATGTGTTTGGCGCCGTGAGCGCCAGCCCGCGCGTGGTGGTGCCGGTCGAGATTCTTCTCGGCGAAGAAGTGTATCACTGGCACAGCAAGGTGATGCTGAAAGAGCCGAAGGTTGGCGGCGCGTGGGAATGGCATCAGGACTATGGCTACTGGTACGGTGACACATGCCTGTATCCGCAGATGATGTCGGTGTTCATCGCGCTCGACAAGGCGACGCAGGAGAACGGGTGTCTCAAGGTGTTGGTCGGCTCGCACAAGCTCGGCCGGATCAATCACGGCACCGTCGGCGCGCAAGCCGGGGCGGATCCCGAGCGCGTGGCGATGATCGAAAAGACTTTGCCGACGCGCTTCTGCGAGATGGAGCCCGGCACGGCGCTGTTTTTCCACGGCAACCTGCTGCACGCCTCCGGCCCGAACCTCTCCGACCGGCCGCGCCGGACGTACATCTGTACCTACAACGCGCTGAGCAACGTACCGGCCAATCCCGCGCGCAGTCACGGCAAACCGGAGCGGATCCGGCTCGCGCCGGACGATGCCGTGCTACGGTTTGGAAATGCAACGAACCCATGACTCGTTGCCGCCCGGCGAGCGGGCGGTGCGGTGTTTGACCGGGCAGCTGGTTGACCGCGTGCCGTTTGGCGTCGGGTTAGGTTGGTATCCGTGGCACGAAACGGTCGAGCGGTGGAAGCGGGAAGCGGGGATGCCGGACTTGGATGTCGCGAAGTTCTTTGAGTTCGATGCGAGCTTTGCCTTGCCGGCGGTCGAGTACGGGTTCTGGCCGCAGTTTGAGCCGCTGGTGTTGGAGGAGACCGCGGATGAGATCGTCAGCCGGGACGGCCGGGGCATTACGATGCGCAACCGGCGCGATGGCGGGTCGATGCCGGAGTTTCTCGATTACCCGATCAAGTGCCGGGCGGATTGGGAACAGATCAAAGCCGAGCGGTTGCAGGCGGACACGGCGGGGCGCATTCACGAGGACTGGCCGGCATTTCGGCGGAAGATCGCCGCGACCGGCGAGGCGGTGCAGGTGGGCGTGTTTCCGTGGGGTGTGTTTGGGACGGTGCGAGATTTGATCGGCGTCGAGACGATGCTGGTCACGTTCTACGACGAGCCGGACTGGATGCGGGACATGATGGAACATCTCACGACGCTCTGGCTGGCGGTTTGGGAGCGCGTGGCGGCGGAAGTGCCGATTGATCACATCCACATCTGGGAAGACATGGCGGGCCGGCAGGGATCGTTGATTTCGCCGACGATGGTGGAGGAATTCATGATGCCGTGTTACGACCGCGTGGCGGCATTCGCGCGGCGGCACGGGGTGCGGTTGGTGTCCGTGGACACGGACGGGGATTGCTCCCAACTCGTGCCGGTGATGATGCGGCACGGGGTGAATGTGTTGTTCCCGTTCGAGGTGCAAGCCGGTAATGACATTCGGCAGTACCGGCGGAAGTATCCCGAGTTGGGGATCATGGACGGGCTGGACAAGCGGGTCTTGGCCGGCACGCACGCGGACGTGGATCACGAAGTGGCCAAAGCTCGGGAGATGGTGAAGTCCGGCCGATATGTGCCGGGGTTCGACCACTTGATTCCGCCGGACGCGAGTTGGGACAATTTCCAGTACGCGGCCGAAAAACTGAAAGAGATCTGTTAGCAAGAATGAACCCACTGGCTCGCCTTGCCGGCGCGCTGTGGCTCGCGGGGACTGGTCTGGTGCGGACGGATGCGCCGGAACAATTCGATTTCGCCCACGACCGCGCGGACGCGGTGGTTTTCATTTCGGCCAGCGACCGTAAGCTCTACCGGGAGACCGGGCCGGGGGAGCGGGTGGTGCTGACCGATCAGATCGCCCACGCTTTTGCGACGCCGCGGCACGCTGCGGGATACCTCGTCGGCAGCCATCCGGGCGTCTGTCGGCAGCGCGCCGGTCCTGCGCGTCAACTGGCAGACACCCAGCCGCAACCGCCAATCCCTGCCCACCCGGTATTTGTGCCCCGCCGCTCGCAAAGCCGAGGAACGCGGCAAGCTGCAAGCCTCGGCATAAGGTGCGAGCCGTCTCGCCCTTAAACTGTTCACAGTCTGTCCGGGTTGCTGATGCCGGCAGCGGCACCATAATGAGCGGTCGGTATAACCATGAACTTTCGCTTTGCCAACGTTGCTGAACTGAATCACGACGCCATCATCGAGCGCTGCGACCGGCTGCCGGTCGATTTGCACCCGGTCTGCCTCGGCTCGGGCGAGATCGGCGTGGCGGTGGACGCGACCGGGTTGCAGGGGTTGAACGCGTGGCAGACGCAGATGGCCGACACGCTCTCGATCATGCATCCCGATCAGAGCACCAACTGGAATCTCTACATCCACCGCGACCAGGCGCTCTCGCAACATCACAGCCAACCCGGCACGGACTACTACCGGCTGATGCCGTGTGGGTGGTTGGATTATGTGCTGACGATTGACGGACGCGCGTACGATGCCTACGCGCTGGTCGAGCATGCCCGCGATTGGGAACGCGCGTTCCGCCCCAAGACCGGGATTCTCACCACGAGTTACACGGTCGGCCCGGTGCGGTTGAAATTGCAGACGGGGATTGCGCCGGACGCGGTCGTGGTGGCGTGCGAGTTTGAATTCAAGTGCGACGACGGCCAGCCGCACGACGTGGCGGTGGAAGTCCGGTGTCACCAGACGTTGCGCGATGGCCGACCACTGGCGCGAGCCGGCATGGAGACGGGGGAATTGCCGTTCGCCATCTCGCGCCGGTGGGCCGCCACGTCGTCGAACTCGACGGCGAAGTTGCTCGAACCGATCACGCTCACCTGGGAGGTCAACGGCGATCAGTTCACCGTCACGGACGAGTATATCGGCGGCAGGCGGTCGGCGCAGAGTGTAACCGGCACGTTCCGGTTTGATGTTCTGGCGGACTCCGACCGCGCGCCGGACGCGGGGCGAGCCGGTGGACTGGCGGCGGTGCGCGCGGGTTGGGAAAAATTTTTCACGACTGGCGCGGAGGTCTGGCTGGGAGAGCCGGACAAGGAGTTTTTGTATCTCCAGCAGCAATACGTGCTGAAGGCCGGGGAGAGTTTCCATGGCGGGATCGTGCTCGGCACGCTGTGGAACGAGGAGTTTGGCGGCTCGACGTTTTTTGATTCGCTTTCGGCGTGCGAGGGGATGTTGCGGACCGGGCACGTCGCGGAGATCCGCGCTTTTTGCGAGTGGGTGACGCGCGTGATGCCGCGCAAGGGACGACCGTTCTATCACATGACCTATTACACCGGTCAGCCGGCGGGGACGAATGAGGAGGTCTTTCAGGTGTGTCTCGCGTACGGCGCGGTGGCGGTGCGGTTGTACGAGTTCACGCGCGACCGGCGGGACTTGGAACAGACGGTGTTTCCGTACATGTACCGGCTCGCGGAGTATTTGCTCGCGGAAAAACTCGCCGAGACGCCGGCGGGGTGGCAGTTCACCGGCCAGTATTGCGGGGACAGTCATCTGCCGCCGGAGGATTTGACGAAGGAGACGGGGCTGTTCGCGTGGACGGCGACGTTGCTGGCGAAAACGGCGGAGTACGCGGCGGCGTTGGGCGTGGAGAACCCGGTCATCGCGCGGTGCCGGTCGTTGCGAGACTTTGTCACGCGCACCGGGCCGATCAAACTCGACGACCTGAAAGCGTGGTCGAACTGGTTTCCGTATCTGGCGAATCGCGCGCCATTTCTGGATTTCCCCAGCTACCGGGCGGCGGTGCAGCGGCGGTATCCCGAACTGGGCCGCCCGTGCATTGATTACATGCCGTGGGGACATTTCTCGTTCGCGATGTCGGCGCTGCTGACCGGCCATGGCGACGCCGCCTTGCAGGAACTGGAGACCGGCTGCTTGATGATCTGCGGGCTGGGTTATTTGGACGAGTCCATGTACGAGATGCGCGGCGGCGGTTTCGCGCCGTATCCGCCGGCGACCGGCTCGTATCTCGCCACCGTCACGAACCTGATCGTGGACGGTGGGTTGTTCGACGACGATCTGCGCATCGGGACGGTGCTCCCGAAGTTTTGGCAGAAAAAATATCTGAAGTTCCGCAATCTCTGCACGGTCAATGGCGCGCGTGTCAGCGGGGAAATCACGCCGTATTCCGTGGACCTCACGATCCAAACCGACCGGCCCCGCCGCGCCGAAATCGCGCTGCCGATGCGGGTCGCTGGTGAGCCGGTAATCTGTAGAAGCGACGCCCCCGTCGCTTCGGAGGGAACTTCGGAAAAGGAAGAAGAAACGGCGAAGCGACGGGGGCGTCGCTTCTACTCGGATGGACGGGTGGTTCAAGTCGAGTTGCCGGTAGGCGCGACCCGCGTGACGATTGAGCGCGACCTCACCACACCGCACGACGCGCTGGTGATCGAGCCGATGCAGCATGGCGAACAAGTTTGCGCGCTGCTCCGCGGGGCGGGCCTAAGTGTCCGGTGGCTGCGGGATTATCCGACGTTGCCGCGCGTGATTGAACATGCCCGGCTGATTTTCATCCACACCTCGTACACCTCGTTGCCGGTCGAGGTGGTGCGGGAATTGGAACGCGCGGCCCGACGCGGCGCGCGGGTGGTGTGTCTGTTCCACAGCGGACGGCTCGATGTGGACGGCGCGCTGGCGGAGTTGAGCGGCGTGCGCGCGACGCAGCCGTCGAATCATTGGGAGTACGACAGCACGCCGCACACGTACCGGCTCACGGCGCGCGGCCGGGAGGTGTTGCCGGGGTTGCCGGGCGAGTTTGCCGTGCCGCAGACGGCGGAGTTTGTGTTGAATCCGACGCCGGACTTGGAGGCGCTCGCGACGGATGCGGGGTCGGGTCAGCCCGTGGTGACGCGACGGCCGGTGGGGCAGGGCTGGGTGTGTTGGATTGCGGCCGGTAACAAGAGCGCGGATGGGCCGCAGTACGCGTACACGGCCTCGACAAACGAGATTCTCAACCACGGTTTTGATTACGAAGCGCGTCAGAAACGTCTCTGGTTGCAGGACACGAATTGGCAGAAACTATTCGTCGCGGTGGCGACGAGCAATTGGAGCGAAAGGAAAACGCAATGAACCGATTCATCGTGGTGGGATTGCTGGCCGCGTTGCCGGCGTTGGCCGAGCCTGTGAAGCTGACCGATTTGAAACCAACCGGTGTGGAGTACGGGATGGCGGATTGCGGGTATCCCTCGTTGAAGATGGGCAAGTGGGTGATTGATCCCGGTCCCTGGGGGCTGCAGGCGATGGGTTTTTGGACGACGACCAACAAGGTGGTGAAAGCGTACCCCGCCGGCTTTGAGCTACCGGCGGGCGAGGCGTACAAGAGCCTACGGACGGACGCATTCGCCGTGGAAGGCGAACTGGTGACCGGGGTCGGATTGCTGTCGAAGATGGCCTGCATGTACTACTGGGTGGAATACGCCATCCCGACCGCGGCCAAGACATTCACCGCCAAGCTCTTTATCACCGACGATGTGGCCGGCGCCAATTTTCACGTCGTGGCCGGCAATGTTGCCGCCAATCAGAAAGCCGTCGTCAGAATCAGCGCGGACGACAAGGTGATCTATGAGAAAACCTACGAACGCTGGAAGGTCACGATCGGCTCCGGCATCAAGCTGGATGATGTCGCGATTGATTTGCCGGCCGGCGCCAAGACCATCCGCTTCTTCATCCACGCCCCCGCGCTGGACGACAACGTGAACAACGAAGTTGTGATCCACGACGGCAAGTTCGAGTAGAAGCGACGGCCCCGACACTTCGCGGGTCCCGCGAAAGCGCTTCGGGGACTGAAAACAATTCGTCATCAATCAGCAGGAATTCAAGCACGATGGCAGCCATCCCGTTTCTAATGGACGAATCCCCCTCGGCCTCCACGGCAATGAAGGTGCCGGCGTTTCCATGGCTGCGGTTTGATGCGGGACGCTTTGTTTGGGAGGAGGCGTTCCATCGAGGCAACCTGTTGGCGGTTCATCATTCCGCCATGGGCCGGGTTCAATCCAAGGAGAACATCTTCCAGAAGCTTGTGACGGAGCGTTTTCCCCTCGACCACCTGCTGGCCTTTGAACTGGAGGTAGATGGTGAACTCCTGCGTGATGGATTTCAATGGCAGGGGGTGAAAGTCCGGCAAACTGAGGCATCCTTTCATGAAGTTGTTGTGACGCTTGCGTATGATACACGCCCTGTGGTGATTGACGTTCACACCCTGCTGGATGGCTCGGAGTTCCTGACCCGCTGGTTGCGGATTCGCAATACGGGGGATAAACCAGTTGGTCTCTCGCGGGTGGCGCCGTGGTCGGGCATTATCGCGGCGGATGAGCAGGGAACGTCCATCCAGAAGCTTGAGCACGATGCGTCGTATGTGCTGGGCCGGTTCCAGCACGAGAAATGGTTGATGGAGGGGGATTTTCAATGGCAGCCGCTGGCGGCCGGCGCCTGGACCCACCCCTCGCCAGAGAACAAATATCACCCCGCCCTTTATGTTGTCCGCAACGACCGGACGGGGGCCATGACCTTGCTGCAGGTTGAATGCACGTTCCCGACGGAAGTGACGTTCATTCAAGCCTTGGAGCCGAAGTTTGGGGTTCAAGTTAGTCCGTGGCCGGCGCGGTACGTGTTTGCCAAAGCCGGATTGTCTGGCCGGTCGCCTTTACGGGTCCTTGATCCCGGTGAGGCGGTGACGACTCCCGCGATTCACTTGGGAATGGTGCAAGGGGATTTGGATGCGGGCGTCAATGCCTTGCACGCGCATCAGCGCAGATCCGTGATGCCGTCCCCGGCGGACTCGTGTCGGAATCTCGTGGAGTACAACCATACGGGCTACACCTCGAACGCCCAAGTTTCGCGGGACTTGCTGTGCAAGGAAGTGGACATGGCGGCCGCGATCGGCGTGGAACTGTTTGTGGTGGATGCCGGGTGGTTCGGGCCGGCCGACAAATCCTGGATCGAGTGTTTCGGGGATTGGCGCGAGACGCCGCTTCTCGGTGACGGGGGGCTGCAGGCGGTCTTTGATTATGCGCGGCAACGGGGCATGAAATGCGGGCTGTGGTTGCCGCCGGAAATAGTCGCGACGGGGAGCGCGTTCTTCCGGGATCGCCCGGAATGGTTCGTGCGCGGGGCCGTCCCCGAAATGAAAACTTTCAACCTGTTGATTCCCGAGGTGGAAGAGTATGTCTACAACACGATTTGCTCTGTCATCTCGCGGTACAATCTCGACTGCTACCGGATTGATGGCGGAACGAGCAATATCGGCGAACGACTTCGTCCGGATGGCATTCGCGAAAGTCAATCGTGGCGCTATTACGATCGGCTGTTCCGGATCTACAGCCGTGTCCGCGAGCGGTTCCCCAATTTGATCATGGAAAACTGCTCGGGCGGCGGCGGCCGCTGCGACCTGGCCATGATGCGCCTCTTCCACCATACCCAGATCAGTGACAACTGGAGTCCGGATGATCAGATCCGCATCCTGAACGGGATGACGTTGGCGCTGACGCCGGAACAGTGCATGCCGCTGATCGGATCGATCAACATGCGGGCGGCGGACATTGATTTCGTCATCCGAACCGGACTGTTCGGGCACTTCACCGCCAGCGGCGTTTTTCCCAGTCTCCCGCGCTCAAATGGGCCGACCCTCGAGCGGTGGCGGCATGGCATCGCGCTCTACAAGCAGGTCCTCAGACCGCTGTTGCCTTCGTGCCGGGTTTTTCATCATACGCCCATCCAGCCCTTGCACACGCGGGGCGACTGGGTTGTTCTGGAGTACGCCGCCGCAGACCAGTTATCGGCTGTGGCGGGGATTTTCCGTCTCACGGGGCCGGCAGCAGAGACCTTTATCTTCCGACCACGCGGATTGGAGGTCTCAAAGGATTATCATGTGACCTTTGATAATTGCGGTCAGACGATGCGAATTGCCGGTGGACAGCTCTGTTTCGCAGGCATCCCGATCCGGCTGACCTCGCCCCTGAGTTCGGAGTTGTTGGTAATTAACGCAGCGGATTAGTGCAGGCGACTGACTGTGAAGAACGGCAAGTTCAGATTGGAAGCAGCCCCAGCATGAGCGACTGGAAAACACGCACCGAATGGTTTCGCCAAGCCGGCTGGGGGGTGATGATCCATTATCTGAGCCATTACGGCGACGCGAATCAATTGGCCGAATCGTATTCCGCCGATGAATGGAACCGGCGCGTGGACGCCGTGGACGTCGAGAAACTGGCGATGCAACTGGAAGAGATCGAGGCCGGTTACCTGCTCTACACGATCGGCCAATGCTCGGGATTTTACTGTGCCCCGAACCAGACTTACGATGACATCGTCGGGCACAATCCCGCACGCACCAGCCGCCGGGATCTCATCTCGGACTTGGCCAACGCGCTGGCGAAACGCGGCATCCGACTCATGGCGTACCTGCCGTGTCACGCCCCGCTCGACGATCGGCGGGCGGTCCGGGCATTCCGGTTTATCCCGCCTTGGAAATCGCGGATTGATGAGGCGCTCCACTTCCGCAACGGCGGCAAGGAACGATTGCTGGCGGAGGTGACGGTTGATGACCGGCTCAGCTTCCACGGCACGAAATGGGAAACGGTCATCCGGGAGTGGTCGTTGCGTTGGGGCCGGAAAGTCAGCGGGTGGTGGATTGACGGCGTCTATCATGCCGACCAGTGGTTCCGTCATCCCGACGCTCCGAATTTCAAGAGTTTTGCCGCTGCCTTACGGGCGGGCAATCCCGAATCCATCCTGGCTTTCGCCCAAGGCCCGTTCCCTTGGGTCCATTCGTGGTTCGACAAGATGGATGAGGAAGAAGATTATTATGACGGCGAAACCAACGTCGCGTTCGCCGTGGATTTTCGCGGCGGTTTCGCCGAGAAACAGCAGACCCACACCCTCAATTACTTGGGCGACAACTGGTCGAGAGGCAACGCGCCGCGCTTCCGCCATGAATTCGTCCGCGAATACACACGCTTGGTGATTGACCAGCGCGCGGCGGTCACCTGGGAAACCCCGATCACTCGCGATTCCCTGATACCGGAGCCGTTCATGGAACAGCTTCGGGAACTGAAAACCATCCCCGCCGCCTGCCGCCAAGAGGTCACGCTATGAAAGTTAGCCCCAAACAGAAACAACAATACCTCGACCAAGGATTCTACATCACCCCGCCGTTGTTTCCGTCCGAGTTCACGGCGCGCGTCAGCGCCGAATTCGACCGGCTCTGGGTCGCGGAGACGGAGCGGACGGGCGGACCGATGAAGGACAAGC
>CAZJCX010000097.1:9517-11879 GCA_964544425.1 uncultured Verrucomicrobiota bacterium
TGATCAAGATCGCCCAACGCAGCCCGCTCGTCTGTGACATCTTCCGGCAGCCGGCTTTCCTCGACGTTGTGCGCGGGATGCTCGGAGCGGACGCGGATTTGAATTACGACCAGATCGTGATGAAGCAGCCGGAATCCACCGGGGCGCACACCTACGAGTTCGCGTTTCACCAAGACAACTACTACGCGCTGCGCGGTCAAGACCCGGAGAACTGGGACGAGGCCATCCATCTCGACATCCACAAGTCCTTTCAGGGCTGGCTGGCGTTCAGCGAGACCACGCTCGAAAATGGGACGCTCTTCGTCCAACCCGGCGCGCACCGGTTCGGCCTGCTCGAACACCGACCGAGCCGAGCAGGACACGATTGCTCGATTGACCCGCAGGTCGCGCACATCGAGAAGATTCCCGCGCTGCTCCAACCCGGGCAGTTGCTGGTGTTCAGCGGCCTGCTGCCCCACGGCAGCGGCGTCAACCGGTCGAATGCCGCCCGCAAGGTCATCCAGTTCACCATTTCGGTTCCCGGCGGCCGGCCCGCGCATCTGGCGCGACCGCTGTTGCGGGATGGGAAGGGAGTGCTGTGAGCGTCGAGCGCGCCCGGCGGGCGTTGCGCGGTGAGCCGACGGATCGGATCCCGCTCTTTGAGATTCCGAACCATCCTGGCTTCTTGCGGGAACTGACCGGCCTCAATCCTTTCGAACAACCCGTAGCGGCGGTGGCCGCGGCCATCCGGCAGCTTGACATCGACCTGATGCTCGGCAGCGTCCCGCGCGTCATCACCGCGAAACTGGAGACCGGCTGGCGGCATGCCGATTCGACCCGCGCGGAGATTTGGAGTTACGATCCCGCGCGCGACCGGGACGACGTGGCGGGGATGGATGAGGCGGCCGCGGTCCGGCAATGTCAGGGCGAGTTGGATGCGGACTGGAAGGAAGGCGGCGGCGTGGCGTTGCCGGTCGGGCGGACGTTCACCACGTGCATCCACTACGCCGCGGAAGATTTGCAGTGGGAATAATTCATGATGGCGGCGGTGGGCGAGGAAGACCGGATCGACACATTGCTCGACCGGTTCCAGGCGTGCAGCGAAAAAATCGTCCGCGCGTGGATGCAGACCACCGCCGAGGTGATGTTGACGCACGACGACATTGCGATGACCACCGGCACGATCCTGTCGCCGGGCTGGTTGCGGAAACACGTCATCGCCCGATATCCGAACATCTGGGCGCCGGTGAAGGCGAAAGGCATCCCGCATTTCTTCTTCAGCGATGGCGACTGGTCGGCGGTGGCGGAGGATTTGTGCGCCGCCGGTGCCGGTGGGTTTTACGTGGATACGCCGTTCCTCACGCTCGACCGGGCGGTACAGTTGTGCGGGCGCGACAAGATTTACATCTGCGGCATTCCGCCCGCCGTGATGCAGACCGGCAGCCCCCAACAGGTGCGCGATGCAGTGGCCAAGCTCGCCGACCTCGGCCGGTCGCTCCCGAAGTATTTCTTCTTCAACTGGTACACCCCCGAAATGCCAACGGCAAACGTCGCGGCCTACTACGACGCGTGCCGGCGGTACGGCCAGCGAGCGGGTCTCCCGTAGCCTGCCGCCTTATGGCAATTCCCTCTCAACACTTGCAGGTTGAACTTTCAGCATGACCGTGGAAAACTAGTGCCATGAAAACTTTCACGGCAGTGGTCGAACGCGATCCGGTCACCGGCTTGCTGGTCGGATACGTTCCGGGTTTCCCCGGCGCCCATTCCCAAGCGGAAACGCTGGATGAACTCAACGCCAACCTGCGTGAAGTCATCTCCATGCTTCTCGAAGACGGCGACCCTGAACTCGAAGCTGAGTTCGTCGGCACCCAGAACGTGGCCGTGGCATAACCATGGGATCGGTTCCCGTCCTCAAACCTGCTGAGGTTTGCCGCCTTTTGGAACGCCTCGGTTTTGCTGCCGTCCGGCAACGCGGCTCGCACATCCAATACCGGCATCCCGACGGTCGGGGCACCACCGTTCCCCTCCACAAGGGCCGCGACATCGCCCCGCCCTTGCTTCGGCAAATCGCCCGGGACATCGGCCTCACCGTCGAGGAATTGGTTTCGCACCGTTGACCAAAACTGGGGCGAAGCCGTTGGCTTTACCGACAGCAATTGCTTCACCTCCAAATTCAGCAACGAGACGGGCGTTAGACTGCGCGAGTATCGACGACAGCCGAGGCAAGACTTGGTAGCCACAAAAGAACGCAAAGAGAAACAAGAGCGGGAATGTCATTTCTAGCAACGCGACCGCGTCGCCTTCGTCATTTCAGCAGCCCTGCACACGCTCTTAGAGCGTGTTTGGAAAGTCCTGAGTTTAGGCTAAACGCCGCAACATTAAG
>CAZJCX010000098.1:0-11358 GCA_964544425.1 uncultured Verrucomicrobiota bacterium
CCTTCTCAACGGCCTTGCGGACCGCATCGAGCGTCCCCGCCGAGCCGAGTTTCTCGTTCTTGTGCGCGATAAACTTAGCGTACTCTTCCATGAAGATTTTGCCGGGCGGACGGAAATCGAATTCGCCGGGCTTGTCGCGGAAGAATTCCCGGTGG
Organism: uncultured Verrucomicrobiota bacterium; assembly: GCA_964544425.1. Taxonomy (GTDB): domain Bacteria; phylum Verrucomicrobiota; class Verrucomicrobiia; order Palsa-1439; family Palsa-1439; genus OMJI01. The sequence continues at coordinate 156 of CAZJCX010000098.1, forward strand.
ACGCGCGTCCAAACGAGCCGACCGTCGGTATCAATGTTCACCTTGGTGACGCCGAGTTTGGCGGCTGGGAGGTATTCCTTGGGATCAACGCCCATGGAGTCTTTGATTTTGCCACCGGCGGCGTTGATGCGATCCACTTCCTCCTTCGGCACGCTGGAACTGCCGTGCATGACGAGCGGGAAGCCGGGGAGGCGGGCTTTGATCTTTTCCATCACGTCGAAATGAAGGGATTGCCGACCCTTGAATTTGAACGCGCCGTGCGCGGTGCCGATGGCGCACGCGAGGGAATCGCAACCGGTCTTTTTGACGAAGGTCTCGGCTTCGATCGGGTCGGTGAGGCAGGCGTTGCCTTCTTCGACTTTGATGTCTTCTTCGACGCCACCGAGCATGCCGAGTTCGGCTTCGACGGAAATGCCTTTGGCGTGCGCCGCGTCCACGACGCGTTTGGTGATCTCGACGTTCTTATCGAAGGGATCGTGCGATGCGTCAATCATCACCGAGCTATAGAAACCGGACTTGATGCAGTCGTAACAGGTTTCCTCGTCGCCATGGTCGAGATGGACCGCAAACACGGCTTCGGGGAAAATCTCGCTGGCCGCGCGGATGATCGCTTCGAGCATCCGTTTGTCAGTGTACTTGCGCGCGCCCTTCGAAATCTGAATGATGAACGGGGCTTTGGATTCGACGCAGCCGCGAAACAAGCCCATCGCCTGTTCGGCGTTGTTGATGTTGTAGGCGCCGCCATAGGCGAGTTTGAAAAGTTGTGCCGTGGTAACAATCATTTCATTTCTCCTCGGGGTGAAACGGTAAACCGACGCCGCGCAGACTAGCGACGCCCCACCGGGCTGTCAAACTGGTTTTGGCAGCGCTAGTCGCCCGGCTCGAACAACTCGAATTGGTTGCCGTCCGGATCCTTCACCGTGATCGTCCGCCCCACGTCGGTGCTCACGATGCCGCCGACCAATTCCACGCCACGTTCGCGCAACGTCGCCACGGTCGCATCCAGATCCTCCGCGCTGAAACTCAAGTACGGGTTTCGCGCCCCACCGGCTTCGTCAGATTGCTGCAATCCGAGATGCAACGCCCCGCCATCAATCTCTGCCCACTTCGCCGCATCATCCCGATACGCCACCTTCAGCCCCAACTTGCTCTCGTAAAAGTCACAAGCCCGGCCGAGGTCCGCTACTTTGAACGTCACAATTTCAATTCCAGTAATCATAGGCCAGTGTTTGTAAGCGTTATCTCCACGGCTGGCAAAGCTTTTTCTCGCCGAAAGGTTTGGGTTGCAACCCGGACTCTTCCGGTACATCCAAAGAGGTGACATGACGACCATCGCCACATTCGGCGCGGGGTGTTTCTGGGGAGTCGAAGCGGCCTTCCGCGAATTGGCGGGGGTGACCGACGCCGCAGTCGGTTACATGGGCGGCCACCTCGCGCGACCCACGTACCGCCAAGTCTGCACCGACACCACGGGCCACGCGGAGGTTTGTCAGGTCCATTTCGATCCCGCGCGCCTCCGGTACGAGCAACTTGTCGAATACTTCTACCGGCTGCATGACCCGACGATCTTGAACCGACAAGGCCCGGACGTCGGGACGCAATATCGGTCGGCCATTTTTTATCACGCCGCCGAACAGGAACTCATTGCGCGACTCGTGACGCAACGGCTCGCGGACTCCGGGACGTTCCGTCGTCCCAGCGTCACCCAAATCCTCCCGGCAGGCGAGTTTTGGCGGGCGGAAGATTATCACCAGCAATACTTCGCCAAACACGGTTTGCCGAGCTGCCATGTTGTGCGCCCATGAAAACGGTCATCGCTCTGCTCTTGCTCACCGCAACCGGCCTCCTGGCCGAGCAAATCAGGATTGTGGAGTTTAGCCCCACCGGACAACGGAAAGGAACCGCCACTGTGGACAAAATCACCAAAACCGACGCCGAATGGAAAACGCAGCTCACGGCGCTGCAGTTTGATGTCACCCGCCAACACGGCACCGAACGCGCCTTCACCGGCCCACTGTGGGACAACAAACAGTCCGGTCTGTATCGCTGCGTTTGTTGCGGCACGGCCCTGTTCCATTCAAAAACAAAGTTCGATAGCGGCACCGGTTGGCCGAGCTTCTACGAGCCGGTCGCACGCGAAAACGTCGGCACCAAGACCGACACAAGCCATTTCATGCGCCGCACCGAAGTCCACTGCGCCCGATGCGCCGCCCATCTCGGACACGTGTTCGACGATGGCCCGCGCCCGACCGGCCTGCGCTACTGCATCAACTCCGCCGCGCTAACCTTCGAGCGAGCACCGGCGGAGTAGCGCCCAAATGTAGCGGCGGTCACAGACCGCCGCTACAGGACTCCTCGCTACTCCGTCGCTGCCGCCTTTTGGATGGGCTGAATCTTCGCGACGGCGAGGCGCCCCTGCTGCGCGTAATCAATCGCCTCGCCCAAAATCCGCGCGGCTTCCTGCGGCGCGTGGAAGCCCATTGAGTTTTCCGCATTGATGAAGTCCACCCGGTACTGTGCTTTGCGTTGAAGTTGCCGCGCGGCAGCGAGTTGGTCATCCGTCGCCCCGTTCTTCAGGGCGGTCTCAATGTCCCCAATCAATCCGACCACGGCGTCCAAGGCCCGATCCATCAGCTTCTTGGTCCGGTCTTGAATCGTGAAAACGCGCGACTTGAGCTCTTCTTCGCTGGTGCGGTGACAGGTCTGGCAGGCTTTGGCGATATGGAGCAACGGACTGCGCGTCTGGTGATCGCTGATTTTCAGCGCGCCCTCCCGGATGTACGGCATGTGACAATCGGCACAGGCCACCCCGGCGCGGGCATGGACGCCTTGGCTCCATAATTCAAACTCCGGATGCTGGACCTTGATCACACTCGCGCCGGTGATCTTGTGTTTCCAATCGGCAAACGGCGTGCCGTCCGGGAATTTGTGGGCGTCGTACATCGCTTCGATCTGCTCGACTTTCAGACCGTTGTGCCATGGGAAAAACAAGGTTTCCTTCGACGCGCAGTAATACTCGACGTGACATTGCGCGCAGGTCAGCGACCGCATTTCCTGGCGGGTCGCGAGTTGGTTGGCGTCGTACGGTTGTTTGCGGTCGCCTTTCCGCCACGCTTCGACCGAGGGCAAATGCGGCGCCGGGTCGGCGCTCGCAGCAAGCACTTCCAACCCTTTCATCAACCCCGGCCGGGTCACTCGCAGTTGCATGGATTGCGGGTCATGACAATCAATGCACGCCACCGGATGCTCGACCCGTTTCGTCGCGTTGCTGTACGGCTCGGCTGAGACGATGGGAAATCCTTTGAGCAGTTGTTCCCGCCCGGTCGGACTGAGCAACGGATCACTCAACTGGCCGGGCGCGCCGGCATGCAAACCCGCCTGCCGGTAAGCCACGGTCGTGGAGGCGTGGCAATGCAGGCACGCGCCGACCTGTGGCCGCTGGAGCACGCGCTCGGTCTCGCGTTGGTCGTGCAGCATGTACGCGTGGCCGCGTTCCTCGCGAAAATCTATCGCGAACGCATACCCCGCCCACATCGTTTTCAACCGGGGATCCTGCTCGATCTTGCTGACCGTCTTCAGCACGCCGTCCTCGCCGACTGCAAACGGATCCGCCTCGCTGCCGCCGTAACGGGTGCGTTCCATGTCCACGGTCCGTCTGTAGGAATCGTACTGGCGCGGAAAGTTTTTCCCCCACACCGCCGGGTCGGACACCGTTTCGTCGAGTTCCACCACCCGAAACACCGTGTGCCGGGCCTCCGCTTTGCGCTGCGCGATGTTTTCACGCAATAAAAACACCCCCACAATCGCCAACGCCGTAATGATCGCCAGCAACACATATCGCAGTTTCATGATGTCCTCTCTCTCACCGGACCGGCCCGTGCCCGACAGACGCATGGCAGCGGATGCAATCCAACCGGCTCTCGTCATGTCCGTGCGTGACGATCACCTCGCTGACCAGCTCCTGATGGCAGGCCCGGCAGTTATTGTTCAACACATGCTTGTTGTGCGGCCGAATCCGAATTGGCTCATGAAAATCCTGCAACGTGAACCCCTTGGAATGCCAAAACCCGTTCTCCGCCTTCGTGACATACTTCGGGATCAACGCGTGCGGCGTGTGACAATCGTTGCACGTGGCGACCGCGTGATGACTGGATTTCTGCCACGCATCGAAATGTTCGTTCATGATGTGACAATTCTTGCAAGCCGCCGGGTCGTTCGAGAGATACGAAAACCCCTGCCCGTACCAAAACGTGTACCCCGCCACCCCGATCAGCGCGCCCACCAAGATTGCTAGCATCACTTTCGTCGCATCCATATCACTCGCTCACCACCGGAGTCTGCCATCAACCTCGTCCGCGCCGGTTGACCTACATCAACACTTCGACCCACCCGGTACTCCTTACACGTGCTGCCGGAGCTTGGCGTGCGTTTCGGCGAGGGCTTGGGGGATGACGCGAGTTTCACCGGTGACCGGCATGAAGTTTACATCGCCGTTCCAGCGAGGGACGATGTGGATGTGAACGTGGTCGAGGACACCGGCTCCCGCGACGCGACCGAAGTTGATGCCGACGTTGAACCCGTCCGGTTGCAGGGCGCGTTTAAGGATTTGCTGGCAGCGGCGCGTGAGCAACATCATCTCGGACAATTCCTGCTCTGCGAGGTCATCCAGCTCGCCGGTATGTTTGTAGGGCGAGACCATCAAGTGGCCGGGGTTGTAGGGGAAAGCGTTGAGGATCGCAAAGCAGTTGCGTTCGCGGATGAGAACGAGGTTCTTTTCGTCGTCGGCCTGACCGGACTTCACGCAGAGGAAACAGCCCGGCTCGCGTTCGCCGACCACGTACTTGATCCGCCACGGCGCCCACAGATTGTCCATGGCCGGTGGTTATAAGTCGCGCGCCCCGGCAAGTCAACGCGGCCCCGGAGCTTGTCCGCCATGGCGGGTTACACTAGAGTCACCGGCGATGGTGAGACTACCAGCCAAACAATTTGCCGCGGTGGCGCGGCTGACAATGTTGGAGGCGATTCGTCAGCCGATCTGTTTGTTGCTGGCGGGGACGGCGATTTTATTCACGGCGTTGTTGCCGGTGTTGATCATGCATCAGATGGGTGACTCGCAGAAATTGGTCCGCGACAGCGCGCTGGCGACGCATTTTCTGTTCGGCGTGCTGTTTGCCGGCTACGCCGCCTGCACGGCGGTGCAGCACGAGATCAAACGCGGCACGGTTTCCGCCGTGTTGGTCAAGCCGATTGGCCGGGACCTTTTCTTTCTCGCGAAGTTTGCCGGGGTGGCGGGCGTGCTGGTGCTGTTCTCGGTCGGCTTGACGACGGCGACCGTGTTGGCGGCGCGGATGGCGGCGGAAGCGTACGTCGTGGACTGGTGGGCCGGTGGGGCGCTGCTCGGCGCCATCGGACTGGCCATCGTCATGGCGCTGTTTCTGAATTATTTTCTGCGGCGCCCGTTTGTTTCGACCGCGTTCGGCTTGTTGATCGGGCTGCTGCTGGCTGCGCTGGCGGTGAGCAGTTTCGTTGATTCGAACGGGCAGGCGACGGCGTGGGGCAGCGCGGTGACGTGGAAACTGGTGCCGGCCAGCGTGCTGGTGACGTTGGCGCTGTTGGTCTTGGCGGGCGTCGCTGTCGCGGTGGCGACGCGGCTTGAGACCGTGCCGACGCTCGCGATTTGTTCGGTGGTGTTTCTCGTGGGGTTGATGACCGATTATCTGTTTGGCCGGCTGGCCGGGGACAGTCAACTGGCGGCGGTGTTGTACGCCGTGTTGCCGAACTGGCAACATTTCTGGCTGACGGATGCGCTCAGCGGCGAGGGGACGATTCCGTGGCGTTACGTGGGTCGCGCCGCGTGGTATGCGGCCCTGTACCTGACCGGGGTGCTGAGTTTGGGCGTGCTGTCGTTTCGCCGCACGGAATTGCCAACGTGATGGTCGAGCCTTTGTTGTAGCGGCGGTCTGTGACCGCCGTTACAGTTTGCGCGCTACTCCGCGCACATCGCTTCGAGCGTGGCGATGAGCTCGGCCGATTTGAACGGTTTTTGGATGAGCTTGGCCACGCCGTCGCGGTAGCCGGCGGGCAATTCGTCCGCCCGCACGCCGGTCAGGGCGACGATTTTGACGCGCGGGTTGATCTGGCGGAGCAATCGGAGGGTTTTCTCGCCGTCCAGTTCCGGCATCTGGTAATCGAGCAGGATCACGCGGACGTCGCGGGGAATGTAATCGAGCACTTCCAGACCTTTCACGCCCCGGTCGCATTTCAAGACGTTGAACCCGGCGTCGTGCAGCAGCATCTGGACAGAGTCGAGCAACGCGGCGTCGTCGTCCACAATCAACACGGTGCGCCGGTCGGGTTCGAGTGCGAACGGTTGCGAGGCGGCGACGGTGGGCACGGGACCGAAAACGAATTCATCCAGCGACTTGAGCAAGGTCATGCGGACGCCTCCTGTTTGGCGGGAATGAGCAGCGCGCGGACTTGGTTGACCAGTTCGGCGCCGCTAAACGGTTTGAAGAACAGCCGGTCTACGCCTTCGCGGAAGGTGGAGGGGAGGAACTTTGCGTCCACCCCGGTGATCGCGATCACTTTGATCTGCGGCGCAAATTGCCGGATGAACTTCAGCGTGGCCATCCCATCCATCTGCGGCATGTCGTAGTCGAGCAACACCATCTTCACATCGCTGCCGGCATACCGGATCATGTTCAGGCCCTTGGTGCCGTTATTCGCCTTCAGCACCACAAACCCCGCCGCGGACAATGCCGAGGCGGTGACTTCGACGAAATTCTTGTCGTCGTCAATCACCAGGATCTTCGCGTGCTCCGGGATGAAGTTCGGCTCTGCCGCTTCGTCCGCCGCCGCGTCCTCGCCAAACAAGGAATTGATTCGTTGGAAAAAGCCCATGAATAACCTTTAGCGAAACGAAAGCAGGTTCATGTCCACATCCCCACCGGGTGCCAGCCGGTGCCGGCACGCTTCGCCGCTGACCCACGTCACCGACCGGTCAAGCGGTTGCGGGGCTGGCCGGGGACGGGGCAACCCCAGCGCGCGATATTGAAACCGCGCTGCTCGTTTTTGTTCGCGTCCCCGTTCGATTGCCTTCGCCATTCGCAGGAAAACCTTTCCCGCATCGAACTAGCGAAAGACGTGCCAAGCACGCGGCGCTACTGCGCCATCAGGCGGGCGATGGCGTTCCACCAGGCATCGCGGAGTTGGGTCACCGGCCACGCGAGCGTGCCGATGCGCAGATGGTCGCCGCCGACGTAGCCGAGCACCGTGCCGGCGATCTGGCGGGCGTGTTCGGGCGCGCAGGTGACCAGGATGCGGGATTGGGTTTCGCCGAAGAGGGCGGCGGAGTGGATGGGGAGCTTCACGGTCGCGCCGATCATCGCGTCACCGTTGCTCATGCAACATTCGGCCAACGCGACCGCGATGCCACCTTCGCTGCAATCGTGCGCGCTCTGATGAGACCTTGCCGGATGTAGTTCAGGCAGGCGTCGTGGATTTGTTTGGCGTTTGCCAAGTCCAACCGCGGCGGCGCGCCGGCCTTGAGGCGGTGGAGGCGCTTGAGATACTCGCTGCCGCCGAGTTCCGCGCCGAGATCTCCGAGCAGAATGATCACGTCGCCGGTATCCTTGAACCACTGCGTCGTAATGTGCCGGGGATCGTCAATCAATCCGAGCATCCCAATGGTCGGCGTGGGATCAATCGCGGCGACCGGGGACTCGTTGTAGAGGCTGACGTTGCCGCCCGTGACCGGGGTGCTGAAAAACGCGCACGCTTCCGCCGCGCCCTCGATGCAGCGGCGTAATTGCCAGAAATTCTCCGGCTTGTGCGGATTGCCGAAATTCAAGTTGTCCGTCACCGCCAACGGCCGCGCGCCACTGCAAACCAAGTTCCGGTGAGCCTCCGCGACGGCGATTTTGCCGCCTTCGTACGGATCGAGCACGCAGTACGTCGAATTGCAGTCGGTCGTGAACGCGATGTATTTCTCGCCCGTGCCCGCATGACCGAGATCGGGCCGGTGGAGGTTGATGCGGACCACGGCCGCATCGCTGCCGGGGGCGATGACCGTGCCCGATTGAACCATGTGGTCGTATTGCCGGTAGACCCAGTTCTTCGAGGCGATGGTCGGCGACTTCAGCAACTCCACGAGGACTTTTTCGTAATCCTTCGGCTCGGCCGGCAAGGTGAGCGGCCGGGGCGGGATGGGCTTGGCTTCGCGGTGATAGACGGGGGCATCGTCGGCGAGCTTCTTGGCCGGAATCTCGGCGACCGTCTGCCGGCCGACTTTGACGCGCATGATGCCGTCGCCGGTAACGCGGCCGATGGTGACGCCGTGGAGGTCCCACTTGTTGAAAATGGCTTCGACTTCTTTTTCGCGGCCCTTCTGGGCAATCAGCAGCATCCGCTCCTGCGATTCGCTGAGCATGATCTCGTACGGCGTCATGCCGGTTTCGCGCTGCGGGACCTTCGCGAGATCAATCTCTATCCCGGTGCCCGCGCGGCTGGCCGTTTCGCAGGTCGAACAGGTCAGCCCGGCCGCGCCCATGTCTTGAATGCCGACCACGAGACCGGGCGTGCGCATGACTTCGAGGCAGGCTTCGAGGAGCAGTTTTTCCATGAACGGATCCCCCACCTGCACGGCGGGCCGGTCGGCTTGGGATTCCTCGGTGAGTTCCCGGCTGGCAAACGCCGCGCCCGCCAAACCGTCGCGCCCCGTCGCGCTGCCGACGTAGATCACGGGGTTGCCGATGCCCTCGGCCTTGCCCCGTTTGATCTGGTCGTGGCGAATGATGCCGAGGGAGAGCGCGTTGACGAGCGGGTTGCCGTTGTAGGATTCATCGAAATAGACTTCCCCGCCCACGGTGGGGATGCCCATGCAGTTGCCGTAGTGCGCAATCCCGGCCACCACGCCCGCGAACAGCTTGCGATTCTGCGCCGCTTGCGCCGACCGGCCTGCAATCGGCCCGAACCGCAGCGAGTTCATGTTCAGAATCGGCCGCGCGCCCATCGTGAAAATGTCGCGCACGATGCCGCCCACGCCGGTGGCCGCGCCCTGAAACGGCTCGACTGCGCTGGGATGGTTGTGGGATTCAATTTTGAAGGCAATCGCCCAGCCATCGCCGATGTCCACGATCCCGGCGTTTTCCTCACCGGCTTTGACGAGGATGAAATCACCGTCGCGCGGAAACTTTTTCAATTCGGGCCGGGAATTCTTGTAGCTGCAATGCTCCGACCACATCACGGAAAAGATGCCCAGCTCGGTAAGGTTCGGTTCCCGGCCGAGAATCGTTTTGATCCGGTCGTACTCCTCCGGCGTGACTCCGTGTTTCGCGATGATGGCTGGCGTGATGGCGATGTCAGGTTTCATGGAGCGCAGCGTGGCGCAGGATGCTTTCGAAAATGAGGCGGCCATCGTCCCCGCCGAGCTGCGTTTCGCTCGCGCGTTCGGGATGCGGCATGAGGCCGAACACGTTGCGGGTTTCGTTGCAGATGCCGGCGATGTTGTCCACCGACCCATTGGGATTGTCCAGATAGCGGACGATGATCCGATCCTCGCGCTGGAGTTGTTGGATCACGGCAGGCTCGGCGAAATAACAGCCTTCCCCATGGGCGACCGGGATGCGGAGGATTTGTCCCTTGTTGCAGGCGTTTGTAAACGGCGAGTTGGTCGTCACCACGCGCAATCGCACCCAGTCACAGACAAACTGGAGACCTTTGTTGCGGATCAACGCGCCCGGTAAGAGATGCGCTTCGCAGAGAATCTGAAAGCCGTTGCAGATGCCGATGACCAGTCCCCCGGCGCGCGCGTGCGCGATGACCGCTTTCATGGCTGGCGAGAAACGCGCGATCGCGCCGGTGCGCAGGTAATCGCCGTAGCTGAACCCGCCGGGCACCACGACGCAATCCACGTCGCCGAGCGTGTGTTCTTTGTGCCACACGTATCGGACCGGTTCATCAAGAACGTGGCCGAGGACATGGTAGGCGTCCTGGTCGCAGTTGCTGCCGGGAAACTGGATGATGCCGAACTTCATCGAATCGTGAATTCGTAATCTTCGATGACCGGGTTGCTCAGCAACTTGTGGCAGGCCTCGTCAATTTTCTTGCGCAGCGCCGCCTTGCTGCGGCCGGTCAGCTCAACTTCGATAAACTTGCCGATCCGCACGTCTTGGATGCCGGTAAAGTTCATGGATTCGAGCGCGTGTTTGACGGTTTTGCCTTGCGGGTCGAGCACGGCGCGTTTGGGCATGACGATGATTTTGGCTTTCATGGACGCGCGGTTCTACCAAGTGCGGCCGGCAGGTGCACGCAGATTTTCGCGGGAAGCAAACGCCCCGGCGCAAACCGCCGGGGCGTCGGGGTGAAACCGCTCCTTGCTAGAACATGGCGGCCTGCACGAGGCTTACCAATGACTTCCGATGTGTCTTCCCCTGGCTGACCGGCGGCGGATCTAACCGGGCGATCTCCCGGATCGGCAGTTGCATCAACTCGTACTCCGCCTGCAACCAATCATCCAGATCATGGCCACCGAGCCGCCCGCGCTCCAGATACAATTCATAAGCTCGCGCGGCGATCATCGCATGTGTCGGTGCTTCTGTTTTCATTACGCTGGTCCTCCTTTCCAGCTACGTCTTGGAACAACATGCGCCGCCGGCGTTCAAACTTCAACCAGTTTTTATTCCGCGCTCTGCCACCGCTTCGCCAGCCGCTGCGCGATCCCCAGATGATCCAGCACCCGCGCCACAATCGTGTCCACCAAGTCCGTGATCGTCTGCGGGCCATGATAAAATCCCGGACTGGCCGGAATGATCGTGGCTCCCGCTTCCGTCAACGCAACCATGTTCCGCAGATGAATCAGATTGTACGGGGACTCGCGCGGCACCAAGACCAACTGACGCCGCTCTTTCAGAAACACATCCGCCGCCCGCGCGATCGTGCCGTCCGACGCGCCGCTGGCCACCCGGCCAATCGTCCCCATGGACGCCGGGATGATGACCATCGCGTCAAACTTTGCCGACCCGCTCACAAACGGCACAAACATCGAACCGTTCTCCTCGTACTGCTTCACGCCGGGCGGCACCCGCAGCCCGCGCGGCAACTCTAACGCCGCCACCTCGCCCGCGTGCCGCGTGAGGATGAAATGCACCTCGTGCGCCTGCGGGTCCAGATTGTCGAGCAACCGCTGTGTGTACAGCGCCCCACT
>CAZJCX010000098.1:11396-11879 GCA_964544425.1 uncultured Verrucomicrobiota bacterium
CTTCACTGCCTCCCGCGCGGCGCGGAGAGTCTGCTCGACGTCGGCTGTGGTGTGCGCCAAGGACATGAAACCAACCTCAAATTGCGACGGTGCGAGGTACACCCCGCGTTCCAGCATTTGATGAAAGTACGTGGCGTAACGTTTCGTGTCGCTGGTTTTGGCGGTCGCGTAATCCACCACCGGGGTGTCGGTGAAGAAACAACAGAACTTCGAGCCGACGCGGACATGCTGGCCCGGCACAATCTGCCGCAACCCGTCGCACAACGCCGCGGATTTTTCCTTTTCCCGTCTGCCAGTGGCGAACGCCTATCGCGCGCGGCTGAATATTGAGGACGGTTTAGCGCTCGATAACGAAGCGTACGCCGTGCTGCCATCATTAACAAATGTCTCCGTTTTGTTGGTTTCTCCTTCGGCGAATGTTGCGTCCAGTCTCAACGCTATCCCAAATCTCAAACTTGAGCGCTTGACCCCGCAAGAGTATAC
>CAZJCX010000099.1:0-2903 GCA_964544425.1 uncultured Verrucomicrobiota bacterium
AAGCGGACGACATCTGGCTCGTCTTCGGCGATCAAAATGAATTTTCGGCGGTCTGCGGCACTCATCCCGGGCGCACCATCTGCGACGCGCGTGACGCGTGCATGACAACCCCGCAACAACTCCGTCACGTCGTCCCGGTGGTTGCGCGGGGGAGCGCGACCGGGTAAAAATGCGGCGTGCGCAGTTTTTTTCGATTTTTCGGCCGGCTGATTGGCGTGGTGGTGGTGGTGGCGCTGGTGGGGCTGGCGTACATGCACGTGGCGGGGGTGCCGCCGCGGTTGATTCGGTTGTTGGAGGCGCAGATTACGCGGACGGGAGTGGCGTTGCGGTTTGCGGCGATCCGGTTGGATTTGTTTCGGGGGATTGTGGCGACGCAGATGGAATTGGCCGATGCGCGGGCGCCGGCGGAGACGTTGGTGGAGGTGGACGAGGTGGTGATCGTGCCGGATTGGCGCGGGTTGGCGCAACGGCGGCAACCGTTGCGGGCGGTGCGAATCACGAATGCCACCATCGCGGTGCCGACGCCACCGGATGAGCAGGGCAGCGCGTTGTTCACGGCGCAGGATGCGTATGCGACGGTGCTGTTTCGCGAGGATGGGGCGGTGGTGTTGGACCGGCTGACGGGGTTGTACTGCGGCATCCAGTTGTACGTGACCGGGCAGTTGAAGCCGGCGGGGCCGGAGGCGCGGTTGCAGCCGCAGGGGCCGTCGCCGTTCCGGTTCGTGACGAAAGTGGTGCGGGAGTTGAATCGGGTGAAGGTCTCCGCGCCGCCGCAGCTCGATTTGAATTTTGAAATTGATCTGGCGCGGCCGCTCGAAGCGCGGGCGCGGGTGCGATTGCGGGGGCAGGGGATGGAATTGCGTGGGGCGAAAGTGGACGAGGCTCGGGTGATCGTCACGATGCAGGATGGAGCAGTGGAGTTTCCGCAGTTTGAGTTGGAGTTGTACCGGGGCGAGGTGCGGTTTCGCGGCCGGTACGACGTGGCGCGGGGGGCGTTTGATTTGGAGGTGACGAGTTCGACGGACCCGACGGCGTTTGCCGGGTTTGCGCCGGTGGCGGCGCGGGAGTTTCTGGCGCGGGATGTGAAGGTGCAGGACAATCCGCGGATTGCGTTGCGGTACCGGTTGTCGCCAGACACGGGGCCGTTGCCGGAGTTGCAGGGGTCGGTGTTGGCGGGAGCGTTTGCGGTGCGGGGCGTGCCATTTTTGCGGGTGGACTTTGAGTTTGCGAATCACGGGCCGAATCTATCCGTGACGAATGCGTTGGTGGTGATGGCGGAGGGACAGTTGACGGGGGCCGGTGAGTTGCACATCGAAAGCACGGATTTCCAGTATCACGTGGTCAGCACGCTGGATCCGCCGAAGCTGTTGCCGTTGATGACGCCGGTGATGCGGCGGATTGTGGAGCCGAGTTGGTTTGCGGCGTCGCCCCGGATTGTGGCGCGGATTGCCGGTGATTTTGTGGATCCGGATGCGTTTGCGTACGACGCGACGATTGAGGCGGGGCCGTGCCGGTATCGCGGGGTGGAGTTGCAGCGGGCGGCGGCTCGGCTGAAGTTGCGCGAGAGCATTCTGGAGGCGCGGGAGTTGGTGTTGGTGCGGCCGGAGGGCGAAGCGACCGGGACGGTGCGCGCGGATTTCAACGAGCACGTGGTGGAGTTCGACGTGGCCTGTACCGCCAACCCGAATGAGATGGCGCCATTGTTGGGACCGGTGTCCGCGGCCACGTTGCGCCCGTATCGGTTCGGGCCGCGCACCGACGGCAATGCGCGCGGACGCGTGGATTTTGTGAACCCGACGAACACAGCGTGGACGGCGCACGTGGTGGGCGAGCAGTTTGCGTATTGGAAACTGACGGCGGATCGGGCGGAGGCGAACCTGACGTTCACGAACAACACGTTTCAGATCGCGAATTTTGCGGCGGATTTTTACGGGGGCAAACTCACGGGGGGCACCGACTTTCAGTTTGCCGGGACGAACGTGACCTACCAGTTCCGACTCGACGTGCAGCGCGCCGATGTGAAGCGGCTGTTGACCGACATGGGCGGCACGGCGAAAGCCACTGGCTATCTGACCGGGGAGATGGAGTTGCGCGGCGCGGGCGAGGACACGCGCCAACTTGTCGGGCGCGGCTCGTTGACCGTGGCAGATGGCGTGTTGTGGGAGGCGCCGTTGTTTGGGCCGATTTCGCACGTGCTCGGCAACACGAAAGCCACAAGCGCAAAAGCGGATTTCAAGATCAGCGAGTATGCGTGGCGATCCGAAAATCTGACTGTCGAGGCCGGGGCGTTCACGGCGCGCGCGCCGGGGACGGTGGATTTTGACGGGAAGCTGGATTTCCGGGTGCAAGCCCAGTTCTTGCGGAACATTCCCGGTTTGAACATCCTGACGAAATTGATCGGCGTGCTGTTGGAGTACGAGGTGGGCGGGACGATCAGCGAGCCCTCGTACCGGGCCGCCAACTTGCCCAAGGAATTGTTGCCGCACTCGGGGAAACGTCGTGAGGATTGAACTGATCAATACCGGCAGCGAACTGTTGCTCGGCTTCACCGTCAACACTCACGTCAACTATCTCGCCCGCAAACTCGGGGAGCGCGGGCTGCGGTTTACCCGGCAGGTGAGCGTCAGCGATGACCGGGCGGAGATGCGCGCGGTGGTCGCAGAAGCGTTGGCGCGGAGCGATGTGCTCATCATCACGGGTGGACTCGGTCCGACGAGCGACGATTTTACGAGGGACGTGGTCGCCGAGTTGTGCGGCCGGCCGTTGCGCCGCGATGAGGCGGTCGCCGCCGCCATTACCGAGCGGTTTCGCAGGCGCGGGATTCACAAACCGCAATCGGTCGAGGTGCAGTCGCAAGTGCCCGACGGCGCGACCGTCCTACCCAACCCGAACGGCACCGCGCC
>CAZJCX010000099.1:2913-5219 GCA_964544425.1 uncultured Verrucomicrobiota bacterium
GGGGTTGTATTTGGTTGTAGAGGCCGCCGTCCCCGGCGGCGGGAATTCCAAGCCTGCCGCCGGGACGGCGGCCTCTACACAGTTGTTTCTGTTGCCGGGGCCGCCGCGCGAGTTGAAGCCGATGTTCGAGAATCACGTGCTGCCGTTGCTGCCCGCCAACCCCGCTTTGGATTGCCGGGTGTTGAAGGTGGCGGGGCTGGCGGAGTCGCACGTGGAGGAGCAAGTCGCCCCCGCGCTCGCCGATCTCGCCGGCCTCGAACTCGGCTACTGCGCCCGCATGGGCGAGGTGGAAGTCCGCCTGATTGCCGACCGGGCCACCAACGACGAAGCGGAACGTCGCGTCCGCGCTGCGCTGGGCGAGAACATCTTTGGCATGGGCGAGGAGCGGTTGGAAGATGTAGTGATCCGACAACTCATCACGACCGGCCAGACGGTGGCGACGGCGGAATCCTGCACCGGCGGGCAACTCGCCCACCGGCTCACGAACGTGCCCGGTAGCAGCGCAGCGTTCGTCGCCGGTTGGGTGACGTACAGCAATGAGGCGAAACGGCGCGACCTCGGCGTACCGGCTGCCGTGTTGGCCAAGCACGGTGCCGTCAGCGAGCCGGTCGCCCGCGCACTGGCGGAGGGCGCCCGGCAGCGCAGCGGCGCAACCTTCGCGCTCAGCGCGACCGGGATAGCGGGGCCGGGCGGCGGCACGGCGGAGAAGCCGGTCGGCCTCGTGTTCATGGCGCTGGCGACGCCGGTGCGGACGGTGTGCGTGAAACAGCAATGGCTGCTGGATCGCGAGACGTTCAAGTTTTTCGTCGCCCAAACCGCGCTCGACCTGCTGCGGCGGGAGTTGTCTCGCGGCAACGGCTGCGGTAAGGTGAACGCGTGAAGCGCAATCCCGAACATCGTGACTTGCCGGTGAATGACCCGCGCCTGAAAGAGTGGGAGCCAATTTTTCAGGCGGCGGAACGCGGTTTGTTTCCCAGCCGTGTCATCGGAGTTCTGGAGATGTCGGATTGCCTGCGGGCGATGCGCTGTAGCCGGGTGGTGCCGAATAGCCACCCGAAACCACGCCCATGAGTTCCTACCATGAAGTGTTTGGCGCGATGGAGTCGTCAGGCGCCGATTATGTCTGGATGGGATTGAGCGCGGCCTCGGCACATGGGGCGACGCTGGTATCGTATGATTTCGATTTTTTTGTGCGGCCGGAGGCCGAGCACTTGGAGCGGGCGCGCATGGCGTTTCGGCGGATTGGCCTGACGGACACCAAAGAAGGCGTTCCTGCCGCCGATCTCATCGCCTGGGGCGCGGTGGTGACATTCATTGACCCGTACGGTGGTCCGGTTGTGGATCTGACGAATGAAATTTCCGGGCCGAGTTTCGATGAAGTGTGGGCGCAAGGCGTGTTGCGTGACGTGCGTGGCTCCCAGATCCGGATTGCCAGCTTGCGGCACATCCTTCAATCCAAGATCGCGGCCGATCGCGAGAAAGATCGCGACGCGATCAAGCGGCTGCGAATGGACTTCCCGGACCTGGTCGAGGAGTTTCTCAAGGAACCGCGACGGTGATCCGCGCGTTTATCGCGATTGATTTGCCGCCGGAGGTGCGGGCGGCGGTGGGGGCGGCGCAGGAGCGGTTGCGACGGGCGCCGATGGGGGTGAAGATTTCCTGGAGCAACGTCGCAAATCTGCATTTGACGTTGCAGTTTTTGGGAGAGATACCGGCCGAGCAGGCTCCGGAAATTTCGGCCGCGTTGGAGCAGGTGGCCGGGCGTGTTACGCCGTTTGAGGTGGAAGTGACGGGGGTCGGCGGCTTCCCGGACGTGCGTTGTCCGCGCGTGGTTTGGGTGGGGTGCCGCGACGAGACGGGGCGGTTGCGGGAGTTGGCGGAGCGGGTGCGCGGGCGGGGTTGGCGCGCGGAGGCGCACGAATTCACGGCGCACCTGACGTTGGGGCGCGTGAAGGTGGCGCGACCGGATGGCGCGTTGACACGTGCGTTGGATTCCCTTACAACCCAGTCATTCGGGACGATGCGGGTGGAGGCCGTTCACCTTTTTCAGAGCCAGTTGCATCCCCACGGTTCGATTTACACAACGCTGTCATCACACAGATTACGAGGAGAACGCGAACATGCCGGCCAAAGTTGAAGCGAAAGAAAAAGAAGCGGTGTTGAAAGACAAGAATCTCCAGGTGGCGGTCGCGGCCATCGAAAAACAATTCGGCAGCGGGGCCATCATGCGGCTGGGCGATGAGATCGCGCGCACCGACATTCCGATCATCCCGACGGGGGCGCTCTCGCTGGATCTCGGCCTCGGC
>CAZJCX010000099.1:5229-10407 GCA_964544425.1 uncultured Verrucomicrobiota bacterium
GGGATTCCGCGCGGGCGCATCACGGAGGTGTACGGGCCGGAAAGCAGCGGCAAGACGACGTTGATGCTCAGTGTGATCGCCCACGCGCAGCGGGCCGGTGGCTTGGCCGCGTTCGTGGACGTGGAGCACGCGCTGGATCCGGCCTACGCGAAACGCATCGGCGTGAACCTCGAAGATTTGCTCGTCAGCCAACCGGACAGCGGTGAGGAAGCATTGACGATCACCGAGACGCTGATCCGCAGCAACGCGGTGGACGTGGTGGTGGTGGACTCGGTGGCGGCGCTCGTGCCGCGCGCGGAGTTGGAAGGCGCGATGGGCGATGCGACGGTGGGCGCGCAGGCGCGATTGATGTCGCAGGCGATGCGGAAGTTGACGGCGGCGATCCACAAGGCGAAGACGGCCTGCGTGTTTACCAACCAGATTCGCGAGAAGATCGGCGTGATGTTCGGCAGCCCGGAGACGACGCCCGGCGGGCGGGCCTTGAAATTTTACGCGAGCGTGCGGATTGACATGCGGCGGTTGAACGTGATCAAGGACCCGACCGGCCGCGTCGTCGGCAGTCACGTCCGGGCGAAGGTCGTGAAGAACAAGGTCGCGCCGCCATTCGCGGAAGCCGAGTTCGACATCATGTACGACGTCGGCACCGCCAAGGAAGGCCCGGTGATTGACGTGGCCACCGATCTCGAAGTGTTGGAGCGCAAAGGGTCGTGGCTGGCGTTCAAGGGCGAGCAGATCGGGCAGGGCCGGGAAGCGTCGAAGGATTTCCTCAAGGCCAATCCCAAAGTGCTCGACGCCGTCATCGCCGAGGTGTACGCCCGGATCCGCGGTGGCGCGCATCTGCCGCGGAAGGTCAAGGGCGAGTAACGCGTCGTCAAACCCGCCGGGCTTGCCGTTTCATGACCTCCGCTGAGATCCGTCAGTCGTTTCTGGATTTTTTTCGCGAGCAGCAGCACGCGATCGTGCCCTCGTCGTCGCTGTTGCCGGATGCGCCAAATCTGCTGTTCACCAATGCGGGCATGAACCAGTTCGTGCCGATCTTTCTCGGCCAGACCCGGTGTCCCTATCAGCCCGGTCGCGCGGCGGACACGCAAAAGTGCATCCGCGCCGGGGGGAAACACAACGACCTCGAAGATGTCGGGCTGGACACGTATCACCACACATTACACCCTTTCCCTACACATTCTTCGAGATGCTCGGCAACTGGAGTTTTGGCGATTACTTCAAGCGGGAAGCGATTGATTGGGCGTGGGAACTGATCACGCGCCGCTGGAAATTCCCGCCCGCCCGCGTCTATGCCACGTATTTTGGCGGCGACGACAAGATTCCCGCTGACGCGGAAGCCCGCGAACTCTGGTTGCGGTATTTACCACCCGACCATGTGGTGCCCGGTAATCGCAAAGACAATTTTTGGATGATGGGCGATACCGGCCCGTGCGGCCCGTGCAGCGAGTTGCACATTGACCTCACGCCGTACGGTGACGGCGGCGCGAAGCTGGTCAATGCCGGCACGCCGCAGTGCATGGAGATTTGGAATCTGGTCTTCATCCAGTTCAACGCCAATCCTGACGGCTCGCTCACGCCGTTGCCGGCGCAGCACGTGGATACCGGCATGGGTTTCGAGCGCGTGGCCGGGATCATCCAATGCACGCGCGGGCTGACCGATTTCACGCAGCCCATCTCCAATTACGCGAGTGACGTTTTCACACCGATCTTTGCCGAGTTGGCGGCGTTGAGCGGGAAGCGATACTCCGGTGACCTCAAGAACCCGGTGGACATCGCGTTCCGCGTCATCGCCGATCACATCCGCTGCCTCAGCTTTGCGGTGGCGGACGGGATTCAGCCGTCGAATGAAGGTCGCGGCTACGTCTTGCGGCGGATTCTGCGTCGCGCTGTCCGCTACGGGCGCAACCTCGGTTTCAAAGAGCCGTTCTTCTTCAAACTGGTGCCGGTGGTGGTGCAAAACTTCGGGTCGGTCTTTCCCGAACTCGTCCGCCGCCAAGCCGCGATCACGACCACGCTGCGCGCCGAAGAAGAGAGTTTCAACCGCACGCTCGATCGCGGAATTGAATTGTTTGAATCGGAAATCATCATTGATGCGATTAAGGCGCACGCTTTAGCTCAAGATGTTGAAGTGATACCGATGCCTTATTCGACGGGTGCCCGCTTAGAAGAGGGGCCGACGCCGGTTCCAGTCGAGCGTGATCTTTACTTTAGGAAAAGGGGTGGTGCTCACGGACAGGCGATATCGCTCGAGAAACTTCGTCAGGGGGTGCTGCCTTCTTTTATTGAAGGACGACCGACGATTGCCGCTACAGCTGCTTTCAAGCTCTACGACACATACGGTTTTCCGGTGGATCTCACGGAGTTGATGGCGCGCGGGCGCGGGTTGGGGGTGGACGCGGCGGGCGTGGAGCGGTTGATGGACGAGCAGCGCCGCCGGTCGCAGGAAGATCACGCGAAGAAAAAGACGGTTGTGACCGTTGTGAGCGAGGCCGGTGACGTGGAGCCGACGACGTTCATCGGGTACGACCGGCTGGAGACGGAAGCGCGGGTGTTGGTGGCCGGGAAGGAAGTCGTTCTCGACCAGACGCCGTTCTATGCTGAGATGGGCGGGCAGGTGGGGGATACCGGGCAGATTGCCGGGGTGGCCGTGCTCGACACCCAAAAACATGGCAACGTCATCGTCCACCGGTGCGCCGGCGAGGTGGCGGAGGGCACGCTCGTCCGCGCCGCCGTGGACGCTGCCCGGCGGGCAAACATCCAGCGGCATCACACGGTCACGCACTTGTTCCACTGGGCGTTGCACGAGGTCGTGAGCCGGGACGCGCGGCAACGCGGGTCGTTGGTGGCGCCCGACCGGCTGCGGTTCGATTTCAACCACCCCGAAAAACTCACCGATCAACAACTGGCCGACATCGAACGTCTCGTGAACGAGCGGATTCGGGAGAGCGCACCGGTCAGGTGGTTCGAGTTGCCGTATGCGGAGGTGCGCGGCCACCCGGAGGTGATGCAATTCTTTGGGGACAAATACGGCGATGTGGTCCGCGTCGTGCAAATCGGCGGCCAGGCCGGTCGGCTCGATGGATTCTCAATGGAATTGTGCGGCGGCACGCACACCAAGACCACCGGTGAAATTGGCTTGTTCAAGATCGTCAAGGAATCGGCCATCGCGGCCGGGATTCGCCGGCTGGAGGCCGTCAGCGGTGAATTTGCCGAGAAGTTTGTGGCCGAAGTTGCGGCGCGACGACAGGCGGAAGCCGACCGGGAGCGCGAGCGGGAGAAGCAGAAATCAGACGGTCGGAATCAAAAATCAGAACAGCAGAAACTGGCGGCCGAGATCGCGGCGAAGTTGCCCGGGCACGGGGGCGTGGTGGAGAATCTCGGCGCAGCGAATGCCGAGTTGCTGCGCGCGGTGGTGGATGCGTTGAAACCCACGTTCACGAGTGGCGTGGTGGTGCTCGGCGGCGCGGCCGAAGGCAAAGTCGCGCTGCTATGTTACGTCACACCCGACCAGGTGCAGGCGGGTAAACACGCCGGCAAAATTGTCGGGGAGCTGGCCAAGATTTGCGGCGGCGGCGGCGGCGGTAAGCCGGATCTGGCGCAAGCGGGTGGCAAACTGCCGGAAAAATTGTCCGAAGCCCTGCAACACGCGTCCCGCATCTTGGCCGGCAGTCTGTAGCGGCGGTCTCACGCCCGCGACAAGCGCCAGAGCAGCACGAGACCGACGAAGGTGAAAATCAGATTGGGCATCCACAAGATGGCTTCGGGAAAGAGCGCGGGGCGGTCTTTGACGGCGTTGGCGGTGATGACAACGAAATAAAACAGGAACGCCAGCCCGAGGCTCAGCGCGATCCCGATCGAGGTTTCGCGGCGGCTCGTTTGCACGCCGAGCGGGATGCCGATCAGCGTGAAGGACAGGCACGCCACCGCCATCGCCACGCGTTGATGGGCTTCGACCAGCGCGGCGGCCGGATAAACACCGCGCGCTTGCAGTTGGCGGATTTCGGCCACCAGCTCCGCCAAGGTGAAATCGCTCAGCTTTTTGCCGGTGCGCGCCTTGCGGAGAATCCGTCCCAAATCCAACTCGACCGGGTACCGTTGCGCGGTCGTCCCGGCGCGGATTTTCCGCAAGTTCAAGGGGTCGCTTGGGTCGCGCAGGTCGCCCCGCACGTCCTCCAAGTCGAGCAGCAACTTGTTCGTGTCGCGCCGCACCGACACCGTGCCGCGTCGCGCGCGAAAACTGGAGGTGACATTGCCGTTGTCGTCGAGCGTGAAAATCACAATGTCCGCCACGGCGTCGTCGAGCTTGCGGCCGACGTAGATCACGTAGCCGGGGAATTCCTTCAAGTACCGGCCCTCGTCGAGCAGATCGAGCGGGCGTTCCAAGCCGAGGCGCACCACGAGTGTGCGCACCTGAAACTTGCAGGTCGGACCGAGCGTGGCGTTGATATAGAGGCATAGGCCTGCCAGCGCCGCCGCCAGTAACATCACCGGCGCCGCCACCTGTCCCAGGCTGACGCCGCTCGCGCGCAAGGCCGTCAGTTCGTGGTCCGCGCTCAACCGGCCGAAGACCAGCAACGCCGTCGCCAACATCGCCATCGGCAGCGTGAAACTCAGCAAGCTGGGCAGCGTCAGCGCCAGAAACATTCCCACGGCGGACAAGCTGACATTGCGTTCACTCAACTGCCGCACCATTCCGCCAAGCAACAGCACGAACGTAAACACGCTCACCGTCATAATCAGCGTGACCGCTGTTTGGCGCGCGATATACTTGGGCAGCACTCTCATCAGGGGGCCTAGCACTAACAAGAATCCCATGCCGCCGCCATCCGAAAACTTGCCGGCTTTGCACCGCGCCCTCGCCGCCGCTTGCCGCCGCGCCCCCCTCGCCGAAAAATGGCTCCTCTGCCCCTCCCGGCGCGTCGGCCTGCAATGGGCCGAACACCTCGCCCGCGCCGGGCAGCCCTGCGTCAATCTCCACCTCCACACCCTCGCCTCGTTCGCGCTCGCCGTGGCCGGCACGGCGGACCGCCAACTCATTTCCCCGGTTGGCCGCACCGTCGTCGCGGCCAAACTCCTCGGCGAACTCGACCCCGGCTATCTCGGCGGTCTGCGGCCAAGTCTCGCGCTTGCCGAACGGCTTGCCGACACCTTGCGCGACCTGCGGCTGGCCGGTCT
>CAZJCX010000099.1:10426-11863 GCA_964544425.1 uncultured Verrucomicrobiota bacterium
GATCTCGACCACGCGCCTCTCGAAGTCCCCGCCAAACGCCGCGACCTCACGGCACTGCTTGCCGGCTACGAACGCGAGTTGACCCACCGGCACCTCGTGGATGATGCGAATCTGTTGCGCCAACCGCCGGCCCTGCCGGCCGGCGTCATCGTCTTGGTGCCGGCCGACCTCGAACTCGCCGCGCTCCATCGCCGGCTGCTGGAACAATTACCGGCCGCGCAACGGATCACCTTGCCGGTGGACGAAGCTCCCGTGACGCCGGTCACCGATTCGTTCCGGGCGATCGGTGAGTCGAACGAAGTCCGGGAAGTCCTCCGCCGCTGCCTCGTCAACGGCTGGCCGCTCGATCAAGTCGAGATTCTCCACACCGATTCTGCCGTCTATCTCCCGCGTCTCTTCGAGTTGACCGAATCCCTCGCCGTACCGGCCACCTTCGCGGAAGGCATCCCGGTGCAATACACCCGACCAGGCCGCTCCCTTGCCGGGTTTCTTGCGTGGATCGGAAACGATTTTCCTCAAGCGACGTTGGTGGCGCTGATTCGCGATGGATTGCTCGAAAATCTACCGGCCACGCTGGCTGACAAACTGCGGCGCCTGCCGATCGGTTTCGGACGCGACCGGTATCTGGCGCAGCTCGACCGTCTCTCACCACTCGCCAAGTTGCTGGCGTGTGCCGGCCAGCCGCCGTTGATTGCGGCCACAGAATTTCTCACCGAACACATCCGCTGCGTCAACGAACTCGACAACTTCGCCCGCGACGTCCTCCAGCAACGCCTCGCCGAACTCGCCGTGTGGCTGCCCGGCTCGAATCTCGATGTCCGCGAATGGCTCACCGCGTTGTTGGCGGAGACGCGCGTGCGCGGCGAAGGTCCGCGCCCCGGTCACCTCTACGTGGCGCGTTGGGAATCCGGCGGATATTCTGGCCGGCCGCACACGTTCATCGTCGGGCTGGATGCCGGCCGCTTCCCGCCGGCGGGTCGGCAAGACCCGGTGCTGCTGGACGGCGAACGCCGGGCGTTGTCAGAGGAATTGCCAACCGCCGCCACACAACGCGAGACCGGTCGGCTGCGGTTCGACCGCTTGCGCGCCCGGCTGTGCGGCACCGTCACCGCCAGTTTTGCCAGCCACGAACTTACCGGCGACGCCGGGCGGAGCGCGGGACTGGAACTGCCCACCGGCCCGACCGCCGCCACCGCGCCGAGCGAGCCGACTGCGGCGATGTCGGAAACTGAATGGTGGTTGTGGCGCTTGTGTGCCGGCGCGCCCGTCGTCGAGCCGACCCGGTTGGTGGGCGAATTGTTTCCGTGGTTGCAACGCGGCTTGCTGGCGACGACACAGCGCGCCAGCGAAGGGTTCACTGCGTTTGACGGTTTTGTGCCGGCGGCGGGCGGGGTGGTGACGGAACCGTTCTCGGCGCACCGGCTCGAAATGTTGGGG
>CAZJCX010000100.1:0-11516 GCA_964544425.1 uncultured Verrucomicrobiota bacterium
AATTCTCGACTGCTGCCACCCGTAGGTGTCTGGACCGTGTCTCAGTTCCAGTGTGACTGGTCGTCCTCTCAGACCAGCTACCCGTCTTCGCCTTGGTGAGCCGTTACCTCACCAACTAGCTGATAGGCCGCAGCCCCATCTCGAAGTGTCAGGTCTTACGATCCCCAACTTTAGTCTCTCGACCACATGCGGTATTAATTCGGCTTTCGCCGAGCTATCCCCCGCTTCGAGGTAGGTGAGCTACGTGTTACGCACCCTTTCGCCACTCAAGTTCACTCATATTGCTATAAATAAACTCGCGTTCGACTTGCATGTCTTATCCACGCCGCCAGCGTTCGTTCTGAGCCAGAATCAAACTCTCCGTATAATAATCTTTTAGACCCTTGCGGACCTAATCGATCTCACGTTGAGCCGACCCACCGGGGCTAACCGGTGAATCTGGTACAACTCTCAAAGTCCTCCGATTTGCATCGGAGGCACGTGGGCTCTCACGTATCGCACAATTCAATTTTCAAGGAACAATCACCGGCATCTCTGCCGATAAAAAGGCCCGACGCGACGACAGCATCGCCGCATCAGGCGAAATTGCTTACTCCTAAAGAACCGACCGCACTCCCCTCGCAGCCATGCCTATCTACTGCCTGCAAACCCGACTGTCAAGCCCCTCACCGAAAATTTTCTGTTACAACTGCGCCACGCCTTCCTCGGTGAAAGGGCGCGCACAGTACTCACCCCGAAAAATGAATGCAACAACTTTTTGCAAAAAAGTTATCATCCCTCCTTTTTCAAGGCCGCTACCTCGGCGGCAACCTTCTGCGCAAGCTGTGCCGGCACCTGTTCGTAATGGGAAAACTCCATCTCGAACGTGCCCCGGCCGCCGGTTATGGAGCGCAATTCACTGGCGTATTTGAACATTTCCGCTTGCGGTACCTGAGCCCGAATAATCTGCAAACCATCGCTCGAATCCACTGTCTGAATCCGGCCGCGCCGGTGGTTCAAGTCGCCGGTAATTTCGCCCATGTAGTGATCGGGCACGTACACTGCCACGTTCATCACCGGCTCCAGTAACACCGGCCGCGCCTTCGCCATCGCCTCCTTGAACGCGTGCAACCCCGCAATCTTGAAACTCAACTCATTCGAATCCACGTCGTGATACGACCCGTCGTACACCGTCGCGCGGACGTCCACGACGGGAAAACCGGCGATCGTACCGGCCTGCAATGCCTCGACACACCCCTTTTCAACAGCCGGGATGAAGTTGCGGGGGATTGCGCCGCCGACCACCTCGTTGAGAAATTCAAAGCCCGTCCCACGCTCACCCGGCTCGATTCGCAAGTACGCCTCGCCGTATTGGCCGTGCCCACCGGACTGTTTCTTGTGTTTGTAATGCCCCTCGGCGCGGGCGTTGATCGTTTCCTTGTAATCCACCTTTGGCGTGCTCACATCCACGTTCACGCCGAGCCGCCGTTTCATGTTGTCGAGCACCACTTGGAGGTGGACATCACCCAAACCGGAGATCACCAATTCCTTCGTGTTCGGGTTTCGTTCCGAATGGAAGGTGGCATCTTCTTCCGAAATCCGGTGCAGTGCGGTGCTGATCTTTTCCTCATCTTTGGCCGTGTGGGGGTGGATCGCCAGGCTGGTGACCGGCTTCGGAAACACAATCGGCTTAAACTTCACCGGATGCGCGGGGTCGCTGAGCGTGTTGTTGATGTGGGTGTCCTTCAATTTCGCCAGGGCCACAATCTCACCGGGGCCCGCTTGCGGCACCGGCGTCTGCGTCTTACCCTGAATCCGCAGCAACGGCGGCACCCGCTCCTTGACGCCGCGCGTCGTGTTGAGGATCTCCATCTCGGGCCGCAGCGTGCCGGACTCCACGCGGACATACGCCAAGTGCCCGGCAAACGGGTCCACCGTCACTTTGAACACCACCCCGCTAAATGGCGCGTCCGCCGTGAGCAGCAACGAACTGCTATCATCTGTCGGTTCCGCCTGCCGTTCGGTGGGCGACGGCATCAACGCCTTGACCCCTTCCAGCAGATTGCGCACGCCGATCTCCTTCTCCGCGCACCCGCAATAAATCGGCACAATTGCCCCGCGCGCAATCCCGGTATGCGTTCCCGCCGTAATCTCTTCCAACGTCAATTCCTGCCCGCCCAAATATTCTTCCAGCAACTTGTCGTCCTGCTCCGCCGCCGCCTCCGCCAGACTTTCATGCGCGCTGTGAAACTGCTCGCGCAACTCCGCCGGCACATCCCGCTCCGCCGTCGTCCGCAGATTCAACACCTTGCTGAACCCGGCCTCCTTGCCCAACGGCATCTCAAACGGAATGCAGTTCTTCCCGAAAGCCGACCGGACTTGCTCCACGCACTTGAAGAAATCGCTGTGCTCCTTGTCGAGTTTGCTGACGAAAATCATCCGCGGTCGTTGCAACTCATCAAGCAACTTCCACACGCGCCGCGTGCCCACCTCCACCCCACTCACGCCATCCACCACCACAATCGCCGCGTCGGCCGCATGCACCGCCGCCACCACGTCGCCGTAAAAATCAGCCACGCCCGGCGTATCAATGAAATACACCCGCGCCCCCTCCCACTCCAACACCACTGGCTTTGCGTGGACCGTGCTCTTCCGCTCGATCTCATCCGGTAAGCAATCCACCTGGCTTGTCCCGGCTGCCACGCGCCCATGCGTGTGCGTCGCCTTCGCGATAAACAACGCGGCGTCAATCAAGGACGTTTTGCCGCTGGCCGTGTGTCCGACGATGGCGACAGTGCGGACGTTGGAAGTCTCGACGCTCATAGACAAAGTCTCCTCTCGCAATCCGGGGTGCTGAACTCGCGCGCATCTTCGCAAATCAACTCATCGAATCAAGCGGATTTGTTGTTGAGTCGCGCGCGCGCGTTGCCTAAACTATTTTCCGCTTCAGAAACCAACCCCAACCAATCAGGAGGAATGCGCTATGAAATCGTGGATTCGTTCGATGATGGCCGTCGGCGTCGCCGCCGTGGCGGTGACCTTGCTCACGCCCGCGCACGCCGAAGACAATGACCAAAACGTCAAGCAAGGCAAACCCAAGAAACGCCAGTTTACCGGCGAAGTCGTCTCGGCGGATGCTGCCGCGAAAACCTTCACCCTCAAGAACCGCAAGAATGAGGAAAAGACTTTTACCTGCGCCGAGACCTGTCGCATGACCACCGGCGACAAGGAAGTCGCCACACTCACCGACCTCAAAGTGGGTGACCGCTACACCTCAAACTATCTGGCGGAGGGGGACAAGAATATCTGCCATAAACTCAGCCCGGCCAAGTCCAAGGCCAAAAAGGAAAAAGCCGACAAGCCGGAATAACCGGTCCGTATCTTCACACAGGGGAATCCCTACCGGGATTCCCCTGTTTGCTTTTCACGCGCGGCCGAACCGCCGTGCCAGATACACCTCGAACGGTTCTTGCGTGAAACAAAAATCCCGCTCGGCCGGACCGGGATCGCCCACGTTATCTTCCCGGCTCATCACCACCTGCTCGCGGTTGAACGGCGGATGCGGCGACGTCTTCTCCAACACCGCCCCGATCCCTCGCGCGACGGGTACCGGCAGATGCAACTTCGCCCGCCGCAACCGCTGCGCCGCCAGCAGCTTGTCGAACAACTCATTCCATGTGAACGCCGCCGGCCCGCATAAATCATACGTCCGCTGCACGGCCGCATCCGTCCGCACCGCCGCCACAAAACAATGCGCCACATGTTCCACTGCCACCGGCTGAATCTTTCGCTCCCCATCCCCGAACACCGGCACCACCGGCGCCAACCGCGTCACCTTCGCCAACTCCTCCACCGACCGGTCGCCCGGCCCATAAATCAACGACGGCCGGAAAATCGTCCACGCCAACCCGCTCTTCCGCACCGCCTCCTCCGCCTCCCACTTCGTCTGATGATACCGGCTCACCGCCCCCGCCCGCGTCCCCAGCGCACTCATCTGAATGTACCGCTTCACCCCCGCCCGCTTCGCCGCATCGAGCACATTCAACGTCGCCTGCCCATGCGTCCGCTGGAACGTATTCTCCTGCCACTCATTGATGATCCCCACCAAATGAATCACCGCCTTGCACCCGGTAAATGCCCCCTCCAACGCCGGCGCATGAATCACATTCCCATGAAACACCTCCACCCCGGCCGGCGCGTGCCGCAAGTCCCGCACAACCGCCCGCACTGGCAACCCTGCTGCCCGCGCCTGCCGCACCACCTCGCGCCCGACAAATCCGGTCGCTCCCGTTATCGCAATCATCGTAATTGGTTCCTCATCGCGCCCGCGATACTACACAAAACTCCCCACCGCGCAACGCTCCACCAGCCGGAGAAGTGGGACAAGCGTCCCGCTTCTCCTCCCGCGGCCGCAAAACGACCAAGCCGCCGACCCAAAAAACTTCTGCGCTTGGCGGCATTTGGCGACGACTTGCGCGAAGCTGTTCACGCCGCGCTCAATCACCGGGCCGGTAAGGAACTCGACGAAACCGACTACCAGCAATCCTCCCGGC
Source organism: uncultured Verrucomicrobiota bacterium (assembly GCA_964544425.1). Taxonomy (GTDB): domain Bacteria; phylum Verrucomicrobiota; class Verrucomicrobiia; order Palsa-1439; family Palsa-1439; genus OMJI01. The sequence goes on from CAZJCX010000100.1 coordinate 4,533, forward strand.
TGCAGCAAGAGCCGAGCGGGGAAATGTTGAATCTTGGCGTCTTGGCGGATAATCCCAATCCGTGCGATCCGTCGGCTACCCGCCGGGAAGCATGGTCTTGATGGCGTACCCCTTCTTCGTCAGCCGCAACGTCACCGCGCCAGTATCGTCGGTTCTCAAGATCGGTACTGGTGGTTCCGGTAATTCGCGCCGCGGGTGAAAGCGGCTCGGTGGTGGGCGGCAGATGACCGCCCATTCGGGACGCACCTCCATTAAGAAGTCCCGAAACTCCGGCCAACTCGCTCCGTCCATCCCCTGCACAACAATCTGCGGCCGGTAGTCTCGCACCGCGTCCTGAATCTCCGTCAACACCTCCGCGCTGGCGTCGCCCGCCAGTAAGACGCGCGTCGGGCCGAACTCGACGCCAATCACCAAGACCTGATCTTCACTACGGTCGGCGGCGGCGCCGGTGGCGGGATGAAACACGTGCACCAACCCCTCCTCCATACCGGCCCGCCATTTTTCCAACTCGATTCCCCGCGCCCGACAATCCGCCAGCCACTCCGCGTACGCAGCCGACCGGCTCCACAACCCCGCGTGAAACGCCCGGCCAACCGGCAGCTCCGCGGCCACGACCTGCAGACCGGCGGCGTGATTTTTGTCCGCCCGCGACAACACCACCGCGCCGAGTCGGTCAACCCCCGCCGCCCGCAATACCGGCACCACCACCCGCGTTCCCGTCACGGCATCGCCTCCATCCACCAAAAAATCATCGGCCTCACCGGGGACATTCACAAAAATCGCCCCGCCACGATTCAAATCCACCACGGTGACTTCCACCGCGCGCTCGACCGGCCACGGAATGAACAACGCCACTCCCAAAGCCGGCACGCCATACCACGCCACCGGCCACCGCGCCGCCGCGAGCAGGACGGCACCGTAGAGCGCGCTGAGCCAGAACGCGGGTGCGCCCACAAACCGATACCCGAACGGAACGGTCGCGAGCCATTCCACGCCGTTGATCAGGATGGTCAGCAACGCATAGTTCGCGTTGTTGAATGTCGCGGCCAGCCACGGCCAGACGGGATGCGCCAGCAAGACCACCATGCCGAGCGCGGTGATGATGCCGAGGATCGGCACCGCCAGCACGTTCCCGAGGATGCTGATCGGAGTGAACAGGTGAAAGTAGTGAGGCAATACCGGCAGCAATCCCATCCACGCCGCGACCGACCCGCTCAACCATTGCACCAGCGTCCGCCCGCGCCGTTGCCACGGCCGGTACCACGGGGGCAATAACTCCTCCGGAACCAGCGGGTCGCGCGCGATCAGCCGCTGGAGCGGCCGTTCGATCGGCGGCGTGAGCAGCACCAACGACAACACCACGACGAACGACAGCACAAACCCGCCGTCAAACAACTGCAACGGGTCCCACACTAAAATGGCCAGCGCCCCCGCCGCCACGCTGTTCAACAAATCTGGCGGCCGCACCAACACCCAGCCCCCCAACCAAACGCACGCCATCACCAACGCCCGCACCGCGCTCGGCTGCGCGCCCGTGGCCAGCACATACATCGCCAGCAACGGCATGGTGACGATGCCGCAAACGCGTTGCGGCACCTGCGCCACCCGCAACGCCGTCACCACCACCAGCGTCACCAACGCCACGTTCCACCCCGACACCGCGAACACATGCACCATGCCGGTCCGCTGAAACGCCGTGTACACGTCCGGCGGAATCTCCGCCCGCTCCCCGATCACCATCCCCGCCAACACCCCGGCCAGACCCGGCTCGCCCTCCAAACCCGCGTGCAACGCCGCCTCCAGCCGTGTCCGCAATCGCAACGCCTGCGCCACCACCGGATTCCCCCGCTCCGACGCCACCACTACCCACCGGTCACGCGGCCAAACGGTCGCCACCCGTTGCACGCGCTGCCGGGCCAACCACGTCACCTGGTCAAACTCACCCGGATTGCGTGGCGGCCGCGGCGCGCGCACGCTCGCCGAGAACTCCACCACGTCGCCATACGCCACCGGCCGCACGGCGCGCAGCCGCACGAACAACCGACCCGTGGCCGGAGTCCACGCGGGCAAATCTTCGGCGGACGCAATCAAGCGCACGGCCTCGACCTCCAGAAAGAAACTGGACCGGCCCGTCGGATCGCTGCGCACCACCCCGCGCACCTCCGCGCGATGACTTTGGCGCGGCAGCAAATTCGCCACGTCCCGCGGATCCCGGCTGCTCGTCGCGTCCCGGTGCGCCACCGCACCCGCCACAAACACCAACGCGAACACAAACGGCAACCGTTGCCGCAAAAGAAAAAACGCGGCGAGCAATCCCGCCGCGCATCCCCACCCCCATTCCACCGCCCACTCCGTCACCGACCCCGTCCAAACGCCCGCGCCAAACAAAATCGCCAGCCCGGCCAGCGGACGTTTCATGCGCCGCAGCCTACCGAACCAACCGACCGCAAACAATCCGGAACTGACAGTGCTGCTGAGTGTAGTCCTTAGCCGGAGCGATGCAGTTGCGAGCAGGACGGCCCCTCACCCTGACTCTTTGCCGCAAACGACAGCGGCGTCTCGCGGACTCGGCTCCCCCGCAAGCGGGAGAGGGGATTTCCCGACTGAATCGTTCCGGCTTAGCTCGCCCCTGTCGCGTTCGTTCCGCGTGCGTGATCTGGTTGTGGGACCCGTTCTCCGGCGGTCACAGACCGCCGCTACAACGCCGACGACGCTTTTGAGAAATGTCCCCACCGGGTAGGGACGGCTGTCCCAACCGTCCGCGCTCCGCGGCACCGAGCGGACGTTTCGGAGATACGTCCCGACCAGTCAACGACGGACCGTTCGCCTGCACTTTCCATCTTCATCACTTCCGGTTCCGTCCCCACCTCGCTCGGGGTGATTTGGGGCTTGGATTTCCGCGGAAGATTGGCAGATTATCAGCCGGATTAGCTCGCTTCACTTCCATGATCTCGGCACCCCCGGCTGACCAGCGACAGTTCAAAACCGAAACGCTCGACTGCGACCTCGTTGTCGTGGGCGGCGGTTTGGCCGGCACCTGCGGCGCCATCACCGCGGCGCGCGCCGGGCTGCGCGTCACGCTCATCCAGACCGGCCGGTGCTGGGCGGCAACGCTTCCAGCGAAGTCCGGCTCTGGGTGCTGGGCGCGACGGCCCATCTCTGCAACAACAATCGCTGGGCGCGCGAAGGCGGCGTGGTGGACGAAATTCTCGTCGAGAACCTGTACCGCAATCCCGAAGGCAACCCGGTCATCTTCGACACGGTGTTGCTGGAGAAAGTCGTCAGCGAACCCAACCTGCGGCTGTTGCTCAACACCGCCGTGATCGAAGTCGGGAAACGCGACCCCGACACCATCGCCTCGGTCCGCGCGTTCTGTTCACAGAATTCGACGCGGTACGACGTGCGCGCGCCGTTGTTCTGCGACGCTTCCGGCGACGGCGTGGTCGGGTTTCTGGCGGGCGCGGCGTTTCGGATGGGAGCGGAGTCGGCGGCGGAGTTTGGCGAGCAACTGGCCCCGTCCCGCGAGTACGGCGAGCTGCTGGGGCATTCGATTTATTTCTACAGCAAAGACGTCGGCCAGCCGGTGCGGTTCATCCCGCCGCGCTACGCGTTGCAGGACATCACCCAAATCCCGCGCTTCCGACAGTTCAACGCCCGCGACCACGGCTGCCGGCTGTGGTGGATCGAGTATGGCGGCCGGCTCGACACCGTTCACGACACCGAGACGATCAAATGGGAACTCTGGAAGGTCGTCTATGGCGTCTGGCATCACATCAAGAACTCCGGCCAGTTCCCCGAAGCCGAAACGCTGACGCTCGAATGGGTCGGCCAGATCCCCGGCAAACGCGAGAGCCGCCGGTTCGAGGGCGACTACTGGCTGCGCCAGCAAGACCTCATCGAGCAACGCCAACACTTCGACGCCGTCGCCTTCGGCGGTTGGTCGCTCGACCTGCATCCGGCCGATGGCGTGTTCTCCGAGAAACCCGGCTGCTACCAATCGCACACCCGCGGCATCTACGGCATTCCGTACCGGTGTTTGTACAGTCGCAACATCACCAACCTGTTCCTGGCCGGGCGCCTGATCAGCGCCACCCATGTCGCGTTCAGTTCCACGCGCGTGATGGGCACCGGCGCCCACGGCGGGCAAGCGGTCGGTCTCGCCGCCGCGCTGTGCCGCCGGCACCAACTTCGGCCCGCCGACCTCGCCGCGCCCGAGCGCGTGGCGCAACTCCAACTCGAACTGCTCCGCACCGGCCAACACATTCCCGGCCACCGGTTGGCTGATCCCGAGGACCTGGCCCGGCAGGCCCGCGTCACCGCCACCAGCCAGTTGCGGTTGGGACAATTGCCGGCCGACGGCCCGCGCGTGCCGTTGACCCGCTCCGTCGCGCAACTGCTGCCCGTGCCGGCCGGGCCGGCGCCCCACGTGACGTTTCGCGTGGACGTCGCCGCGCCGACGACGTTGCGGCTGGAACTGCGCACGAGCAACACACGCCGGACGTGACGCTCGACACGGTGACGGTTGAACTGCCGGCGGGCGACAACCAGCCGGTTGTAGCGGCGTTTCGCGCCGTGGTGGATGCGCCCCGGTACGTCTTCTACTGTCTGCTGGCCAACGACCAGGTCGCCGTCCACACCAGCGAACAGCGGTTGACCGGCGTGCTCACCGCGGTCCACCACCACACGCAGGCGCCGCCCGGCAACGTGGGCGTGGAGACGTTTGAGTTTTGGAGTCCGCAACGCCGGCCCGGCGGCCACAACCTCGCGTTGCAGATCGAACCGGCGCTGGATGTGTTCGCCGCGGCCAACGTCACCAACGGCGTGGCCCGCCCCACCGCCCAGCCCAACGCCTGGGTGGCGGACTTCGCCGATCCGGCGCCCGCGCTGACGTTGACGTGGGACAAGTCGCGCGCGATCGGCCGGGTCGAGTTGGGGTTTGACACCGACTGGGATCATCCGATGGAATCGGCGTTGCTGGGCCACCCGGAACGGGCGCTGCCGTTTTGCGTGAAACACTATCGCCTCCGCGACGCGCAGGGCCGGCTGGTGGCGGAGTGCTCGGACAATCATCAAACCCGCAACACCCTCCGGCTCGCGACGCCGGTCACGACCGACCGGCTGGTGATCGAATGCGTCGCGAGCCACGGCCCAGCGCCCGCCGCGGTGTTCGAGGTGCGGTGTTATGAGCGGTAGCGCCCAGGCCGGATATCGTGGGTAGGGACGGCTCTCCGAGCCGTCCGCGTCCGTGAGCAACTTTGCACCCGGCGGACGCTTCGGAGAAGCGTCCCTACCGAGGGTGTCTTCTGCGGCTCAGTAGAAATTTTTGTCGGCGCTGTTGACGAAGCCGACGGTGGAACTGTGACTGGCCATCAGGTTCGGTTTCAACACTTCACGGTTGAACCAGACGACACGGCCATCGCCGTAGAGCCGTTGATTGCCGGCCAGTTGCGGGACGCTCCCGCGATCCGACCAGCCACCGTACGCGGTGGCATTGGCGGAGATGTGCGACGACCGATTCAGGCCGTGGTTGTATTTCCACGACCAGTCAGTGTTCCAGCGAAAGATCGTCTCCGCCATGATCACCCGCTCGGCATCGAGCCGGTCAGCGGTCAGTTCGGCGGGTTGGGTGGCGAATGTCGGCCACTGATCCACGCGGCCGAAGTAGCTGTAACTGAGCCGGCCCGTCCAATTGTAGGAGTTGCTCTGGTAGATGGCGTCCATGGCGCGTTTCGAGACGCCATAATCCGTGGGGCAGATCGCGGTGGCCTTGGCGGTGCGGGAATTGGTCTCAAAGGCGTTGATGTAGGAATTGATGTCCGTGATGTTCCACTGGGCGGGGTACAACACGTTGGCCTTCCAGATGTAGGAGGGGTACGGATGGAAGCTCCACTCCGAGGGCCGGGTGGTTTGCAGGACGACGCCTTGAGAATCGACGTTGTGCGAGGAGATGGCGACACCCCACTGGCGCAGGTTCGAGACGCAAACGGTGCGGTTGGCCTTTTCCCGCGCCGTTTTCAGCGCCGGCAACAAAATCGCCGCCAGCAATACGATGACCGCGATCACCACCAACAGTTCGATCATGGTGAAGGCGGCGAATCGGCGAAAGGTTGGAACGGACGGCTCTCTGAGCCGTCCGTTCCGCGTGGTGTCGGACGGACGCCTCGGAGAGGCGTCCCTACCAGTCGGCATGGTTGTCATCATCTCAGGCAAAGGCCGGGGCCAGTTCACTGCGCGCGGAAATCCCAGTAGGTGGTCAGCGGCCAGAGCGGGCCGGCGGCGGACAGCAACCGGTCCACTCGGCCATCCGCGTAGCTGACGAAGGTGTACCGGCCATTGCCATAGCGCGGGGTGTGGTTGGCCATGTTGCGGTAGCTGTCGGTGGTTAAACTCCAGTTGGCCGGGTGAATGTACGGGTCAGCCGGGCTGCCCTGCATCGCCACGCTGAAAATGGTGTCCTGCGGGACCTTGGCATCCCAGAGTTTGATGAAGTAGGGGGCCGTCCCGCTCCCCGGCACCATCCGCGGCAGGTAGTCAATGTAGTCGGTGCTGTACTCACCGGCAAAGGCCAGGCTGTAGTTGAAATGCGTCACGTCCGCCGTGGCGGCATGTTGCTTCAGGTTGATGGGAGACACGAACACCCGCCGGTTGGGGAGATACTTCAGGTGGTAGAGTCCGCTGTTGTTAACCTTGCCGCCCGTCACCGGCTCGGTCGGCGAGCCCGTCCAGTTCACGGGCTCCGGGCCGGCGGCATACTTGACGTTCTGCGCAATGCCGCCGCACTGCGCGGACTGGGTCCGATTCAGGCCCATCGCCCAACCTTCGCGATCGCCGGCGAACGCATGCGTCGCCAGGGCAATCTGCGCCATGTTGCTGGTGACGATGCTTTCCTGCGCCCGTTCGCGGGCTCTCTTGAGCGAGGGCAACAAGATCGCCGCCAGCAATGCGATGATCGCGATGACGACCAACAGCTCGATCAGCGTGAAC